>JAHIJO010000194.1 GCA_018898455.1 Verrucomicrobiota bacterium | reverse complement strand
GATATAAGCAGTCCGCAGTTTTCATTCCCGTTTATCGGTAATTCCAATTATTATTCAGCCGGCCCAACTCCGCCGCCACCACCACCACCACCACCACCACCACCCGGCTACATAGAACTGCCCCCCCCAGACTACCAATATGAACAAATCTTCACGCCGGAATATGACGTGAATGAGGTGATGGCAGGACATGGCGACACCTGGTCCAGCGGATTCAGCCAATGCAACGGCGCCCTGATCCGTCAATATGTCACGACATCGAAGAACGGTATTGCCGACAAGGTGTTTGTGACGTCCGGGAACTGGAGCGGGGAGAAGACGCTCCTTCAATATTACCCGACGGTAGAGATCATTGAGTTGGAGAAAATTTCGACGGTGACGCTCATTGAGGCGTTGGGTGACAAGCTGGTGATCGCCGGCACGACGGCCTCGGGTGAAAACACGCTGATTCTGTACGACCCGGACACCGGCGACGAGCTGTATCTGCTGGAAGAGGATATTGAAATCTTTCACCTGCAGACCATGTACACCGGCCACATCTGGTTCGACGGGTTGAAATTCGCCAACAACTCGTATATCGCCGGTCGGTTCACAATGGAAATCGTGTACGACGCCGACGGCAAGGCCAGCGTGCGGGCGCCTAAGTCACCCAAGAGCACTTTCACAGAAGTGACGTTGGGGGACAAGCCCAGCGCTTTCGTCGGCGTGTTGGCTTCCACGATTGGTTCGGTGGTCACGCCGGACACGGTGCCCAGCGCGCCGACCGCCCTCAAAGCCAGTCAGGGAACTTATTCCGACAAGGTTCAGGTGACCTGGCGCACCGCGACCGGCGCGACGTCTTATGAGGTGTATCGGAACACGAGCGGCAGTTCAGGGTCGGCGACCAAGCTCGGCGATGCGACCACCGTCGGTTATGACGACACGACGGCGGAATTGGGCGTCGTCTATTATTACTGGGCCAAGGCCGTGAACGCGATCGGGACCAGCGAATTCAGCGCCTCGGGCACGGGCTGGGCGAGCCCGGATTCCAATAATATGGCGGCCGACTTCGACGGGGACGGCAAGGCCGACCCGGCCACGATGGACAGCGAAGGGAACTGGTACGTCTGGTTCTCGCAAAGCGGCTATCAAATGGGCGGTCCCTATCCGTTGGGGAGCGGGCTTAACGGGTCGCCGGTGGCCGGCGACTTCGATGGCGATGGCAAGGCCGATCCGGCAATGATGGATGGGTACGGGAACTGGTACGTCTGGTTCTCGGGCTCGGGCTATTCCCAGGGCGGACCGTATATGCTGGGCGGCTCTGGAACCACGCCGGTGGTCGGCGATTTCGACGGCGACCGCAAGGTGGATCCAACCATGGTGTATGCTTCGGGCAACTGGTATATCTTACTTTCGGGCTCGGGCTATTCTGTCGTGACCGCAATGTTTGCGGTTCCCGGCGGGTCGCCGCTGGCCGGTGATTTCGACGGCGACGGCAAGGCTGACCCGGCCATGGTAGCCGCCGGGCAATGGTACATCTGGTTCTCGGGCTCGGGCTATTCCCAGGGCGGACCGTATCAATTGGCCGTGACCGGCGGGTCGCCGGTGGCGGGTGATCTTGACGGTGACCGCAAGGTCGATCCCGCCATGGTGGCGTCCGGGAACTGGTACGTTTGGTTCTCGGGCTCGGGCTATTCAATGGGCGGTCCCTATCCGCTCGGCGCGCCGTAATGACCGGGTGTGACGCGAAGAAAGACCGAATTACAGTTTATTCAGAAGTGAATGACCTCGCGGCTCTTGGCCTTCGTAGTCCGTCGGCTGACGGACGCAGGCGGCTTCCGCGGGGTCATTTGCTGTTAAGCAAGTTCTGTAGAAGAGGTTGTATTTTATAGCCGCAACCCGATCTGTTCCGCCGACTTGACGTATAGGAATTTCAATCCGTTGCAGTTCTCTCCCGACCTTTCGAAGCGTCGGGATCGAACCGGCTCTACACTTGCCTGCAATGCTATCCGTCGGTTGACGGATTGCAGGCGTGTCAAATTGTTGTAGCGGCCGTTCGCTAGAACGGCAAAGTTGCGGTAGAACCGCCTAATCTAACCCCTTGTAACCCCGCATTAATGCGGGGTTACGACGGCCCGGAGGGTGAAAATTGCACGCCTCCGTGCAATTTTCAGGTAATAGAATCTATGCTGATAAAAAGTCGTTTTCATCCCTCCGGTCTTCCGCTATAGTGTCGGCATGCAAATGATTCCCTTCGTGTATGTTGATTGGTATTTATCCATCCTTTCCTTTCTCTGGGGGGCGTGTATCGGCAGTTTTGCAAATGTCTGCATCTTCCGCATCCCGCGGGATGAGTCTGTTGTTACGCCTCGATCTCATTGTCCGCATTGCGGCCAGATGATCGCCTGGTACGATAATATTCCGCTGGTGAGCTGGTTCCTCCTGCGTCTGAAATGTCGCCAATGCGCCGGTGCCATTTCCGGCCGGTATTTCCTGGTCGAACTGGTGCTGGCCATGTGTTTTCTGCTGATCTGGCGAGTTTATGGATGGGACTGGCGAACTCCGATTTATTGGCTCATGGCAACGGGCCTGGTTATCGGCAGTTTTGTCGATTTCGACCACATGATCATTCCCGACCGGATCACCGTCGGCGGCATGCTGATCGGCCCAGTGCTCAGCCTGTTATTCCCATCCATCCATGGCCAGGAAACCGCCTATGCCGGTTTCAAGATGTCGATGATCGGCCTGGTGGCCGGCGGCCTGTTGCTCTGGAGCGTCGCGACACTCGGCACCCTGGCCTTTCGCAAAGAAGCCATGGGCATGGGGGACGTCAAACTGCTGGGCGCCATCGGCGCCTTCCTGGGCTGGCAGGCCGTCCTGTTTGTGGTCATGATCGCTTCCCTGTTCGGGGCCGCGGTGGGCGTGAGCTTTGTGCTGGCGCGGCGGAAATCATTTGGCAGTCGCATTCCTTTCGGTCCCTACCTGGCGCTGGCGGCCCTCCTCTGGATTTTGGGCGGGAAGGTGTTGTGGTTCTTCTATTTGTCATGGCTGACCCGCCCGCCGGTGGGATTCTGATGGAGTATTTTAAGCCTATTGCCACAAAAAGGGTCGACTCCGTCGTAGTAAAGCCCTTGGCTACGAAGGCTGGACACAAAAAACTGTGAAAAAGACCAACATCATCCTCATCGGCTTCATGGGCACGGGCAAGAGCGCTGTGGGGAAGCGGCTGGCCCAAGCGCTTCATTATCGTTTTGTGGATATGGATGAACGGATCGCAGCCCGCGTCGGCAAGCCGATTACACGCATCTTTGCCGAGGACGGCGAACCCCGCTTCCGGACAATGGAAAGAGCCATGGTACAGGAGCTTGCCGGGAAGGAAAACCTTGTCGTCGCCACCGGCGGCGGCATTGTGCTGAATCCGGATAATATCCGCGAGTTCAGTCAATCCGGCCTGGTAGTCTGCCTTTCCGCCGCGCCGGATGAGATTCTGCGCCGGGTCGGTAATTCCACTCATCGCCCGCTGTTGAATCAGCCTGATCCCGCCGCCGCGATCCGTGATCTTCTGGCCCAGCGCCAGCCGCTGTATGACGCGATTCCCTGCCAGGTGAATACCACCGGGAAGACCGTGGAGGAAGTGGCGGAACGGATCGTAAAAGAGGCCAGAGGTCAGCGATCAGAGATCAGAAGGACAGAATAATCAAATGCAAATCACAATATATCGCTTTAACTTATGCCCTCTTGGCAAGTGCCTTGGCCGACATTCTTCCTGACCTCTGACTGCAGGTTGTTCCATGCATCTTGAATCATTTATTCAAGAAGAAGCCCAACGGCTTGGCTTCGCCGTCGCCGGATTCGCGTCCGTAGGGCCCATTCAAACGTTTGACCGTTTTCAGGAATGGCTGGCGCGGGGTTATGCGGGTGATATGGCCTATCTTGCTCGAAACGAGGTGCTTCGCTCGCATCCGTCCCTGCTGGCGCCGTACGTCAAATCGGTCATAGTGGCGGCCGCGCGCTATCCTTCGGCCTCGCGGTCGGACCCTTGGTCCAATTATACCCTGGGTAAAGACTATCACGACATACTGTGTGGCAAGCTGAAGGAGTTGGCGGAATCGATCCGTGGACAAGTGTCTGTTCCCCTGCTTTCGCGGGTCTGCGTGGATACCGCCCCCTTGCTTGAGCGTGAGTGGGCCTGCCGCGCTGGACTGGGATGGATCGGGCGGCAGGGGAGCCTCGTCCATCCGGAGTTCGGCTGTTGCCTGTTCCTGGGTGAATTGCTGGTCAACTTGGAGCTGGAAGCATCGCCTCCGATTTCTGACCGGTGCGGCGCTTGCCGTCTTTGTGTGGAGGCCTGTCCCACCGGCGCCATCCAGTCCGATGGTTTCGTGGACGCCCGGCGGTGCGTATCCTATCTGACGATCGAACATAAGGGCGAAATTCCGGTGGCGCTCCGGCCCTTGTTGGGAGTGTCGCTGTTTGGATGTGACCGATGCACAAAGGTATGTCCTCGCAATCGGACGGACGCGGAGGGTATCATGTCGCAATTCGCCGCGTCGGATCCGCCGTTGCCTTCACCGGAAGCCTGCCTGGCGATGACGGAAGCCGACTTTGATCTCCGCTTTACCGGCACCGCCGTCCATCGGCTTGGTCTCAAGCGGCTCCAGCGCAACGCAGCTATGGTGATGGAAAATCAGAAGCTTGAATAATCTGATTTACCAGGACGAAGGGCACGAAGACAAAAAGAGTTATGATGCAATTATTCGACGCTCATTGTCATCTCCAGGATGAATGCCTGGCTATTCGTCTGCCGCAAGTTCTGGAAAAGGCCCGGATCGCCGGCGTATGCCGGCTGCTATGCTGCGGCATTCATGAAAAGGATTGGGAGGCTGTCCGGCTTTTGGCGGAACACCATCCGGAGATTGTTCCCTGCTTCGGTGTGCATCCCTGGTATCTGGGAGGGCAGAGCGCGCATTGGCTCGAATCGCTGGAAAAGTTTCTGCTTGGCACGCCGTCCGGGGTAGGCGAAATCGGGCTGGATCATGCCCTGCCAGAACGCAACGATGCCGAACAGGAGGAAGTCTTTCTGGCCCAACTGCGCCTGGCCCGGAAACTGCGGCGCCCCGTTTCCATTCATTGCCGGAGAGCCTGGGGGCGCCTGCTGGAACTGCTGAAGGTGGAAGGAGGACTCGTTGCCGGTGGGATTCTGCATTCCTATTCCGGTCCGCCGGACTTGGTGGGTGAACTGGAATCCCTGGGATTTTACCTGTCGTTCAGCGGGGTCATTACCCGATCGGGTAACCGGCGGGGGCATCGCTCCGTGGCTGTAGTGTCAGCGGAACGCTTACTGATCGAGACCGACAGTCCCGACCTGGTTCCCGTGGGCATGGCGAGCGACATCAACGAACCGGAAAACCTGGTTCGGGTGGCGGAAGCCGTGGCCCGGCTCCGATGCGTTTCGCTAGAGGCGTTGGCTGAACAGACCTATGCCAACGCCTGCCGACTGGCGCATCCTTTTGTACGGTAAGTACTGGTCTTCCATTATGCCACGTCGCCAGGCAAGTGGCTCATTTGCCGCAGACGGGGCAATCCCGCCCATCCTGTTAATTCTGTCAAAAATATTTTGTCTGTGACGGCAGGAGGTGCTAGTATCCGGTGCATTAATCGAGTCAACCCAAATCACAGGAGGCGCCATGCACGAAGCCAAAATCAAAAAGCTGAAAAAAGCAATTCGCAATATTCCGGATTTTCCCATCAAGGGCATCCTGTTCCGGGATATCACCCCCATCCTGGCAAACCCGAAACTGTTTAAAGCCGCGATTGACGTTCTTTGTGCGCGTCATAAAGGAAAAAAAATAGACGCCGTGGCGGCCGTGGATGCCCGCGGATTCATCTTCGGCGGCGCGGTAGCTCGCGCCCTGAAAACCGGATTCATTCCCATCCGCAAGAAAGGCAAACTGCCCTTCACCACGATCGAGGAATCCTACCAGTTGGAATACGGTTCCGCGACGCTGACCATGCACACTGATGCTCTCAAACCGGGTGATTCCGTGCTCCTCTTGGACGACCTGCTGGCGACCGGCGGCACGGCGGCGGCTTCCGCCGGCCTGATCGAAAAGCTTGGCGCCCGCATCGAGGAAATAGCTTTCCTGATCGAATTGGCATCCTTGAAAGGCCGCGAAAAGATCAAGCAATATCCAATCTTTGCGGCCATTACCTTTGAATGAACGAGCATCTTGTCAAAATGGCCGTGGCATTCGCGGTGGGCACGGGTACCACGGCCGGCATCCTCCGGCTGTTGGGTTTTCTGCCGGTGCCCGGCTATGTCAAGCGGGTACTGGCGATCGTCGTGCCGATCCCCGCGATGCTGATTGCGCTGGTGATGCTGTATTACGGGCCGGGCGCCTTGCCCGGACAGGATGATGTTGTGCCGTCATCTTACGATGACCTGCGAAAAATGTTCTTTTACGGTATTATCACCGCCCTGATCTATCTCGTGATTGCCGCGATTGTCCGGATGATCCTGAGTAAATCATCCGTTGACGGGGATGAGGATGAATAAAAATCATTGTCCGGCCAGATCCTGATGCGGTTCTGGCGAACCGTCGCTACATTGCCGGTGCCGCTTGGGATTCTGGCCCGGCCTGTCGTTCTGGTTCAGCTTGATCATCCCCCCGTCCGCTTGATCATGGCTGTCGTGCTGTAGCCTTCCACCAGAGGGCAGAACTCCAGGCGCCCGCCCCAGCTTGCCAGCAGCTCCCGTTCCCGCCGGACCCGGTTTTCCTCGTAGGTGCCGCCCTTGACATGGATATCCGGCTTGATTTTTGCGATTAGATCCAGCGGATTGTCGCCGGAAAAGGGATAGGCCAGAGATACGGAAGTCAGCGCCTGCAAGGCCGTAATCCGGAAATGAACTGGAAAAACCGGACGCGTCGGATTCTTGTATGCGCGCACCGAGGCGTCGTCGTTGATCAGCACGATGAGCTCATCGCCTTTTTGCCGAGCCTCGGCCAGCATCCGCAGATGTCCCAGGTGCAGGATGTCGAAACAGCCGTTGACTGTGACTAGGACCCGTCCCGTGCGGTTCTGCTGAAGCCGGTCGAGGTCCGCCGGGCCGGGCAGGGGAGCGCAGATGCCGGGATCGATCGGCACGGGCGTGGCGTCGCGGAGGATCCGGGCGGAGATGTCCGGCGTGAAACACCCCAGGATCGGTGACAGGTCCATGACGCTTTCAGCCATGGTGCGTGCGATCTGGTAAAGAGTTGTCTCGGCCGGTCGGCTCATGCAATCCACCAGGCGATACGGACGCAGGTCCTGGAATCCGGCTTGCGCTTGATTTGCCGCGAGTTGGAGAACCACGGTGGCATCGCGGAGGTGCGAGACGAGTTCCATCCGAACCTCCGCGGAATTCCATGCCCATCCACGATTCTGCTGGTTCGTATCCGCGTCAACCACAATGCAGACATGGGAGGCCTGTTTGGCCGCCGTACGGATGGCCTGCAGGTTGCCTGGTTGGAAAATGTCGAACGATCCGGCCACAACAGCCACGGTGCCGTTGGATCGGGCCACCTTTTTTCGCCAGGAGCGGATGTTTCCCGGCGCCAGAATTTTCTTGATCTGATCCATGGAGTAATAGATTAACCACGAAGATCGTGAAGTGCACGAAGATAAATTAGCCCCCGGCAGGACCTAATTTAATGCCTAAGAATTTCAATCCTGTTGTAGCGGCGACCTCTGGTCGCCGAAAGAACGATGGCGGTCAGAGCCCGCCGCTACAGAAAAAGCCGCCCGCGGCGGGGTCTAATGAATTGCCCGGTGCCGCAGGCGGTCCAGGGTGACGGCCAGGACGATGATTAAGCCGGTAACGATCTCCTGAACCCAGTTGGGCAGGCCCATCTGGGAACAGCCCGAGCGGATCACGGTCATGATCAGCGCGCCGATCAGGGTGCCCAGGATGGAGCCCTCGCCGCCTGAAAGACTGCCGCCGCCGATGACGACGGCGGCAATGACATCCAGTTCCTGGCCTACCGCAACCGTGGGATCGCCCACCGTCAGACGTGAAAATTGCATCAGGCTGGCCAGTCCGCCAAACAGACCGCACAGGGTATAGACGATAAGTTTGACCCGTTCCACGGCCACGCCACACAGGCGCGCGGTGAGTTCATTGGACCCGACCGCGAAAATATGCCGGCCGAATTGCGTGTATCTCAGCATCCCGCCGACCACCAATGACAGAACCACCAATAGCCAGACACCCCAAGGCACCAGGATCTGCGGATCGTTTGGTCCGATGGCGGCCAGGAGGTTGTTGAGCCAGGTTATGGGAGCGTCGATTTTCTGCTCATGGGCCAGCCCCTTGGCCGTGCCCCGCACCATGAGCAGGGTGCCGAGCGTCACGATGAAGGGTACCATGCGCAGGCGCGTGATCAACAGGCCATTAAACAAGCCGCAGAGCGCGCCGGCCAGGATGCCGCCGAGCGCCGCTACCAGCGGCGAACAGCCGGCCTGAAGCAATGCGGCGATGGCTACCGTTCCCAGGGCAATCACGGAGCCGATGGACAGGTCGATCCCGCCCAGGATAATCACCATCGTCATGCCCAACGCGGCCATGCCGGTGATGGTGGATTGACGGGCGATGGTTTCCAGGTTGTAGCCGGAACAGAAACTGTCCGGACCGATGAGCATGAACAGCCCATACACGGCCAGCAGCCCCAGCACGGGTCCGATCCGGTTGATTCCCAAGTGACTGCGAAGCCAGTGTCCAGCTGATATAAGGCTGTGATGTCTATCCATCGCGGATTACCCTTCCAAAACGGCGGGCGATCTGGACTTAGAGAAGGGACACTTAACCGCAAAAAACGCAAAGTTTATCCTAATTTTTCTCTGCGACCTTTGCGATCTTTTGTGGTTAATAATCTGTATCACTATAGTCACGCGGCCGCTTCCCCCGTCGCAGCCTCGAGCATCAGGCGGTGTTCGTCGGTGGCCCCCACCGCATGCGCCGGCCCAAGCCGTCCCCGGCACATAACGGCCACGCGATCGCACACGCCCAGCAGTTCCGGTAAATAACTGCTGACCATGAGGATTGCTTTCGGCGGTTGGCCCTGGGACACCAGTTTGTCGATCAGCCCGTAAATCTGGGCCTTGCTGGCCACGTCGATACCGCGGGTCGGCTCGTCAAGGAGCAGGATATCCACGTCGTGGTACAGCAGCCGGGCCAGCGCCACTTTCTGCTGGTTGCCGCCGGAAAGGTCCCCAACCTTCTGAGCCGGACCCCGACAGTGAATGCCAAGTTTGTCAATCTGGGTCCGGACGACGGCTGTCTGCCGTGAAGGCAGAATCAGTCCGCCTGGCCCCAGGTCTTCCAGTTTTGACAGCGTCATATTGTCAGCAATGCTGAGTGCAAGCGCCAGGCCTTCGTTTTTGCGGTCTTCGCTGACCAGACCCATGCCTTGGCTCCATCGCCGTGACGGGGAGGCCGGTCCGCTATACAGGCCGAGGGTGATGGCTCCTTGCCGGATGGCGTCCAGGCCGAACATGGCTCGGAGAAACTCGGTGCGCCCGGCGCCGACAAGTCCGGCGATGCCCAGCACTTCGCCGCGTCGCAGGATCAAGCCGGCGGATTCCGGCTTCTGGGGACCGGCCAGATCGCGGACATTGAGAATGATATCTCCCGGTGTTCGCGGTGAGCGAGGATATAGTTGCTCGATTTTCTTGCCAACCATCAGACGGATGATTTCGTTGACTGACGTTGCCGCCACGAGGCCGGAACCGACGGTCCGTCCGTCGCGCAGAACGGAACAACGGTCGGCGATCTGCTGGACTTCTTCCAGGAAATGGGAAATATAAATGATAGCGTGTTTCTGGGCTTTCAGGCGCCGGATGACCTCGAACAATTTTTCAGCGTCTTCCCGTGTTAAACTGCTGGTGGGTTCATCCAATACCAGCACCCGGCATCCGATGGCCAGGGCCCGGGCGATTTCCACAAGCTGTTGGATCGCCGGCGGCAGGTTGCCCACCCGCGTGTTCGGATTCAATGGCGCCTGATTCAGCAGCGCGAGCGCATCCTGGACGCGCTCGCGCATAGCGGCCCGGCGAAGCAAACCCCAGCGGGTCTGTTCCATACCCAGCATGATGTTCTCCTCGACCGATAAATGGGGAGCGAGCGACAGTTCCTGGTAGATCATGGCGATGCCGGCTCGGCGGGCGTCCAGCGGGTGAGTTGGCCGGAAATCACGGCCGGCGATTTTAATTGTTCCTTGGTCGGGCGGAATTACTCCGGCTAGAATTTTCATCAGCGTGCTCTTTCCCGCGCCGTTCTCGCCGACGACGGCATGGACTTCACCGGCCGGCACGGTCAGGTCCACGCCGTCCAGGGCCAGCGTGGCGCCGAACTGCTTGCGAATGTTCCGCATATCGAGCAGCGGCGGTTCCGGCGCGGTTGACTGTGATGGCGTTGACATGATAATTTAACAGTCTGATCAGCATTGTCTTTGGAGTGCGGGAGCTGGGCTCCCCGCTTTCCCCGCCGGAATCATGGCTTCCGGCCCCAAGGCGCAAGCGTGGCTTGCGCACTCCAAATCCTGCCTATCCCGTCAAAATGATCCGATCAAAGCTTCGGTTCCAGGAGTTCCTTAATTTCCGGCTGATCCATGTTCTCTTTCGTGGCCAGCGTGGCGCCGGTGTCGATCCGCTTTTCTACCGTCTGGCCGCGGAGATGTTCGACCATGGTTTTGACGCCCAGGTAGCCCATGCGAATGGGATTCTGGAGCACCAGGCCGTCGATGTGTCCCAGGCGCAGGGCTTCCACCAGCTTGACCGAGCTGTCAAAACCCACAAAGCGCACCTTGCCGGCCAGGCTTTCGTCCTGGAGCGCGCGCAACATGCCGAACGTCGTGGATTCGTTCGGAGCGAAAACGCCCTGGATAGTCAGGCCACCCTTCGGGTTTTTCAAGGGTGCCAGCATGTTTTCACTGGCCTGATAGGCGGTTTCAGTCGTCGGTCCGCCATACTGGTTGGCTCTGACAATCTCGATGCCGGGATAGTCTTTTATGGCATCCAGGAAGCCCTGTTCCCGGCGCATGGTACTGGCAGAGCCTTCCTGGTAACGCAGCATGGCCACTTTTCCCTTGCCGTCGAGCAGTTCGGCCAGACGCTTGCCCGCCAGCTTGCCGCCCAGGTAATTATCGGTGGCGACAAAGCTGACAATCAGGTCGCTCTTCAGGTCGGAGTCGAAAATGACGACCGGGATGCCGTTGCGGACGGCGCTGGCCACCGGCGCGCGTAGGGCGGTGTCGTCCAGCGGGGCCATGACGATTCCGGAAACCCGGCGGCTGATAAAATCTTCGACGACTGCAATCTGGGCCTCGCGGTTATCCTCCTTCAGTGCGCCTTTCCAGATGATATCCACGTCGAGCTCCTTGGCCGCCTGGTTGGCGCCCGCATGGACCGATTTCCAGAATTCGTGAGTGGTCCCCTTGGGAATCACGGCGATTGTTGTTCGGGATGGCGCCGGCTTGGCCTCGCGTTTCCCGCCGCATCCGGCGAAACCGATAATCAATAAGATCGACATCAGCATGGGAATCGTTTTGCGCATAATATCTCCTGTTCCTGGATCTGAATTTGGCGATGAAAGACACAGAATTTAAAAATTACTATACCATGGCGGGGCGGGGACTTCCAAGCCGTATTCCCGGGAAAAACAGGCTTCCGTCCAGTTGTCATCCGGCATCCCAATACGACGAGGTCAAAGCGGCCTGTGAATGTCAGGCCTTCCGCGAAGTGCGTGCCCTGGTTTTGAACGACTGGACCACCGGCTGTTTCCGGCAGGGTTGCGAGAAATGCTTGACCCATGGCTGGGGATGCATACACTACTTTCCGTGGCCAACAAGGCGCGGTTCATGGTTCAAGCGGGTGTAGCTCAATGGTAGAGCTCCAGCTGGCGCGTGACGCGCCACAGGCTTCCAAGCTTGTCCCGCGTTGCGCGGGGCTGGTGGCTAGATGGTTCATCAGATGGTGGAATAGCGGCATGAGTTATGATGTGTATATCCTCTATTCAAAGCAAGTGAACCAATATTACACCGGATTTTCAGGGATTCCTGTTAAACGACTCAAGCAACATGTCGCTGGACAGGGTGCATGGACGGCTCAAGCGGCTGATTGGCGAACGGTATTTTCTAAATGGTGTAAAACGCGGTTGGAAGCAAGAAATCTTGAAAAACGGATTAAGGCTAGAGGCGCAAAGCGATTTTTAGGAGAATTAAAGCAAACTTGATGCGGGTGTAGCTCAATGGTAGAGCTCCAGCCTTCCAAGCTGGTGGCGAGGGTTCAATTCCCTTCACCCGCTCCAAGCTTAAAGCATTGATAAATATAGCGTTTTCGTTGGTCTTCCATGCTTTTTTTTCATTCCCCTGTTTTTGCGCATAATGGCAGATTATAGCCGTTTTAAGCGGTTCAAATGTCAACAAATGTCAACAAACTTTTTTAGGCTGGTGGTGCTGGTGACACTTGTTGACATTCAAAAGTCATCGCGCATGGATTATGCCAGCGTAAAAGCCCGATCTCCTGCCGGGGGTGTCCGTGTATTGATCTGGGGAGATAGACCCGAATATACGGCAGCAGGGCTATCGCCTGAAGCGTTGCCGGGCATCGTGGCGCTGGGCCAGCCGGTCGCCTCCTTCCCGCGCGCGAGCTGGGCCTGTGGCGTCCACGGCTTGCCGATCTCTACCGGGCAGGGTTTGGGGTGGCGGGTCATGCGTGTACACGGCGGGGCGGGGCGGCTGGGGCTTGTCTTGGCCTATCAGAGCGGTGAACAGCCAGCGGCTTCCACGGTTCCACGGAACAAGCCATTGACGGCCGTCACCTGCTCTCGCGCAAAGTACCAGGCCCAGCGACAAGCTTTTTTCGATCATTTCAAATAACCTTGCCGTGGCGTGATTGCCAGGAAGTCAAAAATCCATGGCGTCTTTTCCGCAACAGCCGCAAGTCCTCCCATTTGGGCCAGCGTGTCACGGATCGCGGCAAGCGGTTTATCATGCTTGACGGCCAGGATGATTTCCCCGGCGCCTGCCTCCACCATGAACCAGCGCCATAGGTCCGGTGCCTGCCGGCGGAGTATCGGGAATCCGCTGTTCGTGAATTGAGCGCCGCCTCCGCAGAAAAGACAACCTATGGTGCAGGCGCCGGCGGACTTGGCCGGGTGTTCCTGGAGCCCGTTCTGTTCGATGTAGCGCCGGATCATTATGTCCGTGAATCCAGTCAGCGGGTTTGCAATCCATAGTTTATCCGTC
>JAHIJO010000193.1 GCA_018898455.1 Verrucomicrobiota bacterium | reverse complement strand
TTTCTCCAGGGCGGTAAACATCACGTCAACATACCGGCGATCGCCGGTTTCCAGCGAAGCGGCGCACAGGAGCATTGCTGTTCTTGGCATATAGCATCCGGCCGCATAGTTTGCCTCCCTCAGGCACGGTTCCAGTGTGTCCAAATGATATGTGTTCGGAATCACCCCGGCCACCGCGGGCCAGGCTTGCGCGGTCTTGTCAACCACAGTACACACCGCATTGGCCATGCGGCCAAGCGCCACGGAGGCGGCCGGCACGGAAACGAAAGTGTGGGAAACCTGTCCCGGATTAGGAATCAACTGCAAGATCATTTTCGCGGCGCGACCCTGACCGAAAGATTCCACCTCCAAGCGACGGGCGCCTCCATGTGTGTTATCGAGACTGCTTCGCACGCGCACTTTCCCGCCCGGCGCCTCGATTCTCAGGCGCGGCATGCGATTCCTGCTGTCGCAAAGTCCAACCACACCAGCTTCACCCCACCCGGCAACCTGGTATCCCAGCGGCCACATCCGGCCATCCAGATCCGCCCAGTTATACAATGGATAAAGCCAGAGTTTGAATCCCGTGGTATCCGTGATACCGGAAGCTGACAATACGATCCGATCCTTATCCAAACCGATATCCCAATTGAATTTGCCGAATTCCCGCGCATTCTCCGCGAAAGCAGGTATCCCCTTCAGAGATACCGTATTTCCGTTATAGTCCGCTTGAATATTTTCCGGATCGTAGACGAATTCCTTGGAATCATCTGTCTCGCGGAAAGAACTTTTGAACGGATAGATGCGCTCCGACTGCTTCTCGCTGTATGGATATATTCCCCAATGTCCCGCCTGGAGTTGAATCGAATCCGGATTGTAGAGGAGGTTCTGGAACGGCCCGAATGTTCCGAACGTGAAAAGGCTAAACACGCGCGGCTTGACCGTGTCAATCCAAAGACATAAATCTTCGTTTGTTAAAACTTCATAGCATTTCAGCACGGGACCGGAACGAAGATATTGCTGCAACTGCGGATTGAATTCAGGTGTTTTCATTGTTTATACCATTTCGTGGTTACTGTGTTTTAGTGTTCGATAAATGCCTGTTAGAAAATTCCTGGCCTTCCTGGCAGCTTCGATGGGATTGTCGTTTGATTTCATTTCCAAAACATACGTGCCGTCAAATCCGGTTGACGCTGTTGCTTGCAAAAACCTTTTCCAGTCAACCGTTCCTTCGCCGGGAAAGAGATGTTCATCGCATAGGCCGTGGTTGTCGTGCAGGTGGAATTGAACAATCCGCTCCTTTAGCTTCTTCAGGTAGCAAGCGTTATAAATCAGCTTCGGATCCTTCGTTTCTTCCAATCCTTCGATATTCGCATGCCCTACGTCAACACATGCCTTTAAGCCACAGACCTGTTTCATGACTTTTGCGAGCGCGCTGAACGACCCGTTTTCCAGGGCAATGGCGACAGCTTTAGTGGAAGCATAGTCAACCGATTGTTGGGCGAATTTTATCCCCGCAGCATTGATGTCGTTGGCCCTATCTCCCAGGACATTCACATGCACCACGAGTGCCCGGGCGCCTATATATGCGCACAGGTCTATTTCAGCCTTAAATTTCTCGAAGTCACATTCTTTAAGGGCGGTATGCGCGCTTAAATTCACGCCGGCCAGTTTTGTCCTGATTTCTTCCTTCCGTTCCGGAATAATGCCGGGCTCAGCCGACCAGTCGAGCCACAGCTCCACGCCGAAGCTGTTCACAGTTATTTCATCAATTGCCGTGAATAATCGCGCGTCAGCGCCATAGGCCTGTAGGTAGTTCCACGAACTGACCGATAAATTCATGCGAGTTGTATCCAAATCAAGACATTATTTATCCGGCATAGGCGCATGTCTCCGCCGTATCAAATATTGCCATGACCTTTTCCGGCGCGATGTCGGAACTGACGGCGTGGGTCGGCGAAAGCACATAGCCTCCACCCCTGCCAAGAACTTCGAAAGTGCGGCGAACATGATTGCGCACGTCTTCCACAGTCCCGCGAACGCATAGTTGCTGAACGTCAATGCCGCCATAAAAGGAAATGTCGCGGCCAAATTCTCGTTTGAGCGTTTCTATGTCCATCCCGTTGGCGGAAACCTGCACGGGATTGAGAATGTCCACGCCGATATCTATGAGGTCGGGAATAATCTCCCAAACGGAACCACACGTGTGATGAAAGACAAAGGCACTTGTCAGAGACTTCTCCCTCGCGATCAGCTTGGCCAGTCGCGGTTTGATCAACGAGCGGAACAGCGCGGGCGAAACTTGCAATCGGTCCTGATTGCCGAAGTCGTCGCAATTGCCGAGAATGTCAATGTCCGCGCCACATTCCTTAAGGATCGTTTCCATCCCGGTCAGTGATATGTTCAGAAACTTGTCCATGATTGCCTCAGCCAGACCGGGATTGAGGAGCATATCCATCCAAAATTGTTCCTTGCCGCGGGTATCACAAGCCATTCCATAAAAGTTGCCGGCGGGATACAACATGACTGCGCACCCCTTGGCTTTTGCCTGTCGGATTTCCGATCGAGCTTCATCCGGACGCAACTCCCACAATTCCTGAAACGAAGGCCAATAAATAGTCTCAAGTTCGGAAACGCTCTCGATCTTCCGCAATGCGCCGTTAAAAGGATGGGGTAGATCCGGCGGCAGGCTACGATTTCCAAGAAACGTTGTTGGAGCAACCCAACGCACATCCGTATGCAAACGGTCAAGCGCTTCTTCATAATTGCGCAATCCTGTGGCATCCATAAAACGCTGTAAAGCATCGGTCCCATCAGGTTCGTCGCGCGTAAAACCCGAAGAAGTCAGGGCCATGGGGACATGATCCGGTTCTTCATGCCGAAGCGCTTTGATCACTCGCTCGCGAGAAGTCATGATTCATTCCTTAATCGTAATGCCTGGTGAAATAGTTCGTGGTTGTTTTTCAGAACCGTAAACGCGGATTTCATAAATTCGCATTTCGGCCGCGCCGTGGGTTGCGAGACATTCCAGCCGTAGGCGGTCCGTACATACCGCGTTAATATGATGGACACGATGCCGTTGAGAATTGCCTTTTACGGCAAGCAATTCTGTCCATCCATCGGGACTTTGCGATAGAAGCCGGTAGTCTTTCACCAGTGTTTCCGGGATCCCCTTCCCGATTCGTCCCCAGGGCGGCGGCAGGTAGATATTGGTATCGAGGTCATCATCAAATACCAGACGGACGCCATGGATCATGTGCGGCTGGGAAAGCAATACGTCGACAAACTGCGGAAGCGCTTCGCGGGGATCGGAAATCCAGATATTGGTCCAGGTTTCCGGACGAGTCATGCCGCTCCGCACATTGGCGGGCCCGTAGGGCTTGGATTCCGGATGAAGGCGAAATAGAAAGACCCCGCGCCGGTTCTGGAGGGCATCGGATCGAGAAAAAGAGCGCCAGGCAGGAGATTCCCCTTGCCGGAAAACAGCCCGGTTCGTGCCCAACGGAGGATGGGATTGAACCGCCCAGAAGACGCCGGGAATTGCCGGCAGATGGGCGCGATAGAAACTGTTGGGTGTTGTGTCCATGTTCAAATTAAAACGAATCCACGTTTCCTGTCCCGCCTTAACAACCGCCTCAGCGGCCGCAACTTCTTTTTCGCTCTCAAAATCGTTAATCCCCTTACCGGCATGCAAAACCAGCCTAGCGGTAACAGGGGCGTCACGCGTTGATCGCAAGTAAAGATCGATGGTTTCGATTCTTCCGGCGCTTACGGGAAACATCTGGGCGCAAGGTTGCGTCAGTTCCTGCCAGCCGTCCACCTGTGAAATACTCAAGACCTGCTCGCTGGAAGCAGTCACGATGGCATTTCCGGCCAGATCATCCGCGTCCTCATTGCGCACGCCGACGATATAACAGTCGTCCTTGATCAACTGCTGTTGGAGGGCATGAATTAACTTTCCCTGGAGTTCCCGCGGCATGACCTGATGACGCAAACACAAGGCTGCAGCGGTTCCCGCCGCCTGGCCCATTACGGCGCAGGTTCCCATGACACGCACGGTGCCTAACGCCACATGGGTTACGCTGACATCTCTTCCGGCCATCAACAGATTCGGAACGTTACGCGAATACAACGCGCGATAGGGAATGCTGGCCGGACTGGACAACGGATTATGAGAGCAAGGCGGATCTTTTGAAAAGATGCCTTCCGGAGGATGAATATCAATTGGCCAGCCGCAATAAGCAATCCGATCGTGAAAAAGTTCGTGCTGGTAAATATCGTTTTCGTTGACGATATAATCACCCACCAAACGACGGCTTTCCCTTTGCGCCGGAAGGCTGAAAATCCGGGTGATGGCATGATTCGCCACACCATGATCGCCTGTGTTTTTCATATGATCCCATACTCCGTACACAATGCGCAGAAGTTCGTCGCCAATAATGTCGGCATCGGATATGACATTGCGCACCCCCCCATATTCAATCCACCAAAATCCCGTCCATTCATCCCCCTCTTCATCTGGTTTCTCGATAGAGGGATGACGAAAAGGCAAATCGGCGTCTGTAGGAAATTTACGTGCCCATGCCGGCGCCTTGAAGAGGACAGGACGCCCCATATTGCGGGCCTGAAAATTGATCGTACAGCCCATCGTACAGGTGTCCGCTTTTTCCGGCGCCAAAGGTTCGTTAAATTCATGGCGCGCCTCGCGCCCCATACGAAATTCAGCGCCAGCCAGAGCCCCCACAGTGCCATGACCGGTACAGTCAATAAATAATTGTCCGGCAAGCCGATATTCCTTTTCCGTTGATATCTGGCTGGCGTGCAGGAATTCAATGGCGCCAGTGCCGTGCAGAGTGACAGCACGGACAGAAGTATTCAAATGAACAGATAAATTGGGCTCTTGTTGCGTCATTTCCCATAAGATAAGACTGTGAAGCGGCCCAGCGCTTATCCAGTTATGCGACCGGTCCAGCATCTCAAGCGCAAATTCGTCTATCAGACCTGTTTCCCGCATATAACGAGCCAACGAGAACCCGGAACAATCAGCCCCGCTGATGCCGACCAACATCTCGCTGGAGGCGTTTCCTCCAAGCACGGGCCGATCCTGAATCAAGACCGTCCGACAACCCAACCGAGCCGCGGCAATCGCGGCAAACGTCCCCGCCAATCCTCCGCCAGCCACCACAACATCAGACTCTGCTTTTATTTCAGGCATGGTATTCTCCTCCTTTTACATATCGCTCGCGGCGCCACACCTCCAGCATGATTTGGAACCGTTCCATCGGTTCATTCATACCTTCCATATTTCCTGGCTGCCTGGTAAAATAGTTTCAATTTTTCCACTGGCGTACCGGGCGCTATCGCGTTGAACACTCTCACTGCGAGACGCAAGCCTTCCCGAACAGACGATTCAAGAATGTCTCTGGCCACTTGATCGATCTCTGTGGGCGTCCTGTCCCAAAGCATCCTGGGATGCACAGTCCTTGTGTATGTCACTGCGCTTCCGAGTTCAGCCTTCAGCTTGTCGAAATCCGTGGGAAAGCCGGTCTCAATGTCGCGGATGTTGAGTTTATCGTAGAGAATACGAGCGTGCTTTTCAATCGGGCCACAGAAGTGACAAGAATTGGCGGCACCCGGCCGCGAGAAGACGGCCACTAGTTTCTGGTGATGAGGCAAAACAAATTCCTCATAGATTTGCGGCGAGAGCATCACAATGGCGTCGTCGGCAAACCCATATCCGTCACATGGATAGGGCAAGCCCATGAGGTCGCGACACGCCTTGATTCTCGTGACGATCGCTTCGGTGACGAATTCAAGCAGCGCGTGGACAAAACCGGGGTCTTCGTAAATATCAAGGCAAAGTTTATCCGCGCCTCGAAGACTGACCGCCAGAGTAAACGGCCCGTTGGTGCCGAAGGGAAGCCTAGGCGGCCCGATCGTCCGATCCTCGAATTGGGCTAAGGCGGATCTATCCCGAAACAGTTGGTAGTATTGCGTGATTCGGCCCATCAGGTTATCAGCCAGTGGGTCTGGAATCTTTAACCGTGACAGTGCGCTTTTATCTTCCGCCAAAATGGGCCTTGTCCAGAACACATCATCCTCGATATATACGATCTCACAGCCGAGCCATCCTTCCTCATACTGGTCTTGAAAGTCAACGCTGATCCCGTCCCACTTTTCCGGGACCCCGACAGGGGAGTCGCCGGTGATGCAGGCACGGTTGAATTTTTGCAGCTCAAGCTGGCATTGCATCATGAACTCGGGGTCTGTGAAGTAGCGTCGAAAGCTTAATCGCCGCATATTCAAGTAGTGGCGAATTGAGACACCACCCACGACAGGAACGCGGGTCGGCTTTCCAGATCGAAAAGCCGCCCAAACTTCCTCTGTGTCCGCGTTATGCCGTTTAATCACATCTTCGCTAAGCTTCAATTCTTGCATCATTTTACTTCCATCTTTTTCTTAAAGAAAAGCTCTATTGACCGCCATGCCGTTTTATCCTGCTGACTGTTGATCTCGGGAACAAAGCCGAATTTCAGATACAAGCGGATTGCGGGAATACGCAAGGTGGAAGTGGTAAGATAAACACGTTCATGTCCAAGCTCGACAAAACGTTCCATCACTTTCGACATGAGCGGCTTGGCAAGCCCTTGACCTTGGACCTCGGGAAGAATTCCCACCCAATGGATGCGTCCGTATGGTCTTCCCCGGTAATCAGGATTAAACCAAGCCGTAGCTGTACCGACGATTTTGCCGGCGGCGTCACAGAGAAAGAGTTGTCGCCTGCTTAATTCGTCAAAATCATTTCCGAATTCCTGAGCGAACAAATCGGGCGACACTTTATAATAACAAATCACCATTTGAATATCGAACCATATCTTTTCATCCCCCTTTTTGAACCAACGCAAGGAGTAAGGCGCGGGAAGCTGGTGTTGCGGAATATTATCAAGCTTCTCGCAAACCATGCTTACAGGCAATATATCCGGTTTAATTTGTTCCATAAATGCCCCCCGTTGCATTATCCCAATATTTCACGTGTCGCCGCCTTTAAAATCTTGTCTATTTCTTTTTGTATTTCATTATCGATGGGCACGGGTTGATATTCGTTCAGCAGTCGTGTTTTCTTTTCTATGGCGCTATCTAAAATGCTTTTCCCGCCGTTTTTTGCCCATTCTTCCCAGTTCCCCCTGTTAAAAATGGAGGGAAACCATAATTCGTTCTTAAAATGCTGCAACGTATGGTCGTCGGTGATAAAGCTCGAATCGGCGACGGCCCTCTTTGTAACGTCAAAAGCGAGGGTGTCGGAATTCACCTCGAATTGTCGTAAAATTCGTTTAATATAGCCTATCATTTCATCATCAATGACAAGCTGTTCCAAACTCGCCCCCTGGCTTGGACCGCAAATGCCCATATGGCCGAACGTGTCGGCTCCGGCCAGTATTCCCATAAGCAGGGTAATACCTTTTTCAAAACCCGATTGGGCGTCCGGTGTTTTCGAATCGCTATATCCCACGTCAACGTAAACGGGAAAACCATAACTTTTAGCGACCTGGGTAATCGCCACCGCCATCAGCGCCTGCTCGGGAGCGCCATACGACAAAACACTCGACCGGGGATCCATGACGTGTTGCGCGGCGTCATATAAGACCGGCATGCCCGGACATAGCATTTGCGTGACAACGACACCCGCCAGAACCTCGGCATTTTCCTGGGCAATCAAGCCGGCAAGCGTGACCGGCGCCGTCGCCATGCCAATTGCCATGGGCGCAATACGCACAGGCAGTCCCATATCCGCGAACAGCATGAGAATATCCAGCACCTCTTTCCCCATTTTGAGCGGGCTTACAGGCTCGATACAGGTCTGCACCATGGGAAATTTGCGGAGCTCGTCCGCGCCTCCGGCAAACAATTTTAGAATCTCTAAAACATATTTGGCGGAAGTCCTGTTATACAGCCAGCAGGTAACAGGTTTTGTAGTATGGGTTAAAAGTTCCGCAAAGAGATGAATATCCACAACCTCCACCGGAATTTCAGCCGGCAACACCATCGGCCCAACAAGGTTTATGTTTTCAAGCCGGTCCGCTATCATTATTGATTGGCGCACGTCCGCCAGCGTCCCCTTCCTTCTTTCCTTCCTTTCCAGGTCTATCCAAGCCTGATCGCCATCGCTGGATTTAAAAATAATATCACCCCCGCCGAAAGTAACTTTTTGGACCCTATCCCGTCCATAAACAGAATGTTGTTTGGTCGTCGTTTGAATGGACTTGTTTACGAGTTCCTCCGAAAAAGTCACGGTGCCGGTATCAGGGTGAACCCGCGCCCCGTTGGTGTCTTTAAGCAACTTTAAGATCTGTTCATGATCTATTTTTACGCCGATTTCACCCAGGATTCTGATGGAAGTCGCATGAATATTTGCAATATCTTCCGATGACAATACTTGTATTTTTAACGCGCCTTGTTTTGACATGGTTTATCTGCTCCTAATTTCAATATACGCAGCTTGTTTATCGTTTTCTGAATATTATAATTGTTATTTTTCAAAACCTTTTTGGCGGTTATCGCGCTGCGGTCACAAACATTTTGAACAATAAAGATTGCTCTTTCCTTGAGCTTGCCGTTGGTCGGACGCATATTCGTCATGAAGTTGCCGGTCACCTTGCCCAGCTTGATCATTACGGTTGTACTTAACATGTTGAGCGTCATTTTCTGTGCTGTTGCGGCCTTCATTCTGGTAGAGCCGGTTATTACTTCAGGACCGGTCAAGAGGCGAATGGCAACATCTGCGTGCTCCGGTATTGTTCCCTTGGAGTTGCAGATTACGGCTACGGTTGCGGCCCCTGCTCCTTTTGCCGCTGAAAGCGCCCCTCTCACAAAAGGCGTGCTGCCGCTGGCGCTTAATCCCACCACCACGTCGTGGGCATTAATCCCGCGCTTAATAATTTCCGCCCTTCCCAACTCGTCATCGTCCTCGGCTAATTCCACCGCCTTTGTAAAAGCGGCAGTCCCGCCGGCCATTATCGCCTGCACGGTTTCGGGGGATACTCCATAGGTTGGAGGGCATTCTGCGGCATCAAGTATTCCCAAACGTCCACTGGTTCCGGCGCCCACATAAAACATACGACCGCCGGCATTAATTCTTTCAAGGATCAGTTCCACCGCCTTCGCGATTTCGGGAAGCGCTCTTCCTACTGCCAGTGATGTTTGTTTGTCTTCCGTGTTGATTATTCTCAGTATTTCAGAGATTGATTTACAATCGATGTTACGGCTGTTTGTATTTACAGATTCTGTTATTTTCATATCATTCGCCCAAATCGATTCTGTTAATACCTGAATATTGCGCGAAAATCGCGCAATATTCACTTTTCGTCAATGCTGACAAG
>JAHIJO010000192.1 GCA_018898455.1 Verrucomicrobiota bacterium | reverse complement strand
CGGGGTTACAAGGGGTTAACCACTTGCGTTGAGCGGATAACCCATTGGGTTATCCGCCCAACGCGACGTCTTTTCGCCAATGCCTTGTCAGCATTGACGAAAAGTGAATATTGCGCGATTTTCGCGCAATATTCAGGTATTGACTTGCTGAAGGGGCCGGATAGTTTATACCCCATGAATTGGGGATTCCGGGCGCGCTGGCGCCGGACAAATCACTGCGCCGCTGGTTCCTGCCGATTCTGCTTTCCCTGATCGTTCTGGCGGGTTGGGGGCATTCTTTCATCCCGGATATCCAGCCGGAGCGCCGGCTCCCGCACTCCAAACAAGAAGCGCAGGTCACCTGGCCCGTCTTGCGCCCGGCTTGGCCATGGCTCGCTGCCTGCCGCCTACGGAGCGCTCTGATCCTCTTCGCCATGGAGCCATGTATCGAATCGGCTGATTTGCTCCGACGTGCCCAGGACCAGAAGATCGTCGCCGTCCTGGAGTTGCTGGTTGGCCTGGGGATTCAACTGCTTCACCCCCTCCCGTTCTATGCCGATGATTTGAATCCCGAACTCCCGGGATATGTTCAGTTGTGCGAGTGCCTGGTTTTGGCGCGGACTGTTGGCGGGAACCGGAACGATATCAAAGTGAACATCTTCGATGTGGTCGGCCGCCGCTGCGGCGGACTTTTGTACCAGGAGGAAAGCACGGGCCGATTCGAGCGCTCTGGACTCTCCGACAAGCAGGAGCGTGTCCTGTGGGTAGAGCGCCATCTCGGCCGCCGGATTTGTCACGAGCAGTCCTTGCCGTTCGATGCCGACGATCGTTGCTCCGAAGCGGGAACGGAGCGCTAAATCAAAAAGCGTTTTGCCGCTGTGTCCCGATTGATCCGGAAGCACGCATTCCTCAATCTTCAGATTCCAATCGGTCGTGGAGGTCAGTTGTTCGGGGAGACGGGTCCGCGGATACGGGCGCAATATATTGTCCAGCCGGTGTTCCACGACGCTATGCCAGTAAATCATATGGCGCCAGAACACCGTGGCCACAATGACCAGTCCCACTGCCAGGAGCGCAAGTATCCACCCGGCCTGCGATCGAAACGGAAGGATCATCCACAGCCAGGCGACCAGCAGGAACGCCGCCGCAATCCGGATCAGGTGTTCAACGGCTGTCGCAGAGGGACTGTTCGGCTGGCTTGGGGTGGTTGCCTGCGCAAACAGCAAGGCCAGCGCGCCGATGTTCCGCCAGATGGCGATCATGGAGGCCATCAGCAGAGAACCGATGACGGCCCAGAAAATCAAAATCCTCGACATCAGGAACCGGGACTCCAGGTTAAGTTTTTCGAACAGCCAATCGCTCAGGTTTCCCGAGAAGATCAGCAGGCCGGTGGCGAACAGAATCTCGATGGCGATCTGCGCGAACCGTTTACGGATGAACCGCCAGAGCAGGCTGGAGCCCCGGCGCTGATGCCAGCGTTCCAGAAGATCCTGGTAGGCGTCGAGGAAGCGGCGCAGGCCGAGGGGTAAATGGCGTTCGACACCCTGCGCGAGCCCGGCGGAGCGGGGAACGATTGTCGCCGACGCCAGCGTGGTCAGCAGGCAAATCCCGGCAGCCAAGGGGTAATAGGTTCGGGGAAGAATTCCGGCGGCCACACCCAGCTGGGCAATGATGAGTGAAAATTCCCCGATCGGCGTCAAGGCCAGACCGGTCTGAAGCGCCTCGCCGACGGGTCGGCCCACGACCACCTGGGCGAAGGCACAGATGGTTGTCCGGCCGAGAAAGACCAGGCCGGCCATCAGCAGGAGCAGGGGCCAGATGTCTAGGAACAGGGACACTTCGATCTGCATGCCGATGGCGACAAAGAAAACGGCGGTAAAAATATCGTTGATGCCCGCAAAGGTGCGTTCGATCTGTTCCCGCTGGGCGGTTTCCGCGATGACCACCCCCATCAGAAAGGCTCCCAGAGCGAGCGAATAACCCGCCTTTGCGGCGAACAGGGCTAAGGTAAACAACAGGCCGGCAACCAGTACATGTTGCAGTTCAGCCGTAGCCATCCGCTGGAGAAGAGCAAGAAACCGTGGCACGGTGAGCAGGGCGATTACCGAGACCACAACCAGAAAGGCAAGGAAGATACTCGTGATGCCCATGAGAGACAGGGGCGCCAACTGCATTCCAAAGCTTGTAAAGGTACTCAAAATGCTGAACATCAGGATTGCCGCCAGGTCTTCGAGCAAGGTGATGGTCATAACGGTCTGGCCAAAGCGCTGGTGGATAAGACTCGTCTCGTGAAGGATCTTGCCGATAATCGCGGAACTTGAAACCAATATTATCCCAGCCAGGAACAGGCTTTGCAGTAGGTCGAGCCGCGTCAGCCAGCCGGCCGTCCGGCAGAGCACAATGATCAGGCTGATGCTGATTGCCGCGGCGATGTACAGTCCGGATCCCAGCCGGCTCAGTTTGCGAAAGCTCAGATTGAGGCCAATGGCGAACATCAGGAAGACCAGCCCGATCTGGGAAAGGACTTGAATGCGGGCGACGTCTGATACCAGGGAAAACGGCGGCGTATAGGGGCCGATGATCATGCCGGCCAGCATGTAGCCGATGGTCGCCGACAGTCCCAGGCTCCGGCAGATCCAGCCGGCCAGTCCCGCGCCGATCAGGACAACCGTCAGGTCTTGAATAAAATCTACATTGATCATGATGTCTCATTTCGTTTGGTGGGCGCTCCATGATGCGCCGGAATAACAATATGATAGAACGGCGGTGCTGCGGAATGCAATGTCGATTCGCGGTTATTTTTGGAACCAACGCAATCCGCACAAGGAGCCAATTGCTTAACGACGTGGTGCTGAGACTATCTGTTCCACCAGAAAATATATTTTAAATTTAATGCGAAAAGGCTTGTGTTATTTGGTGAATTTTATAAAATTTTTTTTGATCTGGAAAAAAGTATTTTCAACTTGCGGAGGGATGGATTGCCGCCGTAAGACTGTCGCCTTGATGATAATGTAATGAAACGATAATCGCTTGCCTGATGAATTTGTCTGAATACACGGTTATTTTACTGCACGATGTCAACCCAGCTTGGACGGTTGCGGAGCGAATCGAGGCTTGCCGCGATGCCGCCTGTCTGCAGTCTGCTCTCATGGACAACGGCCATCCGGTGGTCTCGGTTCAGGTTTCTGACGCCGATATAAGCACATTGCTGGAACAGTTTGATCCTTGCCGGCATATTGTGCTCAACTGGTGCGAAGAACTGCCCGGGAAAGCCCATAGCGAAGGGACCGTCGCCCGGATTCTCGATTCCTTGGGATTTATTTATACGGGATCATGCCCCGATGCTTTGGCGCTTAGCGAAGACAAGTGCATATTCAAAAAACGATTGACCCGGCAGGACATTCCGACGCCGCGCTGGGTGCGGGTCGAGGACGGCCGGCAGATATCGTGGGACACTTACCCGGCCATTGTGAAAGCGGCATGGGAGCACGGCAGTGCCGGGCTTTCCATCGACTCGGTCGTGCTGAGTCCATCAGAACTGGATCGGAAAATTACAAGGATGAGGGCCCGGGTCGGCTCGTCGGTCATGATCGAAGAATTCATAGAAGGGCGCGAGTTTCACGTGACCCTCTGGGGTAATGGCCATGTAAAAATGCTGCCGCCGGTTGAAATTGATTTTTCGACGTGCTCCAATATTCGCGATCGCCTTTGCACCTATGATTCCAAGTTTCGACCCCGCTCAGCGCATTATCGGCAAGTTCGTCGGCGGATACCCCGCATGTTATCGGCAAGAATAAACCGGCAGTTAGCACGGGTGTGTAAGTCTGCCTATCGGGCGATCGGTTGCCGCGACTATGCCCGAATAGACGTGCGCTGGCGCGGAGGCGTGTGTTATGTGCTCGATGTGAATCCCAATCCCGACATCGCATCCGATTCCAGCATGGCCTGCGCGGCGGCGCAGGCTGGGTTTTCCTACGGCGAGATGGGAAGCCGGTTGGTAGCTCTGGCCGGCCAGCGGCACCCAAGTCTGGCGGATAGAAGACGCCATGAGAATAAATGTCCCCGGTTGGCGGAAATGTCCCCGGTTGCCAACGAACTCCAGCTTAACCGAAGTCATAGTAAAACGAGGCGAAGGCCTTGATGCGCCGACTGATGTCGGCCATGACGGCGTCCGGCACCGGCTTGTTTATCCGCATGATAACCAGCGACTGGTTGACTTTCATGTGATGCGGGTTGCGCACGTCCTCGATGTTGATATCAGCCGCTGCCAGGGTGACGCCAATCTGGCCCAATACGCCCGGCCGGTCCTCGTAAATGAAGAACACCGTGGGGCCGCGCGGCTCGAAATACAACTTGTCGAATTCGTTGATCCGCGACAGCATGAGCACGCCCTCGACCACGGTGCCGCGGATACTAACCCGCCGCAGGCTGTTGGAATCCAGCGTGCCGATCAGGTCGATCGTCATGGAGTTTTCAAATCCCTTGGTGGGGTCCGTGTCGCGGTTGATGACGTTGATGCCCATGTCCTTTAGAAACTGGCGCGCCATTTTACAGTCGGCGGGACGCTCGATCTTGTCGCCGAGCGCCGTGACGATCGGGATCATCAGCCAGTCGCCGAAGGGGTCCAGCGAGCCGTAGAAACTCGTTTCCAGAGTCTTGAGCTTTGCCGTTGGCCCGACCAGGTGGCGGCAGAGTTTGGTGATGGAGTAGGCGAGCCGGCCGTAGGCTTCATCCAATCCCTCGGGGACGTCGCGGTTGACGATGAAACTGGTAATGCCTTTGTCATCCAGCTCAATCAGTTCCTCGGCGGCGCGCCGCGCGGCGTTGGTGTTGGCTTCCACCGTGCTGGCGCCCAGGTGCGGCGCCATGATGTCGGCGATGTCGGCGACGCTTTTCGGACCTTCGGCGTCCGCCGGATACACGTCGTTGAGGAACCGGAGTTTGTTTAAAGGCTTGATCTTGCGCAAGGCGGTTTCGTCCAGCACGCCGGGGCGGGCACAGTTGATCAGGGTGGCGCCTCTCTTCATCCGGGACAGCAGGTTTTCGTTGATCATGCCGCGGGTTTCATCGTTCTCCGGGATGTGGAGCGTGATGTAATCAGCCTGTTCGAAGAGCTGGGGCAGATCCATCAGTTCCACGCGCATGGCATCCGCCCGGTCCTGGGAGATCATGGGATCGTAGCCCAGCAGGCGGACTTCGAACCCGGAAAGACGCTTGGCTACGAGTTGCCCGATATTGCCCAAGCCTACGATGCCTATGGTTTTGCCGGTGATTTCGCGGCCCATGAACTTTTTCTTTTCCCACTTTCCGGTGCGGGTGGAGATGTCGGCCTGAACGAGCTGGCGGGCGTCCGCGAGCATCAGGGCAATGACTTCCTCGGCCACGGCGTTGGAATTGGCGCCCGGCGTGTTCATCACGTCAATGCCCTTCTTGCGGGCATGTTTGATGTCGATGGTGTCATAACCGGTACCCGCCCGGACAATCACTTTCAACTGGGGAAGAGCGTCGATGACCGCGGAGGTCACTTTTTCACTGCGCACGATGAGCGCATAGACGTCGGCCTGCTGTTTTATCAGGTCGGTCAGAGGGAGCTTGTCGTCATGGACTACTGTGTAGCCGCCGTGCGCCTCCAGAATTTGACGGGCCACGCTTTCCAGCTTGGTGGGGATCAATACTTTTTTCTTCATGGGCATTATTCCTTTTCATAATCAGACCAGCGGGGTGCCGCCAAGTCTGAAACCGTAATCACAGAGCCGTATCCTTATGGGTTGAGTGAGGGTTGTCAATCATGAATCGCGGGAATCTTGGCTGAGGGGGAAATGAAATACGGTCGCGAGGCGTTTTTCTGTTCTTGACCGGCAAAAGACGTCCGCCTAGTGTATGGCTATGCATGCAAGGACTCATGCGAGGACCATGGGGTGGGTTGCGCTGATTCTGGCGCTGGCCGTTAGCCTGACTCTCCCTCAGGTAGTGAAGGCGATCGAGGAGCCGGCTTCGGAGGCCAAGAAAAAACACCAGTTGTCCTGGTGGGAAAGCGCGCGGCCGTCGAAGCCTTCGCCGGTTTCGCAATTGGCCTATGCCGATGATCTCCGGGATGCGGGACGGCTGATCCAGGCCAGCCGGCAATACCGCGCGATCACCTACGCCTGGCCGCAGTCGCCGGAGGCGGCGAAGGCCCAGTACCATTATGCCCAGTTGTTGGAGCGGCGGGGCAAGCCCACCGACGCTTTCAATGAATACCAGTATCTGTTGGAAGCCTATGCCGGGTTCGTGCCTTACGAAGAAGTGCTGGAACGCCAATACGGCATCGCGGACCGCATTGCCACCCAGCCGCGGCATTTCCTGATATTCAGTTATGATGCGGCCGAGGAGGCAATTCCCCTTTTTGAAAAGATGATCCAGAACGCCCCGCAGTGGAAACGGTCCGTCGAACTTCAGTTCCGGATTGCGCGGATTTACGAGAAAAATGGACAGTATGATCTGGCCCTGGACGCCTATTCCCTGTACCAGCAGAAGTACCCGGTAAGCCGGTTGACGGAGTCGGCGGCCTATGGTCATGGGAAATGCGCCTATGAATATGCCCGGGAAAATCCCAACGCCATCGACCTGCGCCAGAGCGCGGAGGCGGTTCTCCTGAGCTTCCTGGAGCGCTACCCGCGCAGTGAGATGGCCGGCCTGACCCGGACGTATTTGAGGGAACTCCAGATGGCCCAGGCGTCGACGCTTTATCAGCAGGCACAAATTTACGACCGCTTTTCCCGGGAAGTCTCCGATCAAAAGCAATTGCGGCTGCTTATGACCGCGGCCCGGTTGTGCTATCAGCGGGTTATTGACGAATATCCGCTCTCCCGGTGGGCCGAGACGGCCCGTGCCCGAATCAGTCAAGTCGATCAACACATGGAGCAATCTCGTGACAATTAAGAACATCGCAGGTCTGCTGATCGTGGCGCTGGTGTTGGCCAACACGCCGGGATGCGTGGGCTATCAGCTGGGCAGTTCGCTTCCGCCGGATATCAAGTCCGTATTTGTCCGCACGTTCATCAACAAATGCAATGAGCCGCTGATCGAGATCGAAGCCACGAATGCCACCATTGCCGAGTTCCAGAAGGACGGCACTCTGAAGATCGGCCGGCTTGAAGAAGCGGACGTGGTGTTGGAAACCACGTTGACCGCGATTACCCTGGAACCCCTTCGCTTTGACCGGCAGGACACCAGTAAGCCGAATGAATACCGCCTGATCATGAGCGCGATCTTTGTGCTCAAGCGTCAAGGTTCCGGCAAGATGATCGGGGAGGGCGAGTGCATCGGCGAATCCACGTTCCTCTTTGGAGGCAACCTGGCGAGCGCCAAGCGGAGCGCCATTCCGAAAGCCTCAGAAGACCTGGCGAAACGGATCGTGGAAAAAGTCGTCGAAGTCTGGTGAATTGGCGGGGGTTGCTTGGCCACAGAGATTTTTGGAGTGCGGGAGCCAGCGCTCCCGCTTTATCCCGTGAAGAACGAGGGGTCACCCCTTAATAGAGATTAGAGATTTACTCCGGGCCGTTTTGCCCATCATTACCGCCATGAAGGCGCATCGTCAGGCAGATTCCACCGTCGCCCAAGCGCTATGGTGACAGGTCCACCGGCGGTTGTTTAAATCGTCTGAACGGATGGCAAACTCCTGGCATAACCCCGTCGTTACCGGTGCGGAATGGCGAATGCCCAGTCACGACCCCCATTCGCAGAGGGAGGAGAGAAGAGACAGGCGATGAAAAGTGGATGGCAGATCACAATAGTTGGCGTCCTGATGATTCACTTCTTGGTTGGATGTGGCGGGACACGCTGCGGCACACAGGATGTTTTTCCCTGCGGGGCGCAAATCATCACGGGCGCGACCCTCGATGCTGAAACCCAGCAGAGACTTAAACGGTCATTCCGCCCCGCGTTTTTCTTCGAGGACAAGGCCCCGCCACCAAGACCGGATTATCGCTTGCCTGACACATGGGCTGCCTTGCCCGCGAGACAAGACGATGCGGATGTCGTCCCGCCTAATACAAAATTTATCGAGGCACAGGCGAACGCGGGGGCAGATGTCTTTTTCATCCATCCAACGGGCTACACCAAACCGGACTCGTGGAATGGTCCGATAGATGATCTTAATGCGACCCGTGCCGTGTCACTTGTTATGAAGTACTTGGCAAGCGTCTTTAATGCGACAGCGCGTGTTTATGCCCCACGCTACCGGCAGGCGACTCTATATGCGTTCCTTGACTATGAGACCGTTTCCGGCATTAAGGCGCTTGATCTTGCGTATTCGGATGTTGAACGGGCCTTCGAGCACTATGTTAAATCATATAATCAGGGCCGGCCCTTCATCCTCGCCGGCCACAGCCAGGGCAGCAACCACGGGTTGCGACTCCTTCAGGAGAAAATTATCGGCACGCCTCTTCAAAAGCGGCTGGTGGCCGCCTATCTCATCGGCATGCCCATTCCGCAGAACATTCCCGGGATCAAACCTTCCCGGTCCTCGAATGATGTGGGATGTGTTATTAGCTGGACGTCCTACACGACCAACGGGAACCCGCAATTCCTCACCCGCGACATGACGATCTGGCACGGCGAAAAATACCGGAAGTGCGAGGGGTTGTCGCTCGTCCAAGTGAATCCGCTATCATGGGAATTAAACGGCGGAACGGTCCCCGCTTCGATGAATCCCGGTTCTCTTCCTTATTATGATCAGTCCGGCAATCCGCCGGCGCTGATTCCGGAAGTCACAGGCGCTGATGCGTCCGACCCCGTCCTGGTCATCACGAAACCCAACGTGCCCGGCTTTCCGGGGTCCGGCGCCGAGATCCCCATTCTCAACGCGGACTTTGGGGACTACCATGATTACGACTATGTGCTCTTCTATGAGAGTATCCGAAGGAATGCAATTGACAGGGTCAAGGCGCTCGTCAAAAAAGGGTGGACTAAATCGCCAATCGGGTCGCCGGGGATTTAACTCCCCGCTCCCCCCACCATTTGGGGAATCAGGATCACCCCTGATTTAGTACTTAACCGGGGATCAGGGGCAATCTGAAAGGACGGGAGAATGAAAATAGTTAAGATTAAACTTTCGGAGATTAAGGGGAGCGTGTTCCAGCCGCGATCGCAGGCTGTGGAGGGGGAGAGGTTAACCACGAAATCCCGCGCAACGCTGGACAAGCCCGCGAAAGGCGCGAAAGGGGAAGAGAAAATCATTTTCAATGAGCCGGTTTACTGAAATCCTGACGGTATCGCCTCTGCCGAACGGCAGGAGCTGGGTGCTCCGGAAACCGTTCGGCTATGACGTGGGCCACGAAGACAGCGGCGAGACCATAGAGGTTCCGGCCGGATTCACCACCGATTTCGCCAGTATCCCGCGGTTCTTATGGAGTATTCTGCCCTGCTGGGGCAAATACGGCAATGCCCATGGCGATCGCGTGGTTGAAGTCAAGCGCTGGAAGAGATGGGACGTCGGCGTAGTAAATGCGAGTTTTGGTACTGGGGGTGCGCAAAGAGGTGAATGGTATTATGAAAAGAATACCGGGTTCCTGGTTGGCGGAAGCAAATCTACAGCATTGTCAGTCGAAGGGGGAGGCCTCCATTTTGTCCTCATTGAGTCAAATCTCGAAAACTTATGATTGCAGCATTTTTGTCAAGCTTGCTTTAAGTGTGGTAGCCCAACAACCGCTTGGACCGGTATCGTCTGAAACCGCGGTTTCAGATGAAACGTCAAGCCAGCGTCAGCTTGAAAGCAGGAAAATGGAAGAAGGGAGGGGGGAATGGTGGAGGGTGGAGGGAAGCGGTTAACTACGAAAGGCACGAAAGGGAAAGAGCGGGGCAACGGGATTTAGGTTTCGACAATCTGCAATTCAGACCTGGCGGACAGCCGGCGAATAGAAACGGTGCCTCCACTCTTGACACTCCGGGGAGCATTGATCAGCATCGTCGCCATGTTCGCCGCATGGTCGTGGACTTTGTTGTGGGGCGGAGGGGAATTAGGGTCTCGATAAGCTGTTGAAAAAGTCCTTTACCGGCGTTTGTGTAAGCATTAAGCCATGGGCAGACTTTTATGTTTTTCGCGCGCAAGCGCGCATCCTACATAAAATTGATCGTGACCACATGTAGGAAGGCCGCTTGCGGCCGATGATTGCTTCGGATGGCTAAATAGATACGCTGAGTCAAGGGATCTCAAAAATGGCCAGAACTCTCGATGTAGAGATTCTTCACCCCGCCTGCAACGCTGTAGCACTGCGGGCAGGTTCGCTCTGAATGACATAATGCGCTGTTTTTCAACGGCCAATCGAGGGCGTGCCCCCGCGGCCTGAGTGTTGTTCAACTTTAGGTTGTCATTTGACGGAATCGAATTAATTCTATTTTAGAGGAAAGCCTGTCATAGCGCAGGCTAAAACAGCGTCAATATACAACACGTTAGGCAGATATCAACGCTAATGGAATTAGACAGGCGTATGCCTAGCGTCTGTTCACTGAGGAGACAGAAGCAATGCAGCTTCATCTTTCGCCATCGGAGCATCACCGGCGCCTCATGTCACGAACCGTTCCGTCACTCAGGTATGACGGAGGAGACGTAAAACAATGGCAGTCCAAGCTTCGCCGGAAACTCTGGCAACTGGCAGGCGAGATACCCAAGGAACGTTGCCCTCTTCGTCCGCGTCAGATCTGGAAACGCCGCCATCCGTTGGGCACGATAGAAAAGGTAGCATTCACATCGGAGCCGTACGCCGATGTGGCAGCGTGTATGTCTGTCTACCGCGGGATGTCAGGCCGCCTTACAGGTTCATGGTCTGTCTGCAGGGCCACTCGACGGGGATGCACAACTCGATTGCGGTTCAGCGGGAGGACGAGACCAAACCGCTCAAGGTGGAGGGAGACCGGGATTTCGGGTTGGGCTGTATGAGTCATGGCATCGCGGCGCTATGTATCGGACAGCGCTCGTTCGGGGAACGTCGCGAACAGAAGCAGAGGCAAATTTCCCCTCATGGATGCCACGATGCGACCATGCAGGCCCTTATGTTGGGCCGAACCCTGATCGGGGAGCGCGTTTACGATGTGGACCGCGGCATCGACTACCTCAGCCAGCGTGGCGACGCCGACCTGAGCAGTATCGGGGTCATGGGCAATTCGGGTGGCGGCACCATCAGTGTATTCTCGGCGGCATTACTGCCACGCATCGCCTTCGCGATGCCCTCCTGTTACATTGTGCGGATAACTACATCCCCGGGTTACTGAAGTATGCCGAGATGGCCGACATCATGGGTCTCTTTGCTCCCAAGCCCCTGGTGCTCGTCGCGGGCAAGGAGGATCCCATCTTTCCAATCAATGCGACACGTCGAGCGTTCAGGGATTTGCAGCGCATTTACAATGCCTGCGGGGCTAACAATCTTTGCCATCTGGTCGTCGGGGACGGAGGACATCGCTTCTACGCTGAGGACGCCTGGCCCGGGATGCTGAAGGAAATCGAAAGGACCCGGCCCATTCGGGCAGAGGAAGAAGAGCCTTGAGTGACTATGAGATATGGTATAATATACCGTCATGTATGGAGGATGGATCAATGACTACAATGACTATGGTGATTGGCAAGATGACGACATCAGACAAACTCCGAGCCATTGAGGAGATATGGAACGATCTTCAGCGGACGCCGAAGGAGATACCCTTTCCGGCTTGGCATGGAGATGTACTGCGTGCCCGAGAGACGCGGGTTCAGGAAGGGGCTTCGCGCTATGGGGATTGGAATGAGGCTAAGAGCAGAATCCGAGAGCAGACCAGAAAATGAAGGTCCAGATTCTTGACGAAGCCGAACAAGACCTGATTGACGGCTTTCGCTTCTATGAAGCTCAAGTCCGGGGACTAGGTGATTATTTTCTCGATTCCCTGTTTTCGGACATTGACTCCCTCCAACTTTACGCAGGCATCCACCCTCAATACCTGGGCTATTATCGCCTCCTGTCGAAACGTTTCCCCTTCGCCATTTACTATCTTGTTGCTGGAAAAGTCGCCCGTGTTCACGCCGTACTGGACTGTCGGCGCGATCCGGTTCGGACTGAAGACCGACTGAAATAATGCCCGAACCATGCGCTGCTGGGTGCGTTGCATTCGCACCGCCCAAGAGCTCTGACTGAGCTTCCCCCCATTGGTTGGACAGTTTTCCGGTTAAAATAAGAGATAGTTTCTTGTATGTCCACCTCCGTTTTTGCTCTTGTTTCCACGCTTGGTAATGGTTCCCCACGCCGGCTATTTTTGGAGGGCGGGCGGGGAGTCCGCCCCGCTCCTCCTGCGATCCGAGAATGGGCTG
>JAHIJO010000191.1 GCA_018898455.1 Verrucomicrobiota bacterium | reverse complement strand
CAATTTTACAGATATTGAGCCTCACGCTTTTCGAGAAAACGCCCATTTTACAGGCCTTTGCTCAACATCCATTGCAAATTGAAGACACGACACTACTAAAACAGCAGTATTTACAAGGGTTTTAAGCCGGACACTCATGATGGAAAATATTGAAGGTCCGTTTATTCTAGTCGGTTTATGGCATCTGATCGTGCCGCAGGCCGAGCCACCGGCATGGTTTCTCCCGTTGGCAAGCGCCTGGCTGGTAATGAGCATCCTGATCACGTTGGGCGTGTTGGCGGGACGCCGGCTCCAGCTCAAACCCGCGCCCCTGCAGAACACGGTCGAGCTGGCCCTGGAAAGCCTCCAGGGACTGAGTAGCCAGATCGCGGGTCCCGAAAGTGCCCGATTCCTGCCGCTCTTCGCGACCTTGTTCCTCTTCATTCTATGTTCCAATCTCATGGGACTCATTCCCGGTTTTGCTTCCCCAACCACGAACGTGAATATCAACGCCGCCATGGCGATCATCGTGGCGCTCGCCAGCATCGGGCTCGGCATCCGGCATAAGGGGCTGGGCGGATTCCTCAAACATTTGTGCGGGCCACCCTACTGGCTGGCCCCGCTCTTTATCACCATTCGGACGCTGGAACTTGTCACCCGCCCCTTGTCCCTGACCATGCGGCTCTTTGGCAACATGCTGGCCAAGGAAATCATGCTGGGCGTTCTGGTGTATTTGATTACCCTTTTCTTTTTTTCCTCGGGCATCATCTTCAAGGTTCTCATGATTGTCCCGCTGGTCCTGCGCCCGGCCATCATTCTGCTGGGCGTGCTGGTGGGATTTATTCAAGCCCTGGTATTCACGGCCCTGTCCATGTCATACATCGGAGAAGCGTTGCATCAACATTAAATCAAAGGAGGTTGTTCTATGGATATCCTAACTGTTTCCGTGATTATAGCGGGGGGCACGATCGGCATCGGCACTTTGTGTACCGCCATTGGCCAGGGCATGTCGGTATCATCGGCCATGAACGGTATTGCGCGGCAACCGGAGGCCAGCGGGACGATCAGCACCAACCTGATTATCGGACTGGCGTTTATTGAATCGCTGGCCATTTACGCGCTGGTGATTGCCCTGCTCCTCCTTTTTGCCAATCCATTTGCCAAGGCCCAGAATGACGTCATCGAGGCCAAGTCCAAGGTGGAGCTGGTCAAGGCCGAAGCGGAACTCCTCCAGGCGCAGGCCCAACTGGATGCGTTGAAAAAACAAGCCGCGCCGGCAAAATAAATCAGGCCCCGCTGCGCGATCAGGGCAACTGGAACTAAACGCCCTGGCGGAGCGCCGGGCGGATTGTCCGCTGGAGGCGGATCCGCCGGGGGCGTGAAATTCATATTCGTTAAATTACAACCATGCTGGACATTAACTTCCATCTGATTATCGCGCAAGTCATCACGTTCCTGGTGGGCCTCTTTCTGCTCTGGCTGGTGGCCTACAAGCCCATCATGGGCGTGTTCCGCAAGCGCGCCGACAAGATCAAAGAAGACCTGGACGCCGCTGAGTCGGCGCGCGTCAAGATGGAAGCTTCCAAAGCCCAATACGACAGCGAACTGGCGGTGCTGACGGAGAAAGGCCGGCAAATCGTCCAGCAGGCGGCCCGTGACGGCCAGCAGGCGCGCGAAGCTATTTTGCAGGATGCCCGGGCTCAGAGCCAGGATATCCTCCGCCAAGCCGAAGAACGGATCACTGTTGAAAAGGAAAAGGCGATCAAGGAGCTTCGCCAGGAAGTCATCACCCTTTCGATGCAGATTGCCGAAAAGGTGATTCAGGAAGCCATGAACCCCGACTTGAACCGGCGTTTGGCGAATCAAACCCTGGATCAACTGGAGAGGAAAGCATAGCCATGGCATCGAACCAGCTGGTCCACCGTTATGCCCAGGCCGTGTTTTCACTGGCTCAGGAGCACGGCCTGCAAGACCGGCTCGCCGAGGAGCTCAACAGCCTCGACCGCCTGCTGGAACAGAATCGAGAATTGCGGGAATGCCTGCAAAATCCTTTCATTCCGGGCGAACGGAAACTGGCGGTCATCGCGGATCTGTTCACCCAGGCGCTCAGTCCGCTGACGCGGGACTTCTTGAGACTGCTGATCGAAAAACGGAGGGTGACACTTTTGGCGGATATGACACGACGGATCAACGCCCTGCTCCGGGAAAGCCTGGGTATTCTACCGGTCCACCTGACCAGCGCACAGGCGCTGAACCAGGAGCAGGAAGCCGCGATTCGGCAACGGCTGGCGCGGCTTTTCAACCGCAAGGTGGAAATGAATACGACGGTGGATGCTTCCCTGCTGGGCGGCATCATGATTCAGACGGAGTCCCGGCTGATCGACGGCAGTTGCCGCGGCCAGCTGGACAACATACGATACGAACTTTCATTAAATTAGCCTGGTGAACCGTTATGGCTGGAGACCTTAAAATTCGACCCGATGAAATCACGGCGATTCTGAAAAAACAGATTGCCGGCTATCAAAACCGGATCCAGGAGACCGATATCGGCACGGTCCTGCAGATCGGCGACGGCATTGCCCGGGTGTACGGGATTCCGAACGTCATGGCCAGCGAACTCCTGGAATTCCCACACCATATTTACGGACTGGCCATGAACCTGGAGCGGGATAACATCGGCTGTATCATCCTGGGAGACACTTTGCTCATCAAGGAAGGCGACCCCGTGAAAACCACCGGCCGCATCATGGAAGTGCCGGTGGGGCGCGAGCTCATCGGACGCGTGATCAACGCCATGGGCCAGCCGATCGACGGCAAAGGCGTCATTCCCACGAAGAAAACCCGCCCCATCGAGCGCCGGGCGCCCTCGGTGGTGGAACGCCAGCCGGTCTTCGAGCCGCTCCAGACGGGATTGAAGGCCATCGATTCCATGGTGCCGATCGGCCGCGGCCAGCGGGAATTGATCATCGGCGACCGCCAGACCGGTAAAACGGCGCTGGCAATCGACGCCATCATCAACCAGAAAGACAAGGGCGTGATCTGCATTTACGTGGCCATCGGCCAGAAAATTTCCACGGTGGCCCGGGTCATCAAAGCGCTCCAGGACAACGGCGCCATGGATTACACCATTGTGATGAATGCCTCGGCCGCCGACCCGGCGCCATTGCAATACATCGCGCCGTATAGCGGGTGCGCCATGGCCGAGGAATTCAGCGACAACGGCCAGCATGCGTTGATTATTTATGATGATCTATCCAAGCATGCCGTGGCATACCGCCAGCTGTCGCTCCTCCTGCGGCGCCCCCCAGGCCGCGAGGCATATCCCGGCGACGTATTTTACCTGCATTCGCGCCTCCTGGAGCGCGCGGCTAAGTATTCGGACGCCAAGGGCGGCGGCAGTCTGACCGCCCTCCCCATTATTGAAACCCAGGCGGGCGATATCTCCGCCTATATTCCGACCAACGTCATCTCGATCACGGACGGCCAGATTTACCTGGAAACCGGCCTGTTCTATTCGGGGGTGCGCCCCGCCATTAATTCAGGGCTGTCTGTCTCCCGTGTAGGCGGCAAGGCACAGATCAAGGCGATGAAGAAGGTGGCCGGGCGATTGCGCCTGGATCTGGCGCAGTATCGCGAGCAGGCGGCATTTTCCCAGTTCAGCACCGATCTGGACAAGACCACCCAGGCCCAGCTGATCCGCGGTGAACATCTGATCGAAATCCTCAAACAGGAACAGTACCAGCCTCTGCCGGTTGAAAAGCAGGTCATCATTATCTTCGCCGGCATGAATGGTTATCTCGATGATCTCCCCAAGTCTCAAGTACGGGAATTTGAAATCGGCCTGTTTCGTCACTTGGATGAGAAAGCTGCGGAAACACTGCGGCAATTGAGTGAGAAAAAGGCGCTTGATGACTCGCTGGAAAAAGATCTCCGCGCGGCTATCATGACGTTCAAGGCTCAATTCATATCCAGCCGCGGACATCAGGATAAGCCAGGCGCCCCGGGCGCGGCCGTGACATGATTTAACGTTTTTATGCCAGTGGCGCTTCCTGGCAGATTTTTGAATTAGGTTCGGCAACTTTGCCGTTCTATCGAACGACCTTTACAATATTACATACCCATGCCCCAAAGTATATTATGAATCTTCGCGACATAAAGCTCCGCATTCGCAGTGTCCGCAAAACCCAGCAGATCACGCGGGCCATGAAAATGGTGGCTGCGGTGAAATTCCGCCATGCCCAGGCCCGCCTGCTTAATGCCCGGCCCTATGCCGCCCGCATCGGCGATCTCACGGCCCGCACACTGGGCCAGTGCGATCCCACCAGCGAACCGGATCCTCTCATGCGGCAGCACGACGGCCGCCGGCTCCTGCTGGTCGTCGTGGCGTCCGACAAGGGATTGTGTGGCAGCTTTAACGGCAATGTGTACCGCATGGTTCAGCGGTATCTCAAGGAACAGGGCGCCGGACCGGCTGAAAAAAGGCCCGAGGTGGGACTGTTGCTCATCGGACGAAAAATCAACGATCTGTTCAAACGGTTTCATCCCTCCAATCTGACCTGCTCCATGCACCGGTACATTCCCCAGGCCGAGGCCGACTACGCCGCCATCGGCAAGGAACTGATCGCCCTCTTTACCGGAGACCAGTATGACCGGATTGATGTCTTTTACACAGAATTCAAATCGATCTTTCAGAACCGCGTCGTCCATGAACCCCTGCTTCCCATGGCACCCATGCCGGCGGAACCCGGCGGCGCGCAGGCTTTCAATATGCTGTTAGAGCCAAGCTTGTCCGAAATCCTGGCGGACCTGCTTCCCCGTTTCCTGTTCACCCGCATTCACCAGATCCTGATGGACTCGGAAGCGTCCGAGCAGGGGACCCGGATGAACATGATGGACCAGGCGACGAAGAACGCGGACGACCTGATCAACCAGTTGATGCTGGACTTCAACAAGGCCCGCCAGTGGAGCATTACCCGTGAACTATCCGATATCACCACGGGAGCCGAAGCCATGTCATAAGAGAGAATTATCCGGTAAAACCGCGCATTGCAGGAGATATGCATCGTGAATAATGAAAACCAGATCGGAACGGTCGTTCAAATCATCGGCGGCGTGGTGGACGTCGAATTTCTCACGGGCCAATTGCCCCTGATCTACACGGCCCTGAAGATTCAACGGGACACACCGGGCGATTATGGCAAGATGGAAGTCGTCGCCGAGATTCAACAGCACCTGGGCGACAAAACAGTCCGGTGTATCGCTTTGTCGTCCACCGACGGTCTGCGGCGCGGCAACACGGCGATCAACACCAATATGCCGATTTCAGTCCCCGTCGGCCGGCAAAACCTGGGACGCCTGTTCAACGTGCTCGGCGAACCTATCGATGGACTGGGTCCGCTGGATGTCACGAAATTGGCGCCCATCCATCGCGATGCCCCCACCCTCCAGGATCAGGATACCCGGGTCCAGATCCTCGAGACCGGGATCAAGGTTGTGGACCTGCTGGCGCCCTATCCGCGGGGAGGCAAGATCGGCCTGTTCGGCGGCGCCGGCGTCGGCAAAACCGTGTTCATCGAGGAATTGATCCACAATATCGCCACCGAGCACGGCGGCCTGTCCGTCTTCAGCGGCATCGGCGAGCGCACGCGCGAAGGCAACGACCTCTGGCTGGAGATGAAGGAATCCAAAGTGTTGGAAAAGACCGTGCTCGTGTACGGGCAAATGAACGAGCCGCCGGGCGCCCGGCTTCGCGTCGGCCTGACCGGCCTGACCATGGCCGAATATTTCCGCGATGAAACCGGCCAGGATATCCTCTACTTCATTGATAATATTTTTCGTTTCGCCCAGGCGGGGCAGGAAGTATCCGCCCTGCTGGGTCGCATTCCATCCGCCGTCGGATATCAGCCGACCCTATCCTCGGAAATGGGCGAGCTGGAGGAGCGCATCACCTCCACCCGGAAAGGATCGATCACATCCGTGCAGGCGATTTACGTGCCGGCCGACGACCTGACCGATCCGGCGCCGGCCACGGTTTTCAGTCATCTGGACGCCACCACCGTGCTCTCCCGCACCATTTCCGAGCAGGCCCTGTACCCGGCAGTGGATCCCCTGGATTCAACGTCGAATATCCTGAGCGCCGCGGTGGTCGGCGAGGAACATTACCGGACGGCGCGCAACGTCCAGCAGATCCTGCAAAAATACAAGGACCTGCAGGACATCATCGCCATCCTCGGCGTGGAAGAACTGTCGGACGAAGACAAGCTGACCGTAGCCCGCGCCCGTAAAATCCAACGTTTCCTCACCCAGCCGTTCTTCACCTGCGAACAGTTCGGCGGCAACCCCGGCCGTTTTGTCGCCTTGAAGGAAACCATCCGGGGATTCAACGAAATCATGGAAGGCCGTCACGATGATCTGCCCGAACAGGCGTTCTACATGGCGGGCAACATTGACGAGGCGGTTGCAAAAGCGAAAACGCTATGAGCACGTTTCCCCTTGAAATTCTGACGCCCGACCAGCCATTCTTCAAAGAGAACGTGGCGAGCGTTGTGGTCAAAGGCAGCGAGGGATTCCTCGGCATCCTGGCCCACCATGCGCCCTTCCTGGCCCGCCTGGCGCCCGGCCCCTTGCAGATCCAAAAGGACGACGGGGAACAGGTCTTTGCCGCCGGCGCAGGACTGGTTGAAGTCACACCTGCCGGCGTCACCATCCTGGTGGATTCCGCGGAACCGGCGGCCGGATCGGACGCCGCGAAGCCGCATTGACCGTGGGCGCGGCCCGGGGTAAGCATCAAGCGATGATCCGAGTTTTATGAATGGCGCGCACAACGGCAATCCCAGCGGGCGCTGTCGCCCGTCAGGTTTGGGAATGAATACCCGGCGCACGGGCGCCGGTCGGTACGTTCCCGCCATGAGCGCGGAGCGTATCCGTGGCCAGTGCTCCCGGCAGAACGCCGGAAACGCCTCAACGGTCATCCCGTCGATGCCCGGAGCTCCCGCGTTGGCCTTGACTCGTCGCCAGGCTGTTCGCAGATTCTCCGCGGCCAGGACTTGCTCCATTATGGTCTTGCTCCTGAACGCGCCCATGCTGGGCGCACACCAGCAAATGCAGTTTTCGTTTTACACGCGGCGGGCAAAACGGAACTGAAAAGTAACGTTCGGACCGCAAAATCGGACATTGACATCCAATGATCGATCTAATATAAGTAATACAAAAAGGAGATCGATATGGAGACAGTAACAGTATCACCCAAATATCAGGTGGTTATCCCCAAATCGGTTAGGGAACGAATTCACATTATCCCCGGGAAACAACTCCAAGTCATCAGCTTTGATGATCGAATCGAACTGGTGCCGGTGAGACCCATGCGCGAAATGAGGGGGTTTCTTAAAGGCATGGACGCCAGTTTCGAAAGAGACGAAGAGGATAGAGTATGAATATCGTTGACACATCAGGATGGATTGAATATTTCTTCTCCGGTTCAAATGCAACTTTCTTTTCTAAGCCTATCGAGGATACTGCCAACCTGATAGTTCCAGTTATCTGTTTGTACGAGGTATTCAAGAAGGTAAACATAGTCGCCGATGAAGCCCGGGCATTGCAGATTATCGGACAGATGAAACAAGGCCGTGTTGTTGATTTAACAGAAGATATCGCCCTGCGTGCGTCACTCGTCAGTATCCGTCATAAGCTTCCGATGGCCGACAGCCTCATCTATGCAACCGCCAGTGCGCGCAGTGCAATCCTTTGGACACAAGATGATCACTTTCAGAACTTACCTGGCATTAATTACAGAGATGCCCGAACCACGGCATCCAGCGTACGCGCCAAACCGCGTCGCTGATGCAAATCGTTCGGGAAAACATAATGAAAAATCATTCGGACCCAGCATGCCGTGATACCCGAAACCCGCATCTCATCGAGTTTAAACCCGACATCGCGAAAACAAACAGGCGATGGGAAGCATATTGGAAAGGCGAAATCCCGGATCGTCCCGTTGTCGTCTGCAATATTCTTAAGATTGATTATCCGTTCCTGCCGGAAAGCTCTTACTGTCTTGCTTCAGCCGGAAATGGACAATTGACCTGTGCGGGTTAATTCTTTGAGAATGGGGCGGTGGCGTTTGAGCGTCAACGCCACGGCGCTAACCGCGTCGCCCCGATCACTATTGCGAATCAAGGCAACTGGTCCCTTGGCTGCCTACCGGGGTGCCACTTATCGACGGACAGCAACGCGGCAAGCGCAATCCCCACACCATCATGACTCCCACCTTGATACCCCGCCTCGATCTTGAAGCATTATTGGATTGTGCCTTGAACGCCGCACGCGCCGCGGGGCGGCACGCGCTGGACCATCGGCGCCGGCGCAGGGAAGTCGCCCAACGTTTCGCTCATGACGTCAAGCTGATCCTGGACAAGGAGTGCCAGATCAAGGCAGAGCGGGTTATCCGGCGCCGATTTCCCGGCCACGGCATCCTGGGTGAAGAAGATGATCGCGCGCGCGCGCCGGCAGACATCCGCTGGATTATCGATCCCATTGACGGCACCGTGAACTTTTTTCATGGACTGCCGCTCTGGTGCAGTTCGGTCGCCATCCAAGTCCAAGGACGGACCGTCGCCGGCGCCATTTTCGCCCCCGAGCTGGACACGTGTTACCTGGCCCGAACCGGACAGCCGTCCCTCTGCAACGACAAACCGATTTCGGTTTCTAAAACTGCGCGCCTGCAAGACGCCGTGATTGCCACGGGCATTGACAAGGAAGCCGACGGGAGGAAACGCTCGCTTAAGGTCTTCCAAATTCTAAATAAGTACTCGCAAAAAACACGAATCATGGGCTCGGCCGCCCTGGACATCTGCCATGTGGCCTGCGGCAAAACGGATGGATTCTTTGAATCCGGCGTTTTTCTCTGGGATGTGGCCGCGGGCGCTCTGATTGTCGAACAGGCCGGCGGGCAGTCGGAGATTCTCACAGCAGGACCCGGTCACCAGGTGGCGTTTCTGGCCACCAATGGGCGGATCCACACCGCGCTAAGGAAGTTGACCGGTTAATCACCATGTACTTAGCGCCCCCAAGCGGGGCGGACTTTTCCGGCAAGAACCGCAAAGAAACGAACATGAGCCGGAAAGCGGACGTAGCCAAGGGCTATGTCAGTTTTCCGGCTTGGGATTGCTTTTCGATTTCCCTGCGCTGGATGACGTCGAAATAACGGTCCGCTTCCGCCACGCTGGCGAAAATGGCCTGAGGCGGCAAGGCCTTGGCAATTTCGAATACCTTGGCGATCTGCGGCTGGAGATTGGACATGATCAGCCGGGACTGTTTGGCCTCAAGCGCCTTGCGCGTTTTCAGAACGAGCCGCACCCCCATACTGCTGATATAATCCAGCAACGACATATCCAGCAAAACCACCTTGGCGGAACCGTCCAATAAAGGTACCAGCTTGGCTTCACATTCCAACGCGGTTTGCGAATCGAGCTTCCCGTTCAAGGATACAACAAAATAACCTTCCCTTTGCTTCCAAACCTTCACGTGCAGTGCCATGATGCGCTCTCCTTGTTGATATCGGACCGACGCCCATTCAGCTATTTAATTATTAAGAATACGCCGGTTTCAGCATGCTGAACAGTTTTTTCTTTCCCGCCGCGGGCGGGCGGCAGGAACGCCCGTTATTTTTCTGCGTGACCTTGAGATCGCTTATGCTTATCATGAATTATGAGTCGATATATTGCTGAGTGAAGCCGACATTGTCAATGGGAACATCCACATGCTTCTGGGCGCGCTGACGGATTTACTGTTTCCCCGGGCCTGCATGGGTTGCGGCAAGCCGGCCCGTGAGGCGGCCCGTTACTTCTGCTGGGATTGCCTTTCACGTCTTGACGTGATCCGGCCGCCGTTCTGCCGGCTTTGCGGAGATCCTGTCGATGGCGCCGCGGAAGGCGATTTTCTCTGCTCCGAATGCTTGTCCCACGCTCCAGCTTTCGACCAAGCCCGCTCCGCGGCGCGTTATCGGGGAGTTTTGCAGACCACTCTCCAGGATTTTAAATATCACGGCGCCACTTGGCTGAGCCGGGATTTCGGCATGCTCCTGCTGGCCTGCTTTCAGACTCACTATTCGGCCCTGGCCATCGATACGATCCTGTATGTCCCCCTGTTCCCGGCCAAGGAACGGGATCGTTCCTTTAATCAGGCCGGCTTGCTGGCGCATGCGCTCAGCACCCAGCTTCGCGGTCTTCCTGTCAAGCAGCGCCTGGTCAAACTCCAGCCAACCCAGACACAAACGCATTTGACAGCGGTAAAACGACGCGCTAATGTTCATGGCACTTTTTCCATTACAGATAAAAGCGCCATCGCGGGCCAGCGCATTCTTTTGATTGATGACGTTATGACCACGGGCGCCACCGTCAATGAATGCGCCCGCATGCTCAAGCAAGCCGGCGCTGAGGCAGTGTTTGTGCTGACCGTTGCCAGAGGATAATATTTTTTCGCCATAAAGGATTGTATGCGTTTATTCAGCCGAAAAAAATATACGTCCATCAAAGTCCGCAAGAAAGACCTTCCCGGCGGCCTGTGGATTAAATGCCCGAGTTGCCAGGAAATCGTCTATAAGCATGAAATCGAATCAGGACAAGGGGTTTGCCCAAAATGCGCCTACCACTTCCAGATATCCTGGAAAGAGCGCCTGGCCCTGCTGACCGAGGAAGGTTCCTTCGAAGAATGGGACGCCAACTTGGAAAGCGCCGACCCGCTCCAATTCACAGGACAGGTGGCTTACACGGCCAAACTGGTCGAGAGCCGCAAGAAAAGCGGTTTGAAAGACGCCATTATCTGCGGCAAAGCGCGCATGGGACCGTTCACGGTGGCGCTGGGCATCATGGATTTCAGTTTTCTCGGCGGGAGTATGGGCTCCGTGGTGGGCGAAAAAGTCACCCGCTTGATCGAACGGGCAACGGCTAATAAACTTTCCGTGTTGATCCTGTCCGCCACCGGCGGCGCACGGATGTACGAAGGCATGTACAGCCTGATGCAAATGGCCAAGACGAGCGCGGCCTTGGCCCGTCACGCGAACGCCGGTTTGCCGTATATTTCCATCCTCACCCATCCATCCACCGCCGGCGTCATGGCCAGTTATGCCACCTTGGGCGATATCATCATTGCGGAACCGCATGCCCTGATCGGGTTCGCCGGACCACGGGTGATCAAAGAAACGACCCGGGAAGACATCCCCAACGGCTTCCAACGCTCCGAATTCATGCTCAAACACGGTCTGATTGACCTGATTGTGAACCGGAAAGACCTTAAAGAGACACTCATTCGCCTGTTGGGTTACCTGAGCCGCTCCACCCCTCCGGCCCCATCGAACCAGCCGATTGTTGAAGTATCCGCACCAACAACGTCATAATCAAAATATCAAGTCCCAAAATCAAAATTCCAAGGAATTTTTTATTTCCAAAACAGTTTAACCCGTAAATTAAAATTTCCGACTATTCAGATCATCCAACCTTGGCTCGCCATCCTGCGAAGCGCAGGACAAGCGCGCTTGCCATGCGCTTAGCATGGCCACGAGTGGAATTTGCCGCAATTTATGACCGACCCATCGCTAACAGAAACACTTTCCCGCCTGTATCGCCGGCATGCCTTCGGCATCAAATTCGGACTTGAAACCATCCAGGCAATCCTCGACCGGATGGGACACCCGGAACGCGGACTCCAAGTCATCCATGTGGCCGGCACCAACGGCAAAGGGTCCGTCAGCGCCATGCTGGACGCGGTATTGCGATCAGCAGGCCTGAAAACCGGCCTGTACACCTCGCCGCACCTGATCCGGTTCAATGAGCGTATTCGCGTGAACGGCCGGTGTATCGCCGACGCGGAACTGGCCGAGTTGATTCGAAGAGTTGACGTCTGCGCCCGGGATGTAGCCGCCCAGCCCGGCGGGCGGGAAGTGACGTTTTTCGAATTCGCCACGGCGCTGGCTTTCGAGTATTTCCAGCGCCAAGGCGTGGATATTCTTGTTTTGGAGACCGGCATGGGCGGCCGGCTGGATGCCACCAACGTAGTCAAGCCGCTGATCTCGGTTATTACGGGCATCAGCCTGGAGCATACCGCATTCCTCGGCCCCGATTTAACCAGTATCGCCCGGGAAAAAGGCGGGATCATCAAGCCGGGGAGGCCGGTAGTCATCGGACCCATGGCGGATGAAGCTTTGGAGGAAATCCGGCGCCTGGCGCACGAACAGCAGGCGCGCCTGGTTCCAGCGGATCAGACCGTGTCCATCAAGCGACTGAGCCGCAATCTGGCGGGACAGAAAATCAAGATCGAATCCGCCGCCAATTCCTACGGACCCCTGACCTTGCCTCTGGCCGGGTTGTACCAGCTCGAAAACATGGCGATTGCCATCGCAACGCTCGATGAACTGGCCACCCAGGCCGGAATGGACCTATCGGCCCGAGTCGTCAAGGCCGGCCTGGAAAGCTTGCACTGGCCCGGCCGCTTCCACGTTCTGGCGCAAGACCCGGTCGTGATCGTAGACGGCGCACATAACCCGGAAGGCGCCGACGGCCTCGCCGAAGCGCTCCAGGACCTTCTCCCCGGCCGACCCATTGGCCTTGTGCTGGGCATATGTTCGGACAAGGATATTGACCGATTCCTGCTTCCGTTCGCCGGGCTGGTCAAGCGCTGTTGGGCAGTCCCCCTGAAAAACGAGCGCAGTCTTCCTCCGGCGGAGGTGGCGGCCAAAGCCGGGCGACTAGGCTGGTTGGTCACGGAATCCACCGTACAACGCGCCATCGAAGAAGCAACGGATTGGGCTCAAAAAAATCAAGGCGCCATTTGCGTGACCGGATCGTTATTCCTGGCCGGCGAGGCGCTGGAGCTGAAACTGGGCTCGGATTTATTTGCCAATCCTTCCCCCGGCCCAAAATGATCACCTAGTCCATATGAACGTGCCGGCGGGAAGGAACAAACCCCCGTCGGTGATCATCTGATCCAATGCGTAGCTGTCCCCCAGGCCGCCATATGAATGGAAACCGAGAATCGTAATGGTCTTGTCGTCTTGCACGTCCGCGATGCCGTCGTTGTCATAGTCCAACTCCAAACGGGCGCTTCCTGAACCAAGATAATTCTTGAATGCCAGAGCGCTGATGGTCAGAGTGTCGCCCGCGCTGAAATCCGCCGTCACCGCTATCTTCAAACGCTGGTTCGAATTCGTGTAGCTGATCGCGCCCACCTTGCCCGCGGCCGTGCCTCCAAAGGTCGGCGTGAGGTCCGCCTCATCCCATGTCATGACGAAACCGGCGGGAATCCACACGACCATATTCGTTCCGCTCTTGATGACCGGCGTGGCGGGATCATCGGTGATCGTGATCGCGCTGATGGCCACCGGCGCATACCCGCTGGCAAAGGACTGGTCCGCAGCCGAAGAGAGAGTGATTACTGAGTCACCGAGAAGAACGTCGTTTGTCATCGTGCCCAGGATCGAGCAATCGCCCGCTCCGCCGGTATAGGTCGCGGCCCACGCGCCCGGACCGTTTATTACCAGGGCGGCCATGGCCGCCGTCAGCACCAACATCGTTTTCACACGCATTATTGCCTCCTATTAAAAAAAGCCGGATCACGGCGCCGACCGCGCGGGGCGCAACGTGCCGCCCAAGACGTAGCCGCTGTCTGTGTCTCTGCGCTGGGTGAACCCATAGGCCGCGTAGTAGCGGAAGGAAACCGGCGCGTAATTGCCGGGACGGCTCCAATTGCCGCCACGCCAGCCGGATCCGGTAGCGCCTATTACCTCTCCGCCTGACAATCCCGGCCAGGTCGCCGTATCCGCATTTCCACTTACGCTCAGACTCCCATCCCCATGCGTACCCGTGAATCCCCTGCCCGTACCGTTGCCCACCGTCACCAACGACTCCCATATGCTTCCCGATAAATCCAGCGCCCCATAATACCCTGCGCCAGCATTCCAACGGCTCGAACTCGCGTCCGCATAACTTCCGACACGATACAGACCATCAGGCAAGCAATCACCGTAATTGCAGTTGCCACGGTTCGGCGCCTCGGAAGCCGTGTATTGGTTATTCAGCGACGACGTGGCAGGCGCCTCCAGCGTCGTGTTGCCCCATGGATACTCGTTCGCCACCGCCGCCAGCGGACCGCGGCAAGCCTTCTCAAACTCCAGTTCCGTCATAGGCCGCAACGCGGCCCAGTCCGTGTACGCCGCCCCGTCCATCCATGAGAGATAATTGCAGGCCACCCATTCCCCGTCATTCGTTTCGTTCATCAGTGCCGCACTCGCGGCAGTGGCACCCCCGGCATTGTTGTTCGCGTCGCACCCGAAGAAAGCCGGACTCCCACTCGTTTTCTTGATGAAGTTGCGGTCGGAAGTGAAATGCAGGGCGATGTCATGCCGGTTGGTCTGTTGCACATAGGTAAGCGTGTTGAGGAAGTCACAGTACTGCCGCTGGGATATCTCCGTCTTTATCAGGTAGAACGCAACGTAACCCTTTGGAAAGGCGGCCGGAATGGGACCGATTCCATCACCGACACTCCCGCCAACATTGATATAATAGAGGTTACCGCCGGCAGCACCCACGAGAATGGCCGATTCCGCGCTGACCGGATATGGATTTGTCGTCTGAACTCCATCCGTGTACTGATAAAAGTGACCGCTTTCATTGCCGCCTGAACCCAGATAAAACGGGCCCGCCGCCACATAGACCATCTCCACGGCAAACACCTTGACCCGGGCGTTCTGGTATTTTGAAATCCCATTGGTTGCAAAATCCCACACCAACCGCACCCCGGCATTCGCCACCGTGCCCACGCCGTCCCCCGACCGCTGAATGAACGCCCCTGTCTTGTCCGCAGGCACGACGATCTCCAGATTCGTGCCGCTGCCACTGGTAAAGCCCACCGGGTTGGTCCCGCTCGCGCCCAGCGTGGCGTGGCTCCAGGTTGCACCTGAATTGGTGGAGTACTTTACAAATACCCAGCAGGCGTCGTAGTTCACCCCAGACCGCCAAGAATTATCCCACGCCAAGTCAAACTGGACCGGGATCTTGCCGTCATTGGGCACTTTAAAGGTCGTGTTCGTCACAACCACGTTGTTGGCCGTGACAGGCCCGGCCACCATGCTCAGCCCCGCGATCGCCATGCCAACCATAATCCAGCGACTGATCCTCATCTTCATTATCACGTTGCTCCTTCCTGAAAATATATGGTATTTAGCCATCCGAAAATAATCAGCCGTAAGCCGGACCGTGTCACGGCGTCTTGTCCGCCGTAGCTCCTTGAGCGAAGGCGGAAGCTTCCCAGCGAAGCCGGATCACGGAGCCGACCGCGCACCACGCCACCCGATATCGCGTTGGTTGCGTGAGGTTTCTGGGTTGGCCGCGGCAAAGCGATCGGAAACCTGCGAATTAGCGCCGGCATAGAACCAACTGCCGCCACGAAAGCCGGCTCCGGTAGCGCCAGTTACCTCTTCCACTCCGTCTATAAATCCCGGCCATAGCCCGACATTCGCATTTCCAATTACGCTCAGGATACCGTCCCCATGCATGCCCGTGAAACCTCGCCCCGTGCTGTGGGCCACCGTCACCGTCTTCTCCCATAGGTTTCCCGACAAATCCAGTGCCCCATAATACCCGGCGCCCGCATTCACACGGCTCGAACTCGCATCCGCATAACTCCCAACACGATACGGACCAAGAGGCTGGCAACCCGCGGAATTGCAGTTGCCCTGGTTTGGCGCTTCTGAGGCCGTGTATTGGTTATTAAGCACTGACGTGACAGGCGCTTCCAGCGTTGCGTCGCCCCAAGCATACTCGTTCGACACCGCCGCCAACGGACCGCGACAGGCCTTCTCGAACTCCAGTTCCGTAAAGGGCCGCAACGCGGCCCAGTCCGCAAACGCCGCCCCATCCATCCACGAGATATAAACGCACGCCACCCATTCCCCGTCATTCGTTTCATTCAGCAGCGCCGCATTGGCGCTGGTCGCAGCCCCGGCATTGTTGTTGGCGTCGCACCCGAAAAAGGCCGGACTCCCGCTCGTCTTCTTGATGAAGTTCCGGTACGAATTAAAATGCAGAGCGCTGTCGTGCCGGTTGTCCTGTTGGGTCGCCGTGAGCGTGTTGAGAAAATCGCAGTACTGCCGCTGGGATATCTCCATCTTCATCAGGTAGAACGCGGCGTAGCCCTTCGGAAAGGCGGCGGGGATCGTATTGCTCCCGCTGCCTGCGTAGGCCAAATTACCGGCGTTGGTTCCCACGGCAATCGCGGCCTCGTTCGAAATGGTGTAAGGATTTGCCGGCGTTGGGTATTCGTAAAACGGAGATGTCTCCGACCCGCCTGACCCCACCTTGAACGCGCCTTCCTTCACATAGACCATCTCCACGGCAAACACCTTGACCCGGGCGCTTCCGCATTTCCCAACTCCGTTGGTGGCAAAATCCCACACCAACTGCACCCCCGTATTCGCCACCGTGCCCGCGCCCACCACTGAACGCTGTATGAACGCCCCTGCTTTGTCCGCGGGAACAACGATATCCAAAGACGTGCCGCTTCCGCCGCTGAAGCCCGCCGGGTTGGTCCCGCTCGTAGCCAGCGTGGCATGGCTCCAGTTAGTCCCCCCATCGGTGGAATACTTCACGAACACCCAGCAGGCATCGTAGTTCGTCCCATCCCGCCACGAGTTATCCCACGCCAAGTCGAACTGGACCGTAACCTTGCCTGCTCCGGGCGCTTGAAGATCCGTATTCGTCACCACCACGTTGTTGGCCATGGCAGGCCCGGCCACCATGTTCAGCCCCGCGACCGCCATGCCAACCAATATCCGGCGGCTGATCATCCTCTTCATCGCGTTTGCTCCTTCCGAAGTTAATCCTGAATCCGTGATAGAATTTCTTTTCACGGATTCAGGATCAACTCACTCATTTCCCCAATTGCCATGCCTTGAGCTTCTTGAAGTTGGCTTCTTCGTCGGCAATGTTCTTCTTCACTTGGTCGGTATCGGCCAGCGCCTTGGCTTCGTCCAGGTACTTCTGACAGTCCTCAAAGCTCTTGTTCCTTTCGGCTTTCTTTCCGCCCCCATCCTTACCGTACTTGTTGAGTTCACGACTGTTGCGCTCGGCTTCGTTCAGGTATTTCAACATCGGCTCGGCCGCCTTGCCGAAACGCCCCTTGGTGTAATCGCCAAGAATGACATCGGTTGCCAGAGACGTGTCCCAGCAGTTCTTGGCGAAGACGTAGAGATTTGCCGGAACGGTTTTACGCCCAGACCAGTGTGCTTGGACAGCACAACCGGTGACACCGATCTTCCGGAAGTACGCCAGTTCATCCGCGATCAAGCGCATCAGGTAAAACCCGACTCCGCCCCAGGCGGAACGGCCGGTGTAGTATTCGTACATGGTGATGTCGCCGCCGCTCTCCTTGGCCATTTCCACCCACTTCTTCAGGAATTTACTGTTGATAGCGGTTCTATCAGGGTAACCTGCCCCCAACTCCTCTCCTTTGGCATTACCCCAAGGATCGGTGAACCAGTTGCGAGTGAAGAACGCGTAGGAGACAAACGCCCCGGCCGGGAGCTTTTCCTTCGCCGGCGGCTGGGCGTAGCTTACGTAGGCGGCGATGCCGAGGCGCTTGCCCGGCTGGCTCTTCGAGATCTCCTCCGCCAACGGATTGAACAGCCGCATGCAGAGGTCCTGGGGCGCCTGGTACTGCGATCGCTCCTCCCACATCACCTTGTCCTTGGTGCACTTTTCGCACTCGCACCAGCCGTAACCGTCGTTCGGATACGGCGCATAGATGTCGACTTCCGGGTGTTCCTTAACAAAAGTGAGGACGTTTTCCCGAAAGGTCTTGACGGCCTCGGCATTCGATAGACAGAACTGACCGCCGGCAGTGCGCGCGGCGTCGGCCGTCTTGATGGATGCGTCCTCTCCGGGAGCCCGCTTGCCGCCCTTCATACAGAACCAGTCCGGGTGGTCCTTGAAGTACTTGTCCGGCGAGAGGAAGAACTTAAAGGAGTGGTGCCCGACGACCAGGATGAAACCCCGAGGAATCATCCCACCCTTGACGATCGCGTCATTCCACCCCTTGGCTTCGACGTACCCGGACGCCTGGATCAGGAAGAAGTTCATCTTGTTCTTGATCGCCCAGTCCACCAT
>JAHIJO010000190.1 GCA_018898455.1 Verrucomicrobiota bacterium | reverse complement strand
CTCCCAACCCACCCTCCAAAAAATGGCCAGCGTGGGAAACTATTATCAAGCGTGGAAACAAGAGCAAAAACGGAGGTGGACATACCAGAAACTATCTCTTATTTTAACCGGAAACCTGTCCAACCAATGGGGGGAAGCTCATAAAAGGCGTTGACATGCTGAATGGGGGGGGGTATCGTATTGTTAAATTGACGAAAATTGATTAGAAGACGGTGCGTCCAGTGAAAAACTTGTCCCGCGCATGGCGGGATCCGGCACTGGACCATCGGATAACGAACTTAACCGGATACAACCAAGGTGACGGTAAATCCCGTCACGGATTCAGACAATCAACATAGGAGGAGGAGGAGGCCATGGCTAATTATATTTGCAGAATGACATTGGCAATTCTTATTTATGCCGGTATTGGAACCCATTTTGGTTCTGCGGCCGAGCCGGCAAATTTTACGCTGGTTAAAGACGGCAAAAGTTCGTACACGATCATTGCCCCCGCGTCTCCCACCCCTCAGGAGAAGTTCGCCGGCGAGGAACTGGCGAAGTACCTCAAGCAAATCTCGGGTGCGGAACTGTCGATCACGTCCAACGCTGCCGGCCAGAAGATTGTGGTCGCCCAGGCCAGGGACGGCAAAGGACCCGGCGGCATCAGTTTCACGAAGGATGAGACCGAGCACGACGCCTTCGTCATCAAGACCGACGGCCAGGATCTTTACCTGATCGGTTCCAACAAGCGGGCAGTCCTGTATGCCGTCTATACCTTCCTGGAGAAATACCTCGGCTGCCGCTGGCTGACCTACGGGGAGATATGGAAGAACGCGGAAGGCAGATGGATGAACCAGATAGAGGAGAATGTGCCGACCTCCAAGAACATCAGCCTGGCCGCCATTGACGACCGGCAGAAGGCAAGTTTGAAGTATCGGGGCTTGCGCACCATGGCTTGGTATGGCAACACCCCCATCAACATTGTGGACTGGGCGACCAAAAACAAGCTGAACACTTTTCTCATCCCCGTAGGTGAGTACATTGAGTGTGCTGACGATTGGAGCCCCGGCATCGTGAAAAATGGCATGATCCCGCGCGGAGCCATCCTGGTCATTGGCCATCATGCCTTCCGTTATTTCCTATCGCCGGACAAGTATTTCAAGGACCATCCGGAATGGTTCCCTCTGATCGACGGCAAACGTATTCCTGGACACCGGCTCAACGGCCAGTTCTGCCTGTCCAATCCCGATGCGGTCAAGACTTTCCGCGAGAATTTTGTGACGTTTGTCAAAGAGCATCCCGAAGTGGATATCTATGCGCCGTATCCCACGGACGGTTTTGGCTGGTGCGAATGTGAATTGTGCGCCAAAGACAAGGTGGCCTGGGCGGAGGACTACTCCAACAAACCCGACAAGGATAAACTGCCGACGCCGCAGGACCTCTATATGAAGCTGATCAACCAGTTGAACGAGGATCTCCAAAAAGCCCAGGCGGGCAAGCAGATCGGGGCGCTGGCGTATGTGAACTATGCTCCCCCGCCGTTGAAGGAGAAAACCGCGCCGGGCCTGTTCTTGTCCTACTCCTTCTTCACCCGCAACTGGTACACCGTGCCTTGGGGCAACGCCAAGGGAGAGGTGGGGGTGGGCCGTCCCCCCTTCCAGATGCACAGCCAGCAACTCCAAAAGTGGATCGATCTGACCAAGGACAACGGCGGCGAAATTACACTGTACGAGTACTATGTGGACCGATACAGCGAGGGTGTTGGGTTCTATCTGATGCGCCTGATCTCGGACGAACTCGCCTACTTCTCGAAGCTGGGCGCCAAAGGCTGCATTGTCGAGGCTCACTGGTCAAACCGGAAAGTTGTCCCGGCCAACGCGTATGTGTACGCGAAGAAATGCTGGGATCTGTCCGCGTCAACCGACGACATCCTGGCCGACTATACCAAAGGCCGGTTTGGCAAGGCCGCCGAGCCGATGGTCAAGTTCCTCAACGAAGCCGAACGCTACAGCCGCGAATTCAACAAATATGACATCCTTTACGAGCATCTCAAACAGCCGCCTGCCCAACGGAAGGCCGAAAGGGACAAATGCCTTGCGGAGTGCGAGAAATATCTGGCAGAGGCCAAAACGCTTGCCGACACCGAGCAGGCGAAGAAGAACGCCGCCGAAGAAGAAGCGAACTTCAAGAAACTCAAAGCATGGCAATTGAAGTAATGATGGGCACCGGTTCGAGCGTTGAGCGATGAACAACGGGAGATTGATTTCGCTGGCGGCAGTATCCACGGCTTTCTGAAAGCAGCGGTAATATAACAGTCAAACGGCGGGTGCACTTAGCGCCCCCAAGCGGGGCGGACTTTTGGGTATAGGTAGGGGTTCAGCTTGTCCCGTCGGCGACCCAGGGATCACTTGCCTCGTTTCGAGGCGACGTGGCTGAACCCGTCTTTATGGTTCAAAGCCTTGGGCTGAGGATCCCCCTTCGTTCACCGTGGCGCACTACGGCGTGACAAGAGCTCAGCCCCTACATAACAATTTCCTGTTAGATCCGGTTAACCTCAAGGAGGATTCGATGTCATTACAATCATGGTCGGTAATTCTGGGTCTTTTAACTTTCGCCGCGCCCTTGCAGGCCGCCACGCGCGTGGCGGTGTATGACGTTGTTGCCGACGGCGGCAAATGTTACGAGCAGAACACGATTGTCCAGGTCTTGAAAACCCAGCCGGATTTCCAGGTGGAGCTTATTCCAGACCTGGCTTTGGAACGCTTGCTGAAATATGACGTGCTGGTTCTGCCTTCTGGCGGAGGGAAGTCCGGTGGTAGCCAGATAAAAACAACGGTGCCAAGTTTTATCGAGGCCGGTGGCGGTGTGCTCGATTGTTATGGCCACGTCGGCGGCGGCTATCCGCCGGCCAGGGAAGACACGCTTTATCCGCCCGTGGCAAGTTTGGCCGGGGAATATAAGCACTTTAAGAAAGAGGCGAAGTCTCTTGTTTTCAAGGCGTTGGACGCGCATCCGATAGCGGAAGGAATCGCGGAACTGCGCTTTTCCGTGCCGCCCAAGGGCAGGGAGAATATGAAAGACAACGGCATGCTGATGAAGCGCGAACGTAAAGGGCAAATCGTATTTGCCGACCCGAAAATGCCGTATTTCGGAATCGTGATCGCCGGCGACTACGGCGGGGGTCGTGTTGTTATCTCGGGTCTGCTCTACGGGTCATTTATGACGATCGCCCCGACAGAAGACGAACTCGTTGCAAAAGAGTTTTTAGGCGAGGCTCTGAAGGTAAAGGAGCAAATAGTCATCGACGAGCAGAAAGCGCGTCTTCTCGTCAACAGCGTGAAGTGGCTGGCCACACCGTCCTCAGCGGATAAGACCAGGGAGTATGCCGCCGCTCGCCTGGCAGAAGTGGAAGCGCTGGCAAACGGCAGGACGCAGAAAATCCAGAAACGAGTTGAAACGTTGAAACAGGCGGAAGCCGAGGCGGGCAAGAGTAACGCCGACCTCGCGGTATTGAAGGAGCCGCTTGCCAAGGCGTTCGTGCTGGCAAACGAAAAGATAGACGGTTTTGGTGAAGGCATCAAATCGGCCAAAGCCAAGCTGGAGGCCGCGCTGAAGAAGCCTTCGCGCGAGGGATTCGCCGACTTGTTTCTCGACTTGAACACCTTGGCCGGCAGATTGAACGCCGACAGCGTTTCCGCCATCATCGCCGTTGATGAAGCCGCGAATGAAATTACGCGCAAGAGCGGCGCGAAGTTTTCCCGCGTACTGCCGAAGTACCCGCGTATGGTCTTTCAAGTGCTGATGTATGTCCGGATGGACGATCCGCCGCGAGATCTGGTGATGGAGAAGTACCTGCGTGAACTGGCCGAGGAACTGCACGGCAACATGGAAGTCGGCCTCGTAGAGGATTGCCGCAGTCCCGGCAAATGGTTCGCCGACGAGAAGGCCATGAGCCGTTATTTGGCCTATTGCCAGGCATATGGCATCAAATGGTTTGCGTTCACTACCAACCCGATGGGCACCGGCCTGGAGAAGAACGGCGCCTTCGAGCTCTATGCCCGGTCGCCGGCCTTCGCGGGGTTGTTCCTTGATGAGCCGATTTACCTGATGGGCCGGGGCAATTACAGCATGAAGTATCCGGACATGGACGCGCATTTCCGCGAGTATTTGAAGAAGACCTACAGCGCAGACGAATTGAAGAAACTTTCGATCAATCCGGAGACGGTTGAATTGGCCAAAATCACCGACATCGGCCAGCTCAAGGGTCCAGCGACGGGGGCACCGATCAACCCGGAACTCGATAAAGTCCTTGATCCGGTTGTGGACAAGCAAGCGCGCGACGATTATCAAAAAGCGTTGTGGATGGTAGCCGGTGAGTTCTGCCGGGACGAGCTGCGGAGCCTGATGGAAAAACCCATCGCGCACCTGAAGAAGACGGATCCCGACCTGACCTCCTGGATAAATCTGAACATATTTCCATGGTACAGTTTCGCCGCAAGCCTGCCGGGCAATAGCGACATCTGCGAGGTGATCGGGTTCGATCCTTACAGTTCCGGCGCGATTGAAGAATGCGTGATGATGGAAATGGCGCGGGGTTGCGCCAAGAAGAAGGTCTGGGGCGTCGCATGTGGCAGCGGCATCTACACAGTCAATCAGTCACTGTACCGGCGCCACCTCTACAACTTTGTTCTACACGCGGACGGGGTGGGCGTGTTCGCCTGGAATGGAATGTACAAGCACCAGCACGGCTGGAGTACGGAGCTGCCGGGCTGGTCGCCCGGCTTCTGGGAGCAGACTGCGGACGTATTCAAGAACGTGGAGAAGGTCGAGGATTATTTATGCGACCGGCAGTCAACGGCAAAAGTGGCGTTGCTGATGTCCGAGCGGACGATGTGGGGCAATTACTTTGTGCCTTGGGGCGGAAAAGGCCCGGGCGCCCGTTACTTCGAAACCATCATTGCCCTTTACGCGGCGCTCCAGCAGTCGCACGTACCCACGGACATCATCTTCGCGGAAAAATCCGACCGCAAGAGTCTTGCGAAGTATGCGACGATCATCTGCCCGAGCGCCGGTTGCCTGGAAGATACCGAGATGGCCGCCTTGCGCGATTGGGTGAAGGCGGGCGGCGTCCTGCTGGCCACATCGCGCACCAGCGCCTACGACCGGTTCGGCCGCGAGCGCAAAGACTACGCGCTGAGCGACATGTTCCGCGCGTCGTATCAGGAGACGAAGGCGGGTAAGGACGTCATGAAGGTGCTCAATTCCCCGCTTAGCATCCAGGCGACGAATCTTGAGTACAACGCGGATGAACGCGACGTGCTGAAGGCGTTGTCCGGCGGGACGGTGATCGGTCAGTGGAGCGACGGCAGCACCGCGGCGGTCATGGCCGACTACGGCAAGGGCGCCTGCATATTTGCCGGGACGACCTTCCTTGGCCTGGGTTATGACGGCCTCGGCTGGACGCACACTTGGCCGGCGAGGTTCCGGTTCAAGCCGGGAGTGCGCGAGTTCCTGGACGGCTGCGTGAACTGGGGCTTAAAGCGGCAGGGTGTTGACCAAGCGCTGGTGCTGGACAAAGACCTGCTCGACTTGATGGTGGACGTGCGCACACAGAAGACAGCGGAAGGGCAGGAGCGACTGATCGTGCAGTTCCTGGATTATGGCGATGTCTATACGCTGGACCCGACCAAGGCCAAGAGCGTGCCATTCAAGACCGGCGTGCCGGATGATTGTTATGTGGCGAATCCGCGCGGGCGCTTAAAGCATCCCGGATGGCCTGGGCGCCTTTAAACACAGGAAGCAATGAAGGATGGATATTCATTATCCGGTTGCGGTACCGTTTAACAAAATCCGGGCTAAGTAAGCGCATAAAGCCCGCTAAAGCAATTAAATCTATCTTGTAATTTTTTAATCTCTGGATTATGGCTGCTTCAAAATCAAGCCGGCTGGGGAAATCTTCACGCTTGACTAAAATTACTGCAACTTTAGCTTTTTGCGCGCGTTTAACGACAAAGGCTTCTGGTTTATCGCAAACCAATACGACAAGCTTAACTTTAATCTTCTTCTCTCTTACTGCTTTAATCAGCGCGGCAAAATTGCTTCCATTTCCTGAAGCAAATATAGCCAGGTTCAAGCTCTCACCCTGATTGTTTTTGCGGGACAAACCTTTACGCATGCTTGGCAGGAAGTACACTTATGATAATCAATTACCGCCAGATTATCAACCCCTCGACTCTGCTCGGGGTTGACATGTATGGCATCAAATTTGCAGGCCTTCTCGCACAATCTACAGGCGATACAACCCACAGGACAAACATTCTTTACATCCTTGCCTAAATCATGCGAACTGCAGGCGACATAAACAGGATAAGTTACAGATACCAGTGAAAATAATTTCTTTGGGCAAACCAATACGCATTTATTACAAGAGCGGCATTTAACTTTATCTACTATCGGCAAAGTTTCAGCCATGCTAATGGCGCCAAACGGGCAGGCCTGGACACAGGTACCAAAACCAAGACAGGCATAGACACATGCCTTCTGCCCGCCTAAAACCAGATTTGCGGCAATACAATCACTAACCCCATCATACCGATATTTATCTTTAACTTTTAAGCCGCCATTACAATGTAAAGTAGCGATCTTTTTAGTTTGTTTCTCAAGCGCCAGTCCCAAAATTTTAGCGATCTTCTCTCTGGATTCATCATTACAGACTCGACAGCCTTCAACAACACTCTTTCCGCTTATCAGGCTTTCGGCAAAACCAAAACAGCCCGGATTTCCGCATGTCCCGCAATTTGATCCGGGAAGCAAATGCTGCACTTGGTCTAATTTCGGATTAACCGCAACCGCAAATTTTTTTGAGGCAATGGCTAATCCAATACCAAAGATCAAACCTAAAATCCCTAAAACCAGAATCGCAATTAAAATTTCCATGCTACGAGTCATTCCCGCGAAAGCGGGAATCCATGCTAAAACTTGAATCCGCTAAACCCCATAAAGCTTAAGCTTAAAATCGAAGCAATAATAAAGGCCAAAGGGAAATCCTTGAGTGGCTTGGGAACATTACAAAGCTCCAGTCTCTCCCGGATACCTGACATTAAAAGCATCGCCAAAGTATACCCTAACCCTACGCAGACACCCTGAAAAACAGAATAATAAAAACTTCCCGCCACCGCCTTGCCATTGACAAAAAACATATCAATATTTAATACCGCCACGCCTAATACCGCGCAGTTTACGGTAATTAAGGGTAAATAGATTCCGAAAGCGCGGTACAATTGCGGGCTCAGTTTTCTAATAATCATTTCTACCAGCTGCACAAAAGTAGCAATAACTAAGATAAACGAAATAGTCCGCAGGTAACCCAGATTAAACGGTAAAAGTAAAAAACGATAAACAAACCAGGTAATTGCCGAGGACATCACAATAACAAACATTACCGCCGAGCTCATGGCCAGCGCCGGCTTGGTCTCTTTAGAGATAGCAATAAATGAACAGAGGCCTAAAAAACGCGAAAGGATAACATTGTAAACAAATACCGCGGAGATAAATATAGTTAAATACTCTTGCAGGTTCATATTTTTTTGCCCTTTAAAACATTAAATAAACCTAACAGCAGGCCGATGACTAACAGGGCACCGGAAGGCATGCCAAAAACAAAAATCGGTTCAAACCCTTTAACTAAGGTATGTCCCGTTGATCGTGGTTAACTGTATAGTTTTAGGCCGGGCAGAAGCATTCGCCTGCAAGAATAATCTGGCGCGTTCATTCTTTGATGGTTTAGGTATGGGCGTAGGTTTTACCTTGGCGCTGATCCTTATTTCGGCGATCCGGGAATTTTCCCAAAAAGAATAAACATGATATAGCCGAAGCTTATCAGAATCTTGGATGTTCATTATGG
>JAHIJO010000189.1 GCA_018898455.1 Verrucomicrobiota bacterium | reverse complement strand
AGATGATCGCCCAGGTTCTCTGGATGGGCTGTGCCATTGCCGAAATCACCTGCCCGACCAAATACTTCAAGGAAGCCTCCTCGATCAACTTCCGCCGCAGTGTCAGGTACGGGATCGGTTGCATGCTCACAGCCGTAACTTTCCGGTTGGCCCGGATGGGGCTGGTGCGTTCGCCATTGTTTCCGCCGGCCGCCGACCCGCTTGGGTGAAGAGACCCGACGGAACCTGGCAAAAGATTCACCACGAAGAAGGATAAGGGAATCTATTAGTGCCTTAATATCTTATCCAAGAGGCTACCGCTGTTTTTCCCGAATGCGTACCTCTCGCAGGATGACAGTGCCGGAACCGCCGAAATGAACCCGGGGTTCCAGGTACACCGCGTCAGGGGCATGAAACTCTATTTCGTGCACCGCCGATGATTGCGAACCGGACATCTGTTTTGTCGCCAGGACACGATCATTGCTGACTGCAACGATGTCCAGCGTTACCGGCTTATCCGGGGCCACATTCGAAAAGGCGATTTCATAATTGACCGTAAAGCGGCCGGGGTAAATCCAGGCATAGTTCCGGCAGGCCATCCAGTGTGATCCATCGCGGCCCTCACGGGCCACGCGAAGAGCGGGCCCGCCGTCCAAGGTTTCCATTTGGCCTGTATATCCATGAAATTGCGCCGCGGGGATGACGATCTCCAGATGACGGTTGCGGTCAAATGGAACCAGACGGTCTTCTGCTCCTTGGCGCATGATGTAGGGTGTGCGCTCCGGAAAACATTGGGCGACCGCCAGGCTGACCGCATCATCCACATAATGGGCCACCAGAGGCTGGCTGGCCAGTCCGCGGGGATTTTCCACCAGTTCCGTGTATTCCGATGTAATACCGGACAAGAATATTAGGGATTCGGGCGGCGCCTGCCGGATCAGCCGGCGGATCTTGGCGACCGAGGCCAATTCCGACTGCAGGATCTGTCCTTCGCGCCTCAGGGAAACAAGCACCAGACCGACGGCCCCCAGAATAACCAAGCCCACAACCCAGCGCCGCACCAGACGGGACGGATTCCACCAGGACCAGATGCGCTGAATACCCAGGGCGGCCGCCAGGAGCAAACAAGGCAGGGTCTCGAAGTAATAATATGGGCCGATATTGTCCACAGTATTACTGTAGAAATAAATATAACCGACCCAGACGGAAGCCACGGCCCCGGCCAGGACCAGGCTCCAGGGCCAGGTCCAGCCTGTGAGCCATAAAAGGGCGATAACGACGAGGGAACCTTGAACCCCAAACACCCACCGATCCAGCAGGGCGAGACGTTCCAGCATCTGCTGTACGCCGCGTTGCCAGGTATGGGTGACGGGAGTATAATAATGATAATGGCGCAGCCCGAAACCCAGGCTTTCGGAGGGATCATAGATCAGATACGTTGAGGCCAGGCAATCTCCAACCGCCAGGTAATTATAGAGCATCAAGATGGCTACACCCAGCAAGGCGCACAGCGCTGCCGCCGCCAAGCCGATCCAAATCTTCCGATTGCGATGAATAATGCCGTCCGCCAGGGCATGTATGGCAAAAGGCACGCCGATGAGCACGGCGGTATAATTGCGGATTAAAAACATAAACGCCCAGCTCAACCCGCACAGAACGGCATAGCGCCATTGGCGCGTGTTTTGCCAAGCCAAGTAGGCCCACAAAGTGATCACAAAAAACAAATGGGCGCTGGTATGACTCAGCAGGGTGCCGTGCATCAAGAGAAAATATGGCGAACATAACAGCAAGAGCAGGACGATCCCGGCGCGAATGGACAGAAACCGGGCACAACCGATCAGGAACCAGACACTCAGCCCGGCCGCCAGGGCGGACATCAGCCGCGGCACATTCAGGATCACGCCTGGCAACAGCCAGAGAGTATGCCCCGGCGTATAGCGCGACATCCAGCCGATGCCCTCCTGCTGGATGATCATCAGGTGCCTGAAAGCGGGAGGAATCGGCGGCAAAGGACGGGCGATGACACCATCTCGAAAGCAGTTGGCTTGAAACACATAACTGCCCTCGTCGGCCGTCACGTAGGCGCCCTGAAAAAACACCTGGGAAATCACAAGGGATAGCGCGCCGGCCAGAATGGCGCCGAGCAGACGCAGGCGCGTTTCGGCGTCGGCCCAGAAGCGCTGATTGGCGAACGATGGCATCGGCGTCATCCCCTCAAATAGTGCAGGATCATATGGGTTACCGATCTATTCGGATCACCACCGGAATTTCCACGGCATTCTCGCGAGTGGTCAGCGTGGTCCGGACTCCGGTCCGCTCCCCGGTGGCACGGTTATAAAGGCCCAGCCATAAACGATATTCACCAGGCGGGACGGCGGCGGGCACGGAAACAATCCGCTCAACAGCAAAAGTTTCAGGGAACGGTTGAAACGCCAAATCACCCCGCGGAATCCCGGCCAGGAATTCGTGGTCGTCCTGGAACCGGTTTGCGCCGGCCACAAAATGGACGAACACCGTGAAAGCATCCGCCGGCGCCACCGGCGGCGGGCATTGCCAGAAATAGGTTATCTTGAATTGTTCGCCCGCCCGGCAGGCGGTTCGATCGAGCGTTACACCCAATAACAGAATGCCGTTGGCAAGGGCCGCCGGAGCCGGCACGGCCGGCTGGAACCAATTTTTCAAGCAGACCGTCACCCGCGCAACTTGATCCGCATCTTTCGCGTCCTGCCATAACCGGAGCAGGTCCTGCAAAGCCGGTTCATGGCGGGGATATTCCGTCAGGACTTCCATCAAGGCCGCGCGCTGTTGGCTCGGCGGCTCGCCCGCCTGCTTTTTCTCCAGCGCGGTCCGATAGAGGATGTCGGCTTGGCGCTTGTCAGAACCGGCCGGCGATCCGGCTCTCCGATAGCGGCCGTCCTGATTCAGCGCCTGGATGACTGGGATCAAGGCGTCGGCCAGGTAGCGCGCTTTGATGGTTTCGCCGTCACTGTTGACATGGCAGAAATCCACGAACAGCGAATCCGGAATGGCATTGGTCGGCAGCCAGACAGTGGTCAAGCCGTATTTCTCGCCTATTTTTTTCAGGACCGGCCGGTCCTTCTCAAAGCCGCAGACCAGCGCCTCGGCATAGGGACCATACCCGCCGGCTTCCCGGCAGACCGGCAAGGGTGCCCAGACGAATGGGAACAGCACCGGCACGGCCTTGTCCTGGAGAACCGTACGCACCAGCAAATCCAGGTTGCGTTCAAAGCCTTCCGGTTCGTGGACCCGGGCATTGTTCAGACATTGTTCAGGAGAAAGGCTGCGGATATCATCTCGGCCCAGGTTGGCCGCCAAGCTTAACTGACGCAACCACCAGGCATAACCCAGCTTGATCAAATTGCTTTGCAACAGCCGGCGTTCCCAAGGCCGCGGCGCCAGCGAAGTATTGCGCCAGCCATGGGTATAATGAGTATATTCCGGATTGTAATCATTGAACAACAAGGCGACCCCGTCATTGCCGCCAACGTGCATGACAACCATATCGGGCTTGAGGTAGCGGTTGCGAAACAGGTAATGCAGGAGCAGATCCGCGCTGTTGGCATCGTGCAACCCCGCATTGATCACCTCGATGCCCAAGCCCGTTTTCTGCCGGAGCATGGCTTCCAGCCGGGCCGGCCAGGCTTCCGAAAAATATTTGACATAAGGAAAGCACACCGTCGTCGAGCCGCCGATAGCCAGAATGCGCAGGACGCCCGGCTCGGGAAGCTGGGTTACTTCTGCGCTCCGGTGCCCGCGAGTATTGAATTGTACGGCGTTAAAGGCCTGGTAAGATGGCCGGTAGGTGTAATACAGATACGGATGCTGGAGAAAATAGCCGGTCTGCTTGCCCTCCTCATCCCCCAGCAGGCTGGCCACCGCCGCCTGGCCGGAGGCCGGCGCAAGCCGGGGATACAGGCGCCCGGCAATATAATCCGCCAGCACCACGAGTCCCGCCGCCAACAGGAACAGGACCATTCGGAAGAGAACACGCTTCAGCATGGAAAAGACTCTCATTATAATGCCTCAGTTACAGGGGGGTGTAGAGGCGGTTCGACAGAACGGCGGCTGCAACTGAAGCCCTCTAACCAATTCGTTTGCGCTCCATTTCCCCTGTAACTGAGGCATTACCTCTCATTCTTAAGTTTGCTTGCCATGATAAGCCCTGGTCCTGGTTTTGTCCATCACCGACGCATGCCAACGTAATGGTTCAGAAGCTGTGAAAAAATTAACCCTTGGGTTGCGGGCCAAAGTCCGCCTTAATGTATTTGTAAACGCGAATACTTAATTGGGCGGAACAACCGGCGGCATGATTTTGGGAATCAGCGCGTATTCAAATCCGGGCAGGTTGATAAACAAGGCCCCGATACAGGCGCTAACCGCCAGGAGGACAAGCCAGACCAGTTTTTTATGGTGAAACAATTTTTCCGGATATTGGGCGGGACTATCGGGCTTGAACCCGAGGTGCAGGTAATAGGACATGGCATAGACCACCAGCGGCGTTGCCAGGGTCAGTTCCAGCCGATAGCGGGCGATAAACACGCCGGACATCATCCCGAAAAATCCGGCACAGAACAGGATGAACAGCAGCAGTTTTTCCTCGGTGTAATAGCTAAAAGACTTCCGGTAATTCGCGGCAATATCGGCCTGGCCGATTTTCCGGTATTCGGCAAAGCGTTTGACCGCCATCAAAAATGCGCCGAACATCCAATAAGCCAGAATCATTGAAAGCGGCGGGGGCGGGATCAGGCCCGTAGAATACCAGCCCATTGCCAGGCGAAGGGGATTGTTCACCGATTCGCTCAATACGTCGGCATAAGGCCAGTCTTTCAGCCGGATCGGCGGGAGGTTGTACAACACGCCCATGATCCACAGCAAGAGTCCGGATATGCCAAAAGCAGGATTGATATAAAACGCGCTGCCAACACCCAGACCGGCCAGAACGACCCAGAGAATATAAGCTGCAGTGAGGTTGATTTGACCGGAGGGAATCGGACGCTTTTTCTTCTCCGGATGATGCCGGTCGGAGGCCGCATCGAGAATCTCGTTCAGAACATAGTTGCTCGAAGCTATGACGCAGGCACAGATCAATCCCAAGACAACGTTCCCGGCGACATCCCAGCAAAACAAGTGGCGATTAAAGAACAATGCCACCACCACGCCGGGAAGCACAAAAATATTCTTGAACCAATGATCAGGCCGGGCAATCAAAATATACGGTCTCAAGGTCATTACCACAACCAGACCAGATTTTATTTTTTCAGTCAAGCCGCAATTTATGCCATGCGTTTCCAAGTACATTCCTGCTGTTTTTGCTTTTATTCCGGAACCATCCCGATTATCATTGAAACCGTTTTAAAACCCATTATGACTTACCGGCATAACTGCCATGCAATCCTGGATTTCAAAATCGGCGCTTGTGCTCCTCGTGCCGGCAATCCTGTTCCGGCTGGCATTATTTGCGTTTGCGTTGCCGCGCCTGCCGCCGTCGTCGGATGAGGCTTGGCCGGCATTGATGGCCTTGCAGATTCTCCATGGAGAGTTTCCCGTTGTCTATTGGGGCCAGGCCGGCATGGGTACCCAGGAGTCTTTCATCGCTGCGGCGCTGATCCCCCTGCTGGGCTGCAATGTCATGACTATGCGGCTCTACCCTTTGATCTTTTCCATGATTTTTGTCTGGGTGACATATCTGCTGGCGCGGAAAACCCACGGCCCGGCCGCCGGCTTGATTGTCCTGGCGCTCCTGGCCATTCCCGCGCCATATCTGACCATGTGCGGCGCGCTGGTTCCGCCGGATAATTACCTGGCCATGACAACCCTCGGCAGTATTTCTCTTCTGCTGTTGATGGACCTGGCCTTCGGCACGCCCGCCCAAAAGCCCTGGTGGAAGTTTGTCCTGCTGGGCCTGGTGCTGGGCTACACTTTCTGGCTGCATATCTTCGTCATCAGTTACATGGGCGTGGCGCTTCTGTTTCTGTTCCTCCGGGACAAGCGGCTATTTTTGCGGGGAGATTTCTGGGCTGGCGTGTTCGCGTTCTGCGTCGGAAGTCTGCCCCTGTTGTGGTACAACGCAACCCGCGATTTTGCGATGTTTTCGGAATTCGGCCGCACCGCGGATTGGGCGCGAGCATGGGACCTGGTCAAGGAACTTTTCGGCATTACCCTCCATTTCCTGATCGGCCTGAAGGTGATGCTGTATGGCGACAACACGCATTTCATCAGCTTGCCGGTGTGGTTGGCCTTTCTGTTGGCGCTCATCTGGATCGGCGCTCTGCTGCTGGCGTTCATGCCGCGCACCAAATCCCGGCCGGGAACCGCATCACTGCCGGCGAAAGGCTCGTCCGGTGCCGCGCTCTTGCTGACGCTGGTTGCGGCCAGCGCCTTTATGTTCTGCCGCAACGCCCGCGCCGAGTGGAACGACGTGCGCTATATTCTGCCGATGATGTCGGCGCTTCCCATTCTGCTCGCCGCCGGTCTGGCGCGGGTTCGGGAATGGTCCCGGCCTGTTTTCACCGGGCTGTTGATGATTGTCATCGGGGCCCAAGTCTGGGGCAACGTCCTACTCGTTCGGGCCTGGAACAATCCCCGGATCATCGGCGAAGAACTGGAACTGCCCGCCACCAGCCGGCTGTTAACGTTCCTGGCTGAGCGCGGGATTAGGCATGGCTATGCGCATTATGGATTGGCGCGCCGGTTGATCTTCGAAGCGCGGGAACAATTCATCTGTGTGCCGCCGTCCGGCGCGCGAGCCTCGGGCCGCGAGGCGCAATTCACCGATCAGGTGCGGGCGGCAACGAACGCGGCCTATATTGACCACCTCACACTCCGCCTACCAGGCAACTTTGAGGCAAACCTGAAGGCGATCGGCGGAACCTACCAGAAGGCGGAGGGTTATCATTTCAAGGTGTATTATGACTTTACGCCGCCATATGGCCGGCAGACGTTGCGGGAAATTCCCCGAACCGCCTGGCGGGCGACCGCCGGGCGCAACCCGCAAGCCGCCGGTAATGCCATTGATAACAATCCGACAACATCCTGGGGCACCGGCAGACCCCAGACGGCCGGAACTTGCTTCCAATTGGATCTGGGCCGCCTGGAAACCGTGTGCCAAATCCGATTCGATCTGGGGGAACGCCTCAACACTTATCCCCGCGGCTGCCGGATTGATGTTTCCACGGATGGCAAGCTATGGCAACAAGTGCTGGTGCTGGATCATCTGGACCGTAATTTCTTGTTCTGGGAAGGCTCGCACCCGCAGTGGTTGTTCCAGGGTAATTTCTTTACCGCTGCCTTCCTGCCGGTTAATACCCGCTATGTCCGGCTGACTCTCACGGCATCGGATCCGGATAATGATTGGGCCATTGCGGAACTCCGGTTGTTTACACCACAGTCATAGGTAAAGCTGGTCATGTCGGCGCCGGCCGGCCTTGTTGTTCGGGATGGATACGGCGCTTCATCCGGGCTAAAACGCATAGCGGATGCTTATTCCGCCGGCCATATTACTCATGGGGAATTCCAACGCCCGCGTGTCATCGTGTTGTTCACCGTCCCGTTTGAAATAATGCTCGCCTTTCAGTTCCACATAACGAGTCAGTTTCAAAAGTCATTTTTAAAACGGTCCTGACGGAGCACGACCCTCCATAGCGCCGAAAAATCGGCCATTTGTAGGTGATGGAGGGACACGCTCCGCCGGGGCGTCTTCCGTGTAACCCAAAATTGAACTATGCCGCTTTGTCGAAGAAAAGCGCAAGTTCAACAATAATTCGATAAACCGCAAGATAAAACAGATTGACATTCATGGAACGATAAGGGTACTTTTATGACCTATTTATTAAGATGTTAATTGGTCAAACAATGTACGATAAGGATTAAAAGAAGATGAAGAGAATCGTGATTCCGGGTCTGGTCGCGCTTGTTATGGGCGTTTTTATGGCGGCGCCGGACGTTCACGGGGAGGTGTCGGAAAGCGAAAGCATGGAAGCGTGTGGCTTTCAGGGTGCGTCTCCGTCCCCTTCTCAAGCTCCGCTTTCACCTCCGGTT
>JAHIJO010000188.1 GCA_018898455.1 Verrucomicrobiota bacterium | reverse complement strand
GAAGGAAACAGAATCATGGACTGCGGATTTTCTGCGGCGGAATTTGACGCCAAGCCCGGAAACCACGATAGCGGCTGTTCACGAGGCCAGGGGCAAATATAAGACATCCCAGGGCGATGGTGCGCGCAAAACGTAAGGCGGCGCATGGCATCCAGAAGAAGATTTGTGGTTAGCCGGAGAATTCGGCGCGCCCTTCGGGGGAATATTCGGGTTGAAAGCGCCCAGGGGCGGGATTATGCTGTTTGAGGTTGATGACAAATGTTCGTTCGGTATCAGAGGAGGCTGGCATTCGCCATGACACTACTCGCACATCCGGGGCATTCTCTCAAAGATCATCTTGTCGGCACGGCGGAGAAGGCGGCGGAGTTTGCGAGGCATTTTGGGGGCAAAGAACATGCCCGACTCGCGGGCATGCTCCACGATCTTGGCAAGGCAGAAGAGGAGTTTCAGAAGCGGGTGAATTCGGAGGATCGAGAGGGCAGGAAAGAACCTCATGCTCACCATGGCGCGGCGTTGGTACTTGCCGATGCGGAACGGGGTGCCCCGATTTGGCCCGTGGCATTTGCAGTCAACGGGCATCACGCCGGGTTACATAACCGGCACAACGTGGACAAGCACCGCAGTAAATTGCGACAAGCACTGACGGCCGAAGGGAAAGTCGCTGATGATTCCGAAGGGAAGTCTCTATCGTGGCCGATTCCGAGTTTTACGGAAAAAGACGAAACAGGCAATTGGAAGTATCTGCCGGACTGGCTCAGCAAATTGCCGTTTGATGCCCGCCAGACAAGCGAAGGTTGGCGAGTCGTTGATCTATACACGCGATTTCTATTCAGCGCCCTGGTGGATGCGGATCGGTTGGATACGGAGGAGCATGACCCCAAGTCGGAAGAGGCTGTCAAAGCACGGAAGGAATGGAACAAGTTCGAACCTGACGTTTTGTTGAAGAAACTTCATGCGTACATCAACGAGAAACGGGAGAAAGCCAAAAAGGATGGCGCCTCTGCGACGGTCTTGGCCGTAAGAAACGAGGTTGGGGCGGCCTGTGAAAAAACGGGTGCAGAAGATCATCGTATTCGTTCGCTGACAGTGCCGACCGGTGGAGGGAAGACGCTTGCCTCCATGCTTTTCGCTCTGAACTATGCCAAACACCACAAGAACATCCGGCGAGTCATCGTGGTGATTCCGTACCTGAGCATCATTCAGCAGACGGCACTGGAGTTGAAAGCTGCGTTCGGAGATGTTCGTTGGGACGAAAGCACGAAAAAGTGGATTGAGACGGACCAACTGCCATTTGTCTTGGAACATCATTCCCAAGCAGAAGACCCGAAGATAAAGGGAAACGAGAGCGGAAAAGACAAAGACACCGATGGATGTAACGAGGAAATGACGCAACGCCGATATGCGGCCGAGAACTGGGATGCGCCAATTGTCGTTACAACCAGTGTCCAGTTCTTCGATTCGATTTTCTCACGAAGTCCGGGTGACGCCCGAAAGCTTCACAACATTGCCCAGTCCGTCATCATCTTCGACGAAGTCCAGACACTCCCGCCCCGATTGATGCAACCGATTCTGGATGTGTTGGGGGAATTGACAAACAAGGATCGGCGTTATGGCTGTTCGATAGTGCTTTGTACAGCCACTCAACCGGCCTTGAAGCAAGGGGATGACTTGCCCGTGGGATTAAAGGATGTTGAGGAGATCAACACAAACGCGGCGCGACACTTCAAGGACCTTGAACGGGTCTCATATTGTGGCATTCACAAAGATGAAGAACCACCGGAAATGGAGTGGGCAGAAGTGGCCGCCGAGATGGCGCGGGCAAAGGAGCTTCAAGGTCTGGCCGTTGTCAACACGCGCAAGGCGGCGAGAGAATTGTTTGCGGAAGTACAGAGGAAGTTGCCGGACAAGAAGGATGCCATCTTTCATCTTTCGACGTGGATGTATCCTGAACACCGCCTTCAGGTGCTTGACGAAGTGCGTCGGAGACTTGATGCGAAAGAACCATGTTTCTTGGTAAGCACCCAATGTATTGAAGCGGGAGTGGATGTTGATTTTCCTGAAGTCTGGCGCGCATACGGCCCTTACGATTCGATAGTTCAAGCCGCTGGTCGGTGCAATCGCAACGGGCGGTTGAAAGATGCGAATGAGAAACCAATGCTTGGGGTTGTGCATGTGTTCAAACCAAAGGGCGAGAAACCTCTTTCCGGCATCTACGGAACGGCAACGAACCAGACTGACCTTTTGCGGCGACTAAACCTTGCCAACCCGACAGACCCAACAACCTTTCCGACGTATTTCCGCTTACTGTACCAGCTCAGCGTTCCCGATGAGTGCGAGATACAATTGGAACGAGGCAAATTGCATTTTGAACGCGTCTCAGAACTCTTCCGCCTGATCGAGGATCATACCAGCCCCGTACTGGTGCGGGACTATCAGGATAACGGCAAACGTGGGGAAACGAAGTCCTTGGAATTCTATGACAAAGCACGAAGCCGGACATTCTTCTTGCGTGATGACTGGCGGATGTTCCAGCATCACATCGTCAACTTGCAGAAGTCGAAGATTCTGCCATTGCAGGGGATGATGATTAGTCCGGCTCTCGACGGCAGTACCGATCTTTTTGTGCTTAATGGAGAGCAATACTACGTCGGCGGCCTGAACGGCTACGGCATGGAGTTTAGCCCTGACTATTCGGAGACAATGCAAATATGATTTCTAAACCTGTTTGTTTGCGCGTGAAAGGTCCATTTGCGTGTTTCACACGGCCTGAGTTTCACGTTGAGCGCGTGAGTTATCCTGTTATTACGCCGTCCGCCGCACGTGGAATTCTGGAGGCGATTCTGATGAAACCGGTGGAGAAAACTACGTCGGCAAGACGTGGCGACAAGGTTGGATTCACGTGGCATGTGCTGCGCATTGGAGTTGTTTCCAAAGGCACCATGTTCCCGATTCTGCGCAACGAACTCGGCTATGGCGCGCATCCGTCCTACGGACATTCCGATGGGTATGACATCATGGATAGCCGCACACAACGACATAGTCTGATTCTCAAGGATGTTGAGTATCTGATTGAGGCGTGTATCGAGGTGTCGGAGTCGCCCACGCGCCAGAATCGTCCGGTGGCCCAGCCATCTGTTGTAGCCGGTCTCTTGGCAAAATATCACAAGATGTTTTTGCGAAGGGCGCGAGCAGGTCAGTGCTACTATCAACCTTTCTTAGGTTGCAGGGAGTTCTCGGTAAGCGAGTGGGAACTGATAGAACCGACAGATCGAATCAAACCGGACGAGACCATCAAAGACAAGTTCGGCATCATGTTTCGTGATTTCGATTTCGCTCCCGTCTGGGACCATTGGGGACACCAGCAGAATGCGCCACGGCCAGCGATCTGGGATGCCAAGAGTCGCCCTGTCGCCGTTAAGCCGCTGCACGCAGTGTGCAGTGCAGGGTGGATTAATGTAGCTCGCGTATCCGCGGACGGAACGCGTATTGAGGAGTTGAACAATTGTGATCGCTGAATTGTTGAATCTTGCTGACCTGAACGCTTTAACCGGGCATGAGCCAACCCGCTCCCGCCGGATCCACTGGTTCATTGATCTTGATTTAGATGGGCGAGTCATTGGTTTCAGCCCTACTGTCAGGCAAGTCGTGACAAAGAAAGGCGAGACGAAGGAGATGCGGGGCAAGGAGTTTCCGGTATTCGCGAACTACCACATGCAGGTCAGGGATGAGAAAGTCACAGGTGTTTGCACGAACCAGAACAACTGGTTACCTGACCTCCTATGCGGGGAGATAGATGAAGTCATTGCACCAAGCGGGTCGGCCGGAAAAACGGCAAAGCGAAACCATGAGGCATGGTGTGCTCTTGTGAATAGCGCGGCGGTTGCCGCCAATCGCAGCAATAGGCTCCTCGACGCTGTGTCGCGGTTCATTGACCTTGCCACCTCGCTTGACGACTTGTTGTCATGCTCCAAGTATGACAAGGATGCGATCAAGACCGCTCTGATCGAGAAAGGGGAAACGGTGGCGTTTCGCGTCGAAGGACAAGTTGTTTTTGCCAATGCGGGAATCGTCGAATGGTGGACGCGTTACGTGGCCGACCAACGGGCCGAAGTCATGAAACTTCTACCAATGGGTGCCGATGCCTATCAGTCTGGGGATGGAGCCCTGACGGAGAGTTTTCCCCGCTTCATCAGAGGCATAGCACTTGCCTCATTTGACGCTGCTCCGTTTGTCAGTTACGGTTTGAACAATCAAACCAGCACAATGCGGGTCGAAACGGCAGAACGGTGCGCGGCGGCAATGCGTTTGCTGTTGGAGAGCCGCAATAACAGCTTGTCGCTGGGCGATTACACGACCATATTCTGGACGGTGCCCAAGGAAAAGGAAAACTCGTGCGGTGTTCCTTTCGTAAGTGTCTTGGAGGAACACGATCCCTGTCAGGTTCGCGATTACCTTGCAGGGGCGTGGGGTGTTGGGCACGATGATATTGATGAGTCGCAGTTTTATGCGGCACTGTTGCACATACCGTCGCAGGGGAGATTCTCGGTTCAGTCCTGGCAAACCGATACGCTCAGAAATGCCAAGCGGCACATGCAGGCCTATTTCGACGCTGTGCGGCTTGGACCTGATGAGGAAAACGTATCCACGATTCGGCAACTTGCGGTGGCCACAACGGCAAAGAGCAAGAAGAAAACTGTGTTGCCAGCAGCCACAGCGGTGTCGCTGTTTCAGACTGCGTTATTTGGCGCGCCGATCCCATACAAACTGCTGGCGCAGGTGCTCGGCCGCCAACAGGCAGAGATGGCTGGGAAAGACCACAAGGAGTTGGAGTTTGAGGAACGCTTGAAAGCGCGAACGGCTCTCATACGGCTGTATTTCATAAAGAACAGGAACAAGGAGGTGCTCATGAGTACGGAAACACACGAAGGCGAGAAACAACCCGCCTATTTGTGCGGAAGACTACTGGCGATTCTGGATGCAATTCATGCGGAAGCGCATCCGAAACTAGGCAAGGACGGGAAGCCCATGCGAGACAGGAGAGGGATTGCCTTTTGCGCCTCAGCGTCCTCACCTGCGGATCGAATGTACGGTGCGGCATCGAAGACTCCAGCGCTAGTCTTTCCTCAACTCTGCGACAGGGTCAGATACCACCTGAACAAGATAGAGGCGGGAATGGCCGCGAAACTGGAGCATGGCGTGCCAAGTGACCGTCGTAATGACGGAGTTGATCAGGACTTCGACGGATTGGCGGCAGTGGTTGCGCGGCTAAAGGAAGCGGCAGGCGGCAGTTTTCCGCGCATGCTGTCACTGGAAGATCAGGGGCGTTTTGCCATCGGATTCTACTACGAACGATGTCGTAAATGGCCAAACTTCAAACAAAAACAAGAAGTTGTCACAACAGATAATGGAGAGGAGAACTAACATGCACGAGAAACTCAATCATGATTTGATCGCACTGAATGGTAAGAAGCCGGATGACGTCGTTGCCGAACGCCACGAACTCGTCCTGCTGTTTGATTGTGAGAAGTCGAATCCGAACGGTGATCCTGATACTGGGAATATGCCGCGTATTCAACCTGACACGCTCAAAGGGCTCGTTACTGATGTGTGTCTCAAGCGGAAGATCAGGAATTTCTTCGGATTGAACAAGCCCGACGGTACGCCTATTGGCGACAAGCCCGAAGAGATGTACGCCGTATTCATAAGGGAAAACGCCATTCTGCAGCAGGTCATGGAGTCACCTGCAATTGAGGCGTTGGCAAAAGCCATATTCGAGAAAGACTTTGGTCAGAAACCCGAAGCTTGGGATGCCAGGAAAAAGGCGCGGAAAGCTAAGGCCAAAGCAGAGGAAACCAGACCAGAAGATCCGCAAAAAGAGGAAGAAGTCAGTCCCGCTGATGACTTTAAGAAACAGGCCTACCGTGCGGCTTTGTTGCGCACTTTCTTCGACCTGAGAACCTTCGGCGGCGTGATTTCGACCGAAGGCCCACTCAAGGGCAGCTTCTACGGACAGGTGCGCGGTCCGGTGCAGATTACTTTCAGTGAAAGTCTAGACAAGGTTCTGCAACTCGACGCAACCATCACGCGGTGTGCGGTCGCCAGCGTAAAGGAGAAGAAGCAGACCGAAGATAGTGAGAGTGGAGACAACCGCACAATGGGCCGGAAGCACGGAATTGACTATGGCCTCTACCGGTGCTCAATCCACATCTCGCCTGCCTTTGCCGGTAAGACTGACTTCTCCTACTACGATCTGGATAACTTCTTCTTCGCCATGAAGAATATGTTTGTGGACGATCATGCGGCGGGGCGGCACCTTCGGCTCGTCGGCTTAGTTGATTTCCAGCACACATCCTCGCTCGGAAACGCTCCGGCACACAAGCTGTTTGAAATGGTGAATGTCGAAGGCATCAAAGAAGACAAGGACGGCAGGAAGGTCTTTAAGTCTTCCGGCAGTGAATTCCCACAGGGACTTTACGACTACCATGGTTCCGCGCCCGGCGGCGTGGAACATTATGAACCCGTGCCGGGCTTCGAGCCGAAGAACGGCGAGAAGAACGCCCGCGTCACCGCCCGCAAGCTGGTGTGGGAGATTCCGGAAATACAGGGATGACAAATGCGAGATATACGGTGGAATAGACGAAACAGAAGAACATTATGGAGACCAACCATGACGACTAAGGAAGTCCTCATAGAAGAGATCGAAAAAGCTCCTGAGCCTATCCTCCGGGAGGTGTTCCATTACATGGAATATTTGAAGGAGAAGGTTGAGGTGGATGAGTTTAACGGCCTTCTGCTAAGCAAATCGGCGCTGGCCAAGGATTGGTCAACACCGGAGGAGGACGAAGCATGGAAAAACCTGTAGTCGGCGCCGTCGTTGTCCTGCCTTTCCCGCACTCGGACTTGACGGTCGGCAAGCGGAGACCCGCACTCGTGGTGGCAGATTTGTCTGGAGACGATCTGATTCTCTGCCAGATCACGAGTCAAGCCCGAGATGACAGCTATTCAGTCGGCCTTGCCCAGACGGACTTTGTGCAAGGAACGCTGGATCGCCCCAGTTATGTGCGTCCAAATCGTTTGTTTACAGTAGATGTGGCGTGTGTTCTGAGAACGGTTGGAAGGATCAGCAGAGATAAGTTCGCATCTGTGGCGACCGCCATCAACCAGATCATTCACGCCGACAATTATCGTCCATAATCTCCCATGCCGGGTTTCGAGCCCAGGAACGGCGAGAAGAATCTGAACGGACGGCGGAACTGGGGTGCAACGGCGATGGGACTGCTGGGCTGTCCCCCGGAGGAGCGTTATGTCGGATCAGCTTCAATTCGATTTTGAAGGTCGGAACCGACATCAGGATCGGGCCGGCGGCGCCGGCCCGGAATTGCCGCGCGATCCTTTCGTGAGCGGATACGATGTCTTCAGGACCGAACAGTCCGCGGCCGTCCACGCCATGGAGGAACGGTTTGGGATGATCCTGAACAAAAACGTCCGGCTCAAACTCATCGGTTGGGATGAAGTGTTCGAGGGCAGACTGATACTCAACCAATTACTGTATCCCACAACCCGCAAGGAAGGATTGCGCCTGCGCATCGGCAATGTGGACTTCGATTACACCGATATTGAGTATTGTGGTCTTCTGCCCACGCCGGGCTGTACTGCACCTACCTGAACAAGGAAGGCGACATTACCAAACCGGCGCGGACCTTTGCGGACTATGAGGTGCAGATTGACCGCGACCACAAACCGCAAGGCGTGGAATTGATCGAGATGGTTTGAGGGAGTTTATGGCGAAGAAAAAGCGCACTATGGATTGGCATGACCGTCTGTGGAAGTTAGCCAGGAAACTGCCGTCGGATTTCGAGCCCTATGGCAAACGGGACCGGGACACAGACTGCGGGCCAGACTGCTCCTGCGGTTGCCGGTTCTTCCTCAAACTGGAAGGCACACTCGGCAACGACTGGGGTGTGTGCGCGTGTCCGAGTAGTCCGCGCCGGGGTCTTCTGACGTTTGAACATATGGGATGCAAAGCATTCAGGGAATAAGACGCGGCGGATTCGCGCGCGCGCGAAAAGAATGGAGGAAACATGGATAGTAAGAACACTAAAATAGTCCTGTTTAAGGGCAGGACGATCAGAAGAACACTGCACCAGAATGAATGGTGGTTTGTGGTGGAGGACATCGTTTTGGCTCTAATCGATTCAAACGATCCAAAACAATACATCCAACGTATGAAATTACGCGATCCGGAACTGGCTAAAGGGTGGGTACAATTTGTACATACCCTTTCAATTTCCACGGATGGCGGAAATCAGTGTATGATCTGCGCCAACACCGAAGGCATCTTCCGCATCATCCAATCCATCCCCTCCCCCAAGGCGGAGCCGTTCAAACGCTGGCTGGCAAAGGTCGGCTATGAACGCGTTCAGGAAATCGAAAACCCCGAACTTGCCACCAAACGCACCCGCCTGCTTTACAAACTCAAGGGCTATAGCGACGATTGGATCGAAAAGCGCATGCGCGGCATCGCCATCCGGGAAGAATTGACCGACGAATGGCAGGAACGCGGTGCGGAGGAAGAAAAAGACTACGAAATCCTGACGGCGCAGATTTCAAAGGCCGCATTCGGTGTTACACCCGGCGAGTATAAGAAGCTGAAAGGGCTCAAGCGCGAAAACCTGCGCGATCATATGGACGATTTCGAGCTCATTTTCACCATGCTCGGCGAACGCGCGACTACGGAAATCCACCGCACAGAGAATTCAAGAGGAATGCGAAAACTGGAAGATGATGCGCATGCCGGCGGAAGTATTGCCGGCAACGCCCGCAAGGCATTGGAAAAACGCCTGAAACGTCCGATTGTTTCCAAGCATAACTATCTTGAAGAAAAAGAAGCTCAAAAGAAATTGCGCGACCGGATATGAATTATTCCGAAGATGAACTTCTGCCCATTTCGGCCCTCGCCGACATTGTCTTCTGCGAGCGGCGAGCGGCCCTGCACCGGCTGGAGGAGATTTGGCAGGAAAGCGTCTCGACCATCGAGGGTCATCTCTTGCACGATAAAGTGCACACCGGTGAAGGTGAATCGCGAGGAGAGGTTCGCATTGCCCGCGGACTCCGACTGCGCTCCCTGCGCCTGGGACTATCCGGCGTGGCGGATGTTTTTGAATTTCACCGTTTAGAAGAGGGTATGGAAGGCATTGTCCTCCCGGGTGTTTCGGGCCGCTGGATACCGTTTCCCGTGGAATACAAGCGCGGAGTTGTCCGGCATGAGGAGAGCTTCGAGTGTCAACTCTGCGCCCAGGCTCTTTGCCTGGAGGAAATGCTCAACTGCCATATCCCGGCGGGCGCCCTTTTTTACGGTCTCTCGCGGCGAAGGAAAGATATCCTTCTTACCAACGAACTGCGACATGTGACAGAAGAAGCGGCTGTTCGTCTGCACCAGGTAGTGAATGCCGGCGTCACACCGCCGGCGCACTACGAAAAGAAATGCAAAAAATGCTCACTGCTGGCGCAGTGCATGCCGCAACTGGCGGGGAAACACGATTCTGTCCGGGACTATCTCGGCCGTACCCTTAAAAGCCTTATCAGGGAAGAATACGCGACATCGAGTCGACCAAATGCTGTAACTTGCCGGTAGAAAGGATGACCCATGGCGACCTATGAACGTTTCGAAGATTTGCCGGTTTGGCAGGAGGCGGCCAAACTGTATGAAGCAACGGATGCGCTGCTCACCGCGCGCCCGCCGGGAATCAGCCGGTCGTTCGCGGATCAACTGGAGCGCGCAACGCTGTCCGTTTCCAACAACATCGCCGAGGGCTTCGAGCGCGGCACGACGAATGAACTATTGATGTTTCTTTACATCGCGCGCGGCTCTGCCGGGGAAACGCGCTCCATGCTCTGCCTGCTGGTACGCAAACCGAGCCTTGTCGATTTGAAATCTAAAATTTCAAATTTAACAATATCCGCCGAGTCGTGCTCGCGGCAACTGCGTGCCTGGGCGGAGGCCCTTCAGAATTCCGATATTCCCGGCACGCGTTATCTAAACGATAACGTCCGCCAGCGCGAACAGCGGAAAAAACGGGCCGATGCGGCCCAGCAGCGCTTGCTGGACAGTCTGCCTCCGGATCATCCCCTGCGCCGCCGTCCGGAGGCATGATTCCAGCATTTGCTGTTCTGCGAACGGCAGTGCGCACGGGCGATCTACTTGGAGAAAATGCGGAGCATATGAAAAAATATTTGAACACCCTTTTCGTCACCACGCAGGGCGCCTACCTGAACAAGGAGGGCGAGGCGGTGGTCGTCAGCGTGGAACGCGAGGTCAGGTTGCGTATGCCGATCCATACGCTGGGCGGAATCGTCTGCTTCGGCAATGTGCTGTGCAGTCCGTTCCTTATGCACCATTGCGCCGAGAACAACGTGCTCATCGGTTTCTTGAGCGAACACGGACGGTTCCTGGCCCGTGTTCAAGGTCCGGTCAACGGCAATGTGCTCTTGCGCCGTCAGCAGTATCGGCTGGCGGACGACCCGGCGGCCAGCGCGCATATCGCCCGGGCCGTGGTGCTGGGCAAGGTGGCGAATTGCCGGACGGTCCTCCAGCGGGCTTTGCGCGATCATGCGGACAAGACCGGCCAGGACGAGATCGAAATTGCCGTCCGCCGGCTGGGGCATCTGTTGAAAGAATTGGAGGAACCGTTACCGCTGGAATCATTGCGAGGCAAGGAGGGTGACGCCGCCAACACGTATTTCGGCGTGTTCGATCACCTGATCACTGCACAAAAAGAAGCGTTCTACTTCAAAGAGCGCAGTCGGCGTCCGCCCCTGGACAACATGAATGCTTTATTGTCATTCATCTATACCCTGCTGGCGCATGACTGCGTTGGCGCTTTGGAGGCGGTTGGGCTCGACCCGCAGGTTGGATTCCTGCACCGCGACCGGCCCGGACGCCCCAGTCTGGCGTTGGATTTGATGGAAGAGTTCCGCCCATTTTTTGCCGACCGCCTGGCGCTTTCGCTGGTGAACCTTAAGCAGGTGCAGGGCAATGGCTTCAAGCAAACGGAGTCCGGGGCGGTGGAGATGACGGATGATACTCGGAAGACTGTCCTGGTGACGTACCAAAAAAGGAAGACCGAGGAAATGATCCACCCGTTTGTTGAGGAAAGCGCGGCCCTGGGCATCTTTTTTCATTTACAGGCGCAGATGTTGGCCCGCCATCTGCGCGGTGATTTGGACGGGTATCCGCCGGTGATTTGGAAATAAAATAAATTGCGTGGCGGCCACGCAATTTATTACGCGCCGGAGCGGCGCGACAACGTCAGCGATCGTGAATGTTGTTTCTGATTGGAAGACAAACGATATGATGGTTCTGGTCAGTTACGATGTGTCCACCGTCAGCAAGGCGGGTCGGTCCCGTCTTCGGCGCAGTGCCAAGGCATGCCTGGATTTTGGCCAACGGGTTCAAAATTCCGTGTTCGAATGCGATGTGGATCCGGCCCAGTGGGTGGAACTGAAGAATCGGCTGGAGGCAATCATCAATCCGGAGGAAGACAGCCTGCGATATTATTATCTGGGAAGCAATTGGCAGCGCCGCGTCGAACATATCGGCGCCAAGCCAACGTTGGATTTACGAAACGATCCCTTGCTCGTTTAAGTGTTCCGCGAACCCCAAGCGGACATGTAAATCCCGGCCGGATCGCGGGGGAATTGTAACCTGTTCTTTGAAAACAGAATAAGCAATCGCAAGGCATGGTCGGAGCGTGGTTTGTCGCACAAACCTGACTCGTTAAATTGTATTTCGCGGAAAATAATGTTTGCATTCTTCATTCTCAAAGAGATATGAAGACAGCGTCGCTCACCGCGCGGGGAGCGTGGATTGAAACGCTCGACAGCCGCATTGTACCGCTCGAGGGAATGTCGCTCCCCGCGCGGGGAGCGTGGATTGAAACCAGGCGGTGATTGTGGTGGGCGTGTTTTGCGGTGGGTCGCTCCCCGCGCGGGGAGCGTGGATTGAAACCTCCGTGTTATGCCCGGACCCGCCGGCCGCGGGCGCCCCGTCGCTCCCCGCGCGGGGAGCGTGGATTGAAACGCCACTTCCCGCGTCGGCGGGCGACCAACTGCGTCGCTCCCCGCGCGGGGAGCGTGGATTGAAACCACGATCCTCCCCGGATTGTGCTTCTCACCGGCGTCGCTCCCCGCGCGGGGAGCGTGGATTGAAACGGCCTGGGGAGCCCTGCCCCACCTCCAGTACCCCGAGGTCGCTCCCCGCGCGGGGAGCGTGGATTGAAACACATCACAACGTACGTTTTCCGTCACAGCGCCGGTCGCTCCCCGCGCGGGGAGCGTGGATTGAAACAGGTCTCGCTGTTCCTGGTCTGTCATTTTTCGAGTCGCTCCCCGCGCGGGGAGCGTGGATTGAAACTCACGCAAACCCCTGGAGAGATCTGGTCCACCGAAAGTCGCTCCCCGCGCGGGGAGCGTGGATTGAAACTTATTATGCGACATACAAACTTTGTATGTTAAAGTCGCTCCCCGCGCGGGGAGCGTGGATTGAAACGGATTATTCACCAGATGCTTAACCCGGACAGGCGGCGCTCCCCGCGGGGGGAGCGTGGATTGAAACGAGCTACCGATGAGTCAGCCTACCAGTATTACGGTCGCTCCCCGCGCGGGGAGCGTGGATTGAAACACCCTTTCTTTCTCATCTCGGTTGTGTTGCTGGGTCGCTCCCCGCGCGGGGAGCGTGGATTGAAACGGCACGTCCTGCAGATTGCGATTTCTGATTTCATGTCGCTCCCCGCGCGGGGAGCGTGGATTGAAACCCACCTCCAGCACCCCGAGCTTCAACGGGGCCGGGGTCGCTCCCCGCGCGGGGAGCGTGGATTGAAACAACTTTAAGCTGTTCCGCCATTCTGTCGTT
>JAHIJO010000187.1 GCA_018898455.1 Verrucomicrobiota bacterium | reverse complement strand
CACAGAACCGGGAACGAAGGGGACTCATGGCTGACTCCTTTTCGAGTCCGGTTTATTCCGGAACTCGTTGGAGTCAGCTTAGCGCATGGGAAATAAAAAACCGCTCCGCGTTTCAATCCGCGAAGCGGTTCCGTTCAACAGATATTAGTTATGAATTTCATATTGCAATATGCCAATGATATCTAGTAAACTACATGGCAAGTATAACAATATATTAAATGATAACATTTTTATACGATTGCCCGATGAATGTCAACGAAAATTCTGATGTTTTCTGGCAAGCCTATAAGGCATGCGTAGAGGAACATAAAGTCGATCCTGAACATGCCCAGTTCCATGTCCGCTGGGCCAGAGCTTTCTTAAACCATTTGCGGGATAAGCCTCTGGAAAAACGGGACGGCGAGGATATCGAATCCTTTCTCAAGGACCTGTCCGGCCGGCCCGCTATTAAGGACTGGCAGGTCAACCAAGCCCGATCTGCCCTGCGCCTGTTGTATGAACAGTTTCTACCGAATTTCAGACCGGCCGCTTCGCTGACCGCAGACACCGCTCCCGCTTTGCCTGAACCCAATGAATCGTTCCGGGATGAGGTCGCGCCGGGCGAGGTCGAACGTCGGCATGGCGCCATCCTGCAAGCCGTGACCACCGAAATTCGCGTCCGGCATTATTCTTACCGGACGGAACAAACTTATCTGGATTGGGTGCGCCGTTTTATCGCGTTTCATGGCTACCGCGATCCGCGCGACCTGGAGGTCACTTCCGCTGTGAAGGCATACTTGGATTATCTCGCCATTGAACGGGAAGTCTCCGCCAGCACTCAAAATCAGGCATTGAACGCGCTGGTCTTTCTCTACCGCGAAGCGCTGAAACAGCCGTTTGGCGAGTTGGATGAAATTGTCCGCGCCAAACGCCCGCAACGTATGCCGGTAGTTCTCACGCGCGAGGAGGTCAACGCCGTGTTGACCAGGATGGAAGGTGTATCCGGACTCATGACCGGCCTGCTGTATGGCAGCGGCTTGCGCCTGATGGAGTGTGTGCGCCTGCGGGTCAAGGACGTGGATTTTGCCCAGAGGCAGATCATGATCCGGGATGGCAAAGGGCAGAAAGACCGCGTCACCATGTTGGCGGAGCGTTACCTTCAGCCTTTGCAGGACCACCTGGCCCAGGTTAAGGTTCTGCACGAGCAGGATCTCGCGCAGGGAAATGGAACGGTCTATCTCTGGCCGGGGCTGGAGCGGAAATATCCGAATGCGTCCAGGGAATGGCGCTGGCAATATGTATTCCCAGCCAAAAACCTCTCGGTAGATCCGCGCAGCGGAAAGGTACGGCGCCATCATATCAACGAAAACCTTTTGCATCGGGCCGTGAAACAGGCGGTGGAACAGGCGGGCATTACCAAGACGGTGAGCTGTCACACGTTTCGGCATTCCTTTGCCACCCACCTCTTGCAATCCGGTTCCGATATCCGCACGGTGCAGGAATTACTGGGGCACGCCGATGTGGCCACAACCATGATTTACACCCACGTGCTAAACCGGCCCGGGCTGGCCGTCAAAAGCCCGGCAGATTCATAACCGTTTCACAACCGTTCCAAACCGTTTCATCCGCCGCATTGACCGTTTCATAACCGTTTCACGACAGTTTCAAAACATTCCATTCCTGTGAATATTAAACGCATACGCGCTGAAATTGCCGGACGGGTCCAGGGGGTCGGGTTCCGGCCGACGGTTTGCCGCTACGCCCGGGCACTGGCGCTGGCAGGCTTTGTGAAAAACACGCCGGACGGTGTGCTCCTGGAAATCCAGGGAACGCCGGATGCCGTTGACGCCTTTGTCGAACGCCTGCAATCGGGCCCACCCCGCCAAGCCCGCATGGATTCCATCCGGACGGAAATACTCCCGCCGGGCGAGGACACCGGCCGGTTCGATATCCTGTCCTCGGCCCGTTCCGGCGATCTGCGGGCGGGACTGCCACCCGACCTGGCCACCTGCGAAGAATGCCGGGCTGAACTGTTCGATCCCGCCAACCGCCGGCATCGGTATCCATTCATCAATTGCGTCAACTGCGGACCCCGGTTCACGATCATCCGCGAATTACCCTATGACCGCAAACGCACTTCGATGGCGTCCTTCGCGCTATGCCCGGAATGCCGGGAGGAATACCTCGATCCCGCGGACCGCCGGTTCGACGCCCAGCCGAACGCCTGCCCGGTATGCGGGCCAAGGGTGAGATTGATCAGCATACAGAGCAAACATCCACTTGTCCACCATAGCCCCGACAAGTCGGATAGTCGGGGCGACGGTGGAACGTCCAATACTTCAACGCCCGAGCGCTTCTGCGAAGCGCGGCTACAACAAGGCGGAGAGGAAGAAGGGAAGCGCTTCTGCGAAGCGCGGCTACAACCGGAGGCGGCAATCCAAGAGGCGGTGCGATTACTCAAGACCGGCGGCATCCTGGCGGTCAAGGGACTGGGCGGCTATCACCTGGCCTGCGACGCCACGAGCGATGCGGCGGTGGCTCAACTCCGCGCCCGGAAACGCCGGCCGGATAAATCCCTGGCCGTCATGTTCGCCTCGCTGGATGAGATTCGCCGGCAGACGGCAGTGAACGAAGCGGAAGCGGACCTGTTGACCGGCTGTGCCGCGCCGATTGTTATTGTCCGGCGGAAAACCGGTTCAACGTTATCGCCGCTCATTTCGCCGGACACGGACGATATCGGTGTGTTTCTCCCCTACTCGCCCCTGCACCAGCTCCTGCTGGTGGGCATCAGCCCGCTGGTGATGACCAGCGGCAATGCCGCTGAAGAGCCGATTGCCATGGATGAGAAACAATTGAAGCGCATCCTGGGAACGATTGCCGACGCCGCGCTGACCCATAACCGGCCCATCCTGCGGCGTTGTGACGATTCGGTCATAAAGGTGGTCCAAGGTCAGGAAACTGTTGAAACGCATTTTAAAGAACGGCCACGATGGAGCGTGGCCCTCCACAATCAAACAGAAAATCAGATGGAGGGACGCGCTCCGTCGCGTCCGATCCTTGTTTCACCACCTCTCCGGCAACTCCTTTTCCGGCGCTCCCGGGGCCTGGTTCCCGATTCCATCCGGTTACCGCTGGCGGGTCCGCCGGTTCTGGCCTGCGGGGCCGATCTCAAGAACACGATTTGCATGACCCGCGGCGATGAGGCGTTTCTTTCCCAGCATATCGGCGATCTCGAAGAACTGCGGGCTTTCCATTTTTTCCGCGAAACGATCGCCGATCTGACCGATTTGCTGAAGGTCCGGCCGGCCGTCATCGCGCACGACCTGCATCCGGATTACCATTCCACCCGCTTCGCCTTATCCCCGGACGCCGGCGACGGGAAGCGCATGGCGGTTCAGCATCATCATGCCCATATTGCCGCCTGCATGGCGGAGCACGGGCTCGCGGATCCGGTAATCGGCGTGGCGCTTGACGGCACCGGCTACGGCCCGGACGGCACAATCTGGGGCGGCGAATTTCTTGTGGCCGACCTCAGATCCTACCGCCGGGCAGGTCATTTCAAGCAATACGGCATGCTGGGCGGAGAAGAGGCGATCCGGCATCCGGAACGGATGGCCTTCAGCATGCTCCTGGCAGAAGGGCTTGCGGATGCCTCAGACCTGCTCCCCGCTTTGGACGCCAACCAGCGGAAGATGCTCGCCGCCATACTGGAGCAGACGCTCAATTCGCCGCTCACCTCCAGCGCCGGACGCCTGTTCGACGCCGTGGCCGCCCTGCTGGGCGTTGGCGATTCGATTTCCTATGAAGCGCGGGGCGCGATTCGTCTGCAAACCCTGGCGGACCGGAAAATTTCCGGCCATTACCCGTTTGAAATCATTATCGGGTCGGAATCACCAATACGGCGTGAGGGCACGCCGGTTCCAATAAATGGAGACCCGACGCCCTCGTCGGGTTGCCTTATTCTTTCTTTTGGCCCCATGATCCATGCCCTGGTTGCCGACCTGCGTGTCGGAGCCGACCGTTCCCTCATGGCCGGCAAGTTTCATAACACAATTGCGGAAGGCGTCGTCGAGATGTGCCGCCGGATTCGAACGTTGGAATCCCTGGGCAAGGTGGCGCTCTCCGGGGGGGTATTCCAGAACGATCTCCTGCTGGAGAAAATCACGCAAGGCTTGATCCGCAAGGGCTTCGAGGTGTACAGTCCGCAGGCAGTGCCGCCAAATGACGGCGGCATAGCCTTGGGGCAGGCGGTGGTGGCAATGGGAAAAAGATAGGTGGAAGATCGAAGGTGAAAGGCGCCTTATCCGTCAGGAACTACCCCAGTGGGACGACGTGAAGATCATACACCACTATAACCGTGAATCATTAACCATTGAATCATTAACCATTCCTTAACATGTGTTTAGCCATTCCAGCCAAAATCGTCGAGTTGGACGGTGAGAATGCCGTGGTGGACATCCAGGGCGTGCGCCGCACTGCCATTGTCACGTTTATCGCCAACCCGCAAATCGGCGATTATGTGTTGCTCCACGCCGGTTTCGCGATCCGCAAGTGGTCGGAGGATGATGTGCGGGAGTTCTATGAAATCGTCAATGGAACGGCACCTGAATAATAAATTCCAAATTCCACAATCCAAATTCCAAGGAATAGTGAAATCTCAATATGGAACAATGAAATTAAATAGTTTCAGTGGCATAAATAAATTCATTTGCGCTTTATTTTCCAGTTTATTCTTATTGGCCTTGAATTGCTCGTGTTTCCTTGGATTTTGGAATTTGGATTTTTATTAGCATGACTCAATTGACATCCCATCTGGAAATCATAAAATCGCTGGCGGAGCAGATTAAGCGGCCGATCCGGGTCATGGAAGTCTGCGGTACGCACACCATGACGGCGTTCCGGTCGGGACTGCGCTCGCTCTTGCCGGAAAACGTCAGCCTGCTTTCGGGACCCGGCTGTCCGGTCTGCGTCACGCCCACCGGCTTCATTGACCGCGCCATCGCTTTGGCGCAGGAACCGGGAATCACCATCGCCACCTTCGGCGACCTGGTCCGCGTACCGGGCACGGAAAGCTCCCTGGAGCGGGAACGGGCGCGGGGCGCCAGGATCAATATTGTGTATTCCGCCCTGGACGCGTTCCGGGATGCGGAACAGAACCCGGACCGGCAGGTGGTGTTTCTCGGCGTGGGCTTCGAGACCACGGCACCCACCGTGGCCTGGACGGTGAAAAAGGCACTGACCGGCAGGCTGGGTAATTTTTCTATCCTCCCGGCTCACAAGACCATACCCCAGGCCATGGCCGCCCTGATGCAGGGTGGCGAGGTAAAGATTGACGGGTTTCTGTGTCCGGGCCATGTCAGCGCCATTATCGGAAGCCGGCCTTACGAATTTCTCTGTCGCGATTACGGCATCCCCTGCGTGGTGGCCGGCTTTGAAGCCGGGGATATGATTCTCGCCATTGAAATGATCCTGCGCCAAAGGATTGAAAAGCGGGCCACCGTGGAAATCCAGTACACCCGCGGAGTCGGCGAAACGGGCAACCCGGAAGCGCAGGCCATCCTGCGGGAGGTCTTCGAGGAATGCGACAGCGAATGGCGGGGGCTGGGAACCATCCCGCGAAGCGGCCTGCGACTTCGGGATACATTCCGGGCGCATGACGCGTTTCTTCGCTGGCCGGCGTTGCCGCTCCCAACACCCGTCGAACCGCCGGGCTGTCGGTGCGGGGACGTGCTGCGCGGCGCGCGCTTGCCGACGGAATGTCCGCTGTTCCGAACGCGGTGTACGCCGGAGACGCCGGTGGGCGCCTGCATGGTATCCAGCGAGGGCGCCTGCGCCGCGTATTACCGGTATGCGCATTCCGGTTCGGAGAAAGAAGAATAAAGAAATATTTCTCGCACCAAAGGCGCTAAGAACGCCAAGAAGACAATGAACAAAATCCGTTTAAGTCTTTGCGATCTTGGCGACCATGCCTTCAGCTTGGCAAGCTTGGCAATAAAATATTCCGGATGATTTTGATTGATACGTGCATTTTTTAACTGGATTAGCGGGATCAACGGAATTAGAACTCAACCGTCCCTACGGGACACCGATTGATTGCCAAGCTCCAGACAACGGCGCTTTTTAAATTCATCCGATGAGCGATTTCAATTCCAACGATATCATCCTGCTCTCCCATGGCGGGGGCGGCGGACGCACCCAGGCATTGATCCGCAATATCATCCTGCGCCGGCTCGGCAACCCGACCCTGGACCGGCTGGACGACAGCGCCTGCCTATCAATCCCGGAATCCGAACTGGCGTTCACGACGGATTCATATGTGGTCAACCCGATTTTCTTCCCGGGCGGCGATATCGGGAAACTGGCAGCATGCGGTACGATCAACGACCTGGTCATGCAGGGCGCCGAACCCAGGTACCTGAGTCTGGGACTTATCCTGGAAGAAGGTCTCCCCCTCCGGGACCTTGACCAGGTAATCCAGTCGCTGGCCGAGGTGACGGCACAAACCGGCGTGCGGGTCGTGACCGGCGACACCAAGGTCGTGGAACGGGGAAAAGGAAACGGCATTTTCATCAACACGTCCGGGATAGGAGTGCGCCTGCCCGGAACGGATGTCCACGTGAGCAATGCACGGCCCGGCGATGCCGTGATCATCACCGGTACGCTGGGCGATCATGGCGCGGCCGTGATGAGCCGGCGCCTGAACCTTGAGACCGATCTTGCCAGCGATGTAGCTCCGCTCTGGACCCTGATAGCCCCCCTGCTCCGCCTGCCTGCGATCCATTGCCTGCGTGATCCCACGCGGGGCGGAGTTGCCGCGGCCGTATGCGACCTGGCCAACTCTTCCCATGTCGGCATCCGACTAAAAGAACTGGCGCTCCCGGTCCGGAACGAAGTTCGCGGCATCTGCCAACTGCTGGGGCTTGACCCGCTTAACGCGGCCAATGAAGGTAAGGCGATTATTGTTTGCCCGGAAACGGAAACCGACCGGGCATTGCAACTTCTGCGGTCGCATCCGCTGGGGCGGGAGGCCGCCGTCATCGGCATTGTGACGGCAGAATCAGCGGGACTGGCCGTACTGGAAACCGCCGCCGGGGGCGAACGCATCATTCACCTGCCCCTCGGCGAAGACCTGCCGCGGATCTGCTGATTCGTGCCTGCCCTGATTATTTCTCAGATATTTCATTTTGGACACCAATGTCAAAATCTGGTATCATAATGCTGTTGAAGAAAATGGCGCATCCCCCCTCACCCGCTCCCTGGGGAGAGGGACGGCCGCCGCTGCGGCGGAAGGGGTGAGGAGACGCGGTTTATGAAAGCAAGTATGAATAAACCCATCATTCTTATATTCGGCCTGTGGGTTTGTCTTGCGCTCCGGCCCGCGGACGCCGGCGCCGCGCCGGTGTCTGAATCAACGGCACGGCTGGCAGTCCAAGGCTGGCTGAGCGAGAATACCAACCGGCTGGCCAAGCCCCTGCCCACCCGGATCGCAAGCACCCGCTCTTTCTCCGACGAACACGGCAATATCCTTTACCGCGCCGCGGACCTCGCGCCGGAAGGATATATCATCTTGAGAGTACCGATTTCTTGCCGTTTAAGAACGGCAAACGCTTATTGAAACTCATTGTCGTTTTCGCGTGATTAATTGCAAGCGGAATCCATTTGCATGCGCACCGCATGTTGATCCCCACTCTTGGGCAGACCTGTCT
>JAHIJO010000186.1 GCA_018898455.1 Verrucomicrobiota bacterium | reverse complement strand
GGCCGCTTTTGAAAATCCCTTTTGGAGAGAAAATATTAAGGGATGAGTGTGCCTGAAAACGGCCGTTTTGGGGGAGTTTTAGCGGCGATATGTGAAATTGGAATTACCCGGCCGGAAAATGTTATCTGTTGGGGTATTGATCGCCCAGGGGGTATCTAAATTTATTCCCCCGTGGGACAGGCTCTAAAATAGAGTGATGGTTTCCTGTATATTGACAGAGTTCTGCAGGGCACAGCCCAAGCAATAGGCCCCTTGGTCTATACGCGTCGGGTGTCATTCAGAATCGGTCATATAGAGAATATTAATGTCCCGAATGTTCAAGACGATTACTACTACTTCAAGGGGGCAATGGACAAGGTCATGGTATTCAATCGCGCCCTATCCGGGGAAGATGTGAAGGCGCTCTTTATTGCTCATAAGTGAAGCTATGATCGGACGGCCCATCATAGTCATACATGATGTAAATACTGATAAAGCATGCCGGTTTTTACAGTGCGAGTTGGTATAAACCCTATCAAGGAGGATAAGATGAACACCGTCAAACACATATCGTTTCTGCTGACGGTGATAGCGCTGATTCAACTAGCCTGCGTATCATGTACACTTCGCCCGGCGTGTCCGCCAAATCAGATTGCCCCCCCTTGGGGTCAGTTCGAGGCGAGGGGACAAGCCCCCAGTCTGGCCATCGACCTGGTGGATGGTTCACGCCTTATTGGTGTTCCTGGCATCGTGTCCATTTCCGTGCAGACCGCCTATGCCAAACTGGATATTGCGCTGAAGCACGTTCGGAGCATTACAGTGGAGAAGAATCGTGAACTGGCCGTGTTCGAGATGACTAACGGCGACAGGATCAAGGGCGCCATGATTATTAATAGGCTGGTTCTCCAGACCGCGTTCGGAAAAGTGTCGGTCGGTCTGGAGCAAATCACCAAAATTGACGTGATATCCGGCGGTTCCGTGAAAGGACTGCTGGCAGAATATCTATTCAACGGCAATGCCAACGACAGCTCTGGCAACGGCAACAACGGGAAAGTGCATGGGGCCACCCTGACAAAGGATAGATATGGAAACGACAACAGCGCCTATTATTTTAAAGACACCAATACGTTTATCACAGCCTCCGACCGGTTGTTTCCGGATAAAGACAATCCAAGGTCAATTTCTTTCTGGATATATATTGATGTTCCCCCTGAAGTTGGCGCGATCCTATTAACATATGGCACGCCTGAAAATAATAAGTTATGTTGTGTTGGATTGGATTGGCGTGGCGGCAGAAGGAATGCCAGTTATTCTCAGTATGGCGCTGCGTTCCTAAGCGCCAGCCAGATACCTCTTAAATCATGGCATAACATTACGTATACTTACGGCGGTAATGGCAGGCATAAGTTTTATGTCGATGGAATGGAAAACTCGGGACTGAAAGAAATGAGCGGACCCGTCAATACTGTTCGTCGGGGAACATTTTACATTGGATGCTACAATGAAGCAGTTAACCTCGTTTTGCCATTCATCGGTGCCATTGATGATGTCAGGGTGTTCAACCGCGAACTGAGTGCGGAAGACGTCCTTGCTCTTTAATGTCCCAGGCCGGATTTCGCATCATGGTCTGATGCTTGGAACGGCGCAGGCATGGGGATATCCCAGACGGCAGGCTGGTCCTTACGCTGTTGAGCGAGCCAATTCAGGGCCGCCGCATGAATAATATCATGCCCGCCGTCAAAAACGGTAATGCGGACGTTATTCGATATCTTTCGAAATAACGGCTGCCTTTTTCCGTAGAGAGGGTCCGTCATATCGCTTGCAAGATGGGCGGGAACTTTCATGTCTCGATAAAACTGTTTGATATCCGCCATATCGATTCTGTCATTTTCCCGGGCCACGGCATTGAAAGCATACAGGGAATGGGTGAAGGGGACACTGCCGGAACGGCCATCCTTGACACCGGCATTGATATCGAGGTTGACCGAAGCGGCGTTTTTCAGATAGGTCAGCGGCGAACGCTTGAGGCATTCTTCAGCCGACCGGGTATTGATGTCGGGGGGACCTCCGCATGCCTTTTCAATATGGTCCGCATAGCCTCTCTTGGCGGCTTTTGTTTCTTCCCACCATTTGCGAATATCGAAAATCCCGCACCAGGCGGATATTCCGGCCCAGAGGTCCGGTCTGTGGCCAGCCAGGAGCAGGGCAGCATGGCCGCCGCCCGACCCGCCGATGAGATAGATGCGGTTCATGTCGATCGCACAGGAGGTTTGCGCGTACTGGACCGCGCTGACAATATCCTCGATGACCAGTTCCGAGCCGAGGGCTTCGGGCGTCCAGTTCGGCCCCCGGAAATTGGGGTGAATAAAACACCAGTTCATTTGAATGCACCAGCGCGCATTGGCGACCGATGCAGCTTGGCGATAATCTCCCGACCAGGTATGCAGCGCCACCAGTAAAGGCTTCTTCTCCTCGGTTGGCGGGGCATAGAACAGGGCGGGTTGCCGGCTGTTGTCGGCATCCGTCGCGTATTGGATCGCGCCCACTTCCTCCGGCCAACCCTTGACGTTTCCCGCTGTCGAACCGGAAGCGGACGGAGTCGTTGACCTCATTTCCGTATTATTCATATTCATATTACCCACTTGTTATTTTATTCAGGTGATGGAGGTGGAATTATAGATCCACCCAGGTCATCATTCAACATGGCATGCTTGTCGTCAATCTCATTTTTTGGATTTCCTGATACCGTTTGCTGAATTGCTGAACAAAATCTTGCGCCGGATAACGGTTTGAGGTAATAATGCGCGGTTCATTAGTACCTTATCCGTCAGGTACTGCTAAAAACAACAAGATAATCATGCGGCTTTCTCCATAAGTTGTTGAGTGGACGCTGCGAGCATGGCATTGAGCGCGGTGGTCAAGGTTTGTCCCTGAGCCGTGAGGGCGTACTTG
>JAHIJO010000185.1 GCA_018898455.1 Verrucomicrobiota bacterium | reverse complement strand
GAGGGACTAAACAACAAATGCCGTGTGGTCACCAGACGAGCCTACGGCCATCGTTCGTTCGATGTGCTGGAAATCATGCTCTATCATACACTCGGGAAGTTACCCATGCCGGAACTTATCCACAGATTCTGACGTAGAGGCTTATTTTATATCGGCGGGGACAATGCCGGCCGCAATGCGCCGGACGATATCCCGACCATGCGAGGCACCGACGCGGAACAGGTCAACCGGTTTATCCTTGAAGGACGGCGGATTTTGCGCGAGCACTATCGAACCAAGCAATCCGCCCTGGGCGCGGACGGTCGAAATCAATTATTTCCGCTGACGCTTCCGTCCCTGGCCCAGTTTCGCACAACCCGCCGCATTATCGGGCAGACCACGCTCCAGACCGGGCAAGCGGGCAAAGCCGCACCGGACTCCATCGGGTTGGCGGCAGATTGGCGGACCAGCGGACAAGTCTGGGAAATCCCTTACGGAACACTATTGCCCCGGAAGGTAGGCGGATTACTGGCGGCGGGACGATGCATTGCCTCCGAGGGGGATGCGTGGGAAGTCACGCGCGTCATCCCGATCGCGGCCCTGACCGGCCAGGCGGCCGGCGCGGCCGCGACGCTGGCTGTGCGCGGGGGAACAACGCCGGACGCCTTGGATCCCAAGGAAGTGCAGGCGGTACTGCGGCAAAAACACATCCCGTATCATTTGACCGATCTTTAAATTCGGGCTCGGGAGGAGACAAGAAGATGTTTAGCTTTATCTCTCTCAATGTTAGAAACCCCTTCCAAAGCGCATTGGCCGCGGTGAGTTATCTCACGCTGATAATTACTCTTTTGCTCCCTCTAACAGTAGCCCTCCATGCGGAAGAGAAGAAGGAAGACGAGCACACGCCTCCAAGAAATGGCAGCTATTCCTATGATGCCGGCTCGGACAGGTATTACCGTCACAATACGATAGGTGACCTGCCGACAAAACAGCCTCCGATTTCCGATAAATACTCTACAGCCACCGGTTTTGTCTATCCCCTGATGGATATCAGCCAAGAGGATTTGAAAGCAAATTCCTTTGGGGTCAAGGTTCCGCCAAGCGCTGCGGCTTTCATCGGCAAGGTCCATGTGGGTTCCGACTGCGGCTGGCAGAGACCTGGTGCTCAGGTTCTGTCTGTCGCCGAGGGAATCGTGCGGATGTCAGCCTGTCTGCCCACCTTTAACGACGAGACGGTAGAAAAGCGCCGCGGCTGGAGCTGGGGAAACATCATAGTCATTGAACATCGCCTGCCCAACGGAGAATATATTTCATCGCTTTACGGACATCTCGGAGCAAATCGTCTCGTAAAGGTGGGCGACATGGTTAAGAAAGGACAAGTAATCGGATACATAGGCAAATCCAACAGTGAGGAAAACGGCCGGTATCCTGCACACCTCCATTTCGGCATTCACCAAGGCCGTTATATTGCACAGATGAAAAAGGGTGAGCGGATATACCTCGGCACCGCCGCAGTCAAGCTGGGCGATAAAACAGTTTACGGCTACTTTGCTGAGGTATTGGAAAAGGACGGCGAGCGTTTAAAACTCCGCTCCCGCTGTGGCCCGGCCGGCAAAGACGAAACGAAAACGGTGGATTGTACCACATACGAAAGAAGCCTCTACCGCAATGGAAATTATGGGGCCCATGCTATTTGGATCACCGGCTACCAAATGGATGAGGTGGGGACGATGGGCTGGCAGCACCCATGGCAATTCATTGCGGCAAACTGCCGTCTTAAGACTGCCCCTTGAACTGCTGGCTTCCTCGTTAGGCGTCTGGGAACTCCCCCGCATGCTGGATCGGGGGAGGTCTGCCCAGAAACTTGAAGAACAGGAGGGTGATGTCGTCGAACTGCTCGACGCCTTTCTGGTGGTCCATCACATCCGCGACGACCCGGTCGCACCGCTGGCGGTTCGTCCACCGCGGGTCCTCGATCAGCACGCGCAGGAGCCGCTCTTCGCCGTACATCTGTTCCGCCTTGTCGATGGGCTCGGTCACGCCGTCGGTGTATAGGACCAGCGTATCGCCTTCGGCCAGCACCAGTTCTCCCTCGGAATACTCCACGTTATCATAAATGCCGGCGATGACGCAGGCGCCATGGCCTTCCGAAGCCGCCAGCGGTTCAGCCCGCCCCTGTCTCAGTAAAATCGGGGCCGGATGCCCGGCGTTGCAAAACACGATCGCGCCCGTCCGCAGGTCACAGACACCGTAGAACAGGGTAACGAACATGGACGCGGGATTATCCGCGGCAATCTGGCGGTTCATTCTGGAGACCGTGTCGGCGGCGCTGAGATTATCCTTCGCGTTGCTCCTCATGAGGGTGCGGACAATCATAGTGAACAGGCCGGCCGGCACGCCCTTGTCGGAAACATCAGCGATCACCACGCCCATGTGGTCCGGATCGATCATGAAGAAATCAAAGTAATCGCCGCCCACCTCCCGGGCGGGTTCCATGCGGGCTACGATCTCGATGTTGGCCGCCTGCGGGAATGGAGGAAAGACTTTCGGAACGATCCCCTGCTGGACCTCGCGGGCAAAACGCAGTTCGCTATGGATCCGCTCCTTCTCGGCCGTGCTCCGGGCCAGGTCCGCGATATAGCGCTTGAGGTCCACCATCATGTGGTTGAAGGCGGCGGCCAGGTCTCGCAGTTCATCCCGCGACCGGACCACGATCGGGTGGTCGAAATCACCCTTCCCGAGCCGTTCCGTGGCTATCATGAGCTGGCGCAACGGCCGGGTGAAGAAATAGGAAAACAGCAGCACCAGGACGATCGCCGCCAGGGCCGTGACTCCGGCAATCGCCAGTACCTGACGGACAGCTTCCCGGTTGGCGCGCTCGATCTCTTCCGTCGGCCGATATAATTCCAGGATATAGATCACCTCACCGGCGGCGTTCAGGATCGGGTTGAGGACGCTGAACCATTCGCCCTGTTCGTCAACAAACCGACCGGCTTGGGGCGTCTTTTCCCGCAGTACCTTGAAAAACATCCGGCGCGCGTGGGGAACAATGAACGGTTCATAGACTGGGCCGCGCCAAACGCTGATGCCGAAATAGAAACGGCCGTCGCGGATTTTATGAATGATCCACTTGGGCGTAAAATCCACGTGCTTTGTGTCCATGATCCGGCTGACCGTCGTGTACACGCGCTCGTAGGCCGGACTCCCCCGATCCTCGGGTTTCTGAATGGCTTCCAGATCCGCGAGCGCCACGCTGTTCAGGATCGCCCGCGACAGGTTGGCCGAACGCCGGATCGATTCCGCCTCCAGGTCCGCCTGCATGATATCCCGCACCCAGTCGCCCACGACCAGCAGGCTGATGATCAGAAGCGGAACGAACAGGAGCAGGAGCTTGACGAAAAACGGGATTTTCATCCGAGCCAGGAACACCGTCAGCCGGCGCCATGTGGTCGCCAGCAGGAGGAGCAGGATGACAATGCCCCCCAGCCAACAGGTCCGACCAACCTCCCAGGCCCGGTAACTGGAGATGATAGTCAAATTGCGCCCCAGCACCACGAAACACTTGTTCACGAGATCAAAAGAACAAAACTGCTCCTCGGCGGGCACCTTCTGGGCCGACTCCGCCGTGGCGCTACCCGTCGGCGCAGGCTCCGCCGCGGCACGCGTGGCATAGACATGGCCCACGAGAATATCCGAATATGGATACCCCGCCTGCAAAGGGACCACAACGCGCGCGATGGCGCCGTTCGTATCAAACTGTACCCAGGACCGGTTGCCCGCGCTGGCGACCGTCAGGTACGGGGGCTTATCCGGTGTAAATGGTAAAAAGAAGACTTCATCCGGCGCCAGCAGGTCACCCACCCCGAGGCCGACCGCGCCGATTTCGCGCAGTCTCCATCCGTCAGACGCATATTCCACAATGCGTTCCGAGGCGCTCGAGGTCACGTAGATATGATCGTCCGGGCCAATGACGATCGACGTCCAGCCGGATAGTGTCTCGTTCCGGTCGCCCATTTCCTTGATAACCGGCGGCAGATTTGTTCCACTGACGATTACATTCCAAGCCGATGCCGGCATTTTCCAGATATTGCGGTGAGCGGCACAATTGTTCACAAAATAGTGATTACCCTCGCGGTCACAGGCATACTTGATCTCGGGGTAAGCGGAGGGGTCGTTCAGTAAAACCGTCAGTAAAGGCCGGGGCGGTTTATAGAATGAGGAGTATTCGCGAAACCGGTAACCGAGGAAGCCGCGCGTTTTCTGATCGTAGATATAGCTGTGGACCACGATGCCGTTCGGACCGGGATACAGCTTGCGGACCATGTAATAGTAGCGCTCATCGTCCGGCTCAATCCGGAAACGCCCGCTCGCCTTCAGCGACGTGCCGGGTACGCCCTGGTCGAACTGGAGAATGGTGTTCCGCTCCTTCTCCAGCACATAAAGAGAGTCCCCCACCATGGTGTAGGCGATGGGATTGTGAAAGGCCCTGGGCAGAAAACACTGCCGCAAGGCAAACGCGGCCACTCCGGCGGCCACCAGCACGAAAACAGCGGGCGCCGCGTAGGCTGCCAGCCGTTTAACCCAGGATTGTCCGGCAAGACTCAGGATGGCCATGGGCGCCATACTACCAACAGCCGTTGCGCCTCACAAGACCCGATCATCACACGGTTATGCAAGACAACAAACACTCGATATGCTTTGGTCGGATGAGATACTACTTCCTGAAATTATCTGGACCGATTGTAGGGCCGCCGCGTGCGGCGCGCCGCAACAGACGGCCATGCGCAAGCGCAGGCCCTACGAAGCCAGTCCAGAGAATTATAGGAACCTTAATATGAACACGGGCAGAATGCCGTGCTACTCCCCACTCCTTGGAAGTGTTACCCCGATTGGCCCTTTATTGAACCATGCCCCTTTTCGTACAGGGCTCTAATTACCATTTGACCGGACTGGCAGAGGAGGAGCCCCAGGGGCTGTTGAATAAAATCAGTTGTCCTTTTAAGGAAACGGCATACCAATAACCGCTGGCGGTATGATACACCGCCAAATCCCAGATGCCGTCGCCG
>JAHIJO010000184.1 GCA_018898455.1 Verrucomicrobiota bacterium | reverse complement strand
TTTGTTCGTTCGTGCGTTTCAACGTGCCAGCCGCTTGCGGATACCCGGAAAAATGTGAATTTGCAAATCGCATCAGATCAATACCTGTGTGTTTTCAAGGAATTTCGTGCAAATCAACGTCAACTCACGCTTTTTTGAGGATTAATGGATGCTGACAGGTTGTGCGTTTGGATGCAAGTAACAAAATGGAGTTTTTTTCGCACCTTATATTGTGGATGACCAGCGCCCTGTTTTGCGCTCGTTCCACCGCCATCTCGTGCGCCGACTTCGGTCGATAACCGCTTACCCCATGATACGCATCACCTCCCGCCCAAGGTTGCAGACCGCACGGTTCAGAAGCCTCGCGTTCATCCAAATCCCGAGCCCTCTTGACACCATTCTTAAATGCGCCTAGGCTCTTCCTCAATCACGTGTCTTATAAGTGAAGGAGAACCTGATCATGCAATTCAACAAGAATGAAGTCGTGCCACTTCCATGGACCGAGGTTATGGCGTATACCACGGAACAGGGCGTAACTGTAAACGTATGGGGACGCAAATATAGTTTTGACCACGCCGCTTTGCCCACCGGCGTTATCACTGCCGGACAGGAAATACTGGCGGCGCCGGTTCGATTGGTGGGAGTTCTGGATGGCAAACCCATCGCCTGGGAGCAAAAAGACGCGTTGTTATTGGATCAGACCAAGGTCAAGGCAACCGTTTCCGGCTGGCAGACCTATGATAACCTGCTTATCAACACTACGTCCCACATCGAATTTGACGGTATGGTACGGGTCGATCTGGTGGTGATGGAGAAAAGGTGGACTACGCCGAAGCTGGAGCAACTCTGGCTGGAAGTGCCGTTAAAGCAAGAACAGGCAACGCTTTATACCTACTGGCCCGGCGACTGGCTTAAGACGCGCAACAGCGATGCGCTGTCCGAAAACGGTTTGGCGCTGCCTTTCAAGCCCTTCATCTGGCTCGGAAATGAGGATGGCGGACTAAGCTGGTTTGCCGAGTCGGACCAAGGCTGGCAGCCCAAAGAAACGGAACGTTGCATAGAGGTGGTCCGACAGGGCGACGCAACCGTGTTGCGCCTGCATATTCTCGACAGCCAGCCGGCGGCGAAGTTTCCCCTGACCGTGACTTTCGGCTTTCAGGCAACACCTTTAAAACCGATCCCAAAAGATTTCCATGAACAAAGATTTTTATACGGAGCGGGCTACGGCATCGAAGATAAGGCGTCAATCGTCGGCGATAAAGAGAAGGCGATTGACCACATGGCGGCGGTGGGCATCAAGACCTTGATCATCCACGAACACTGGACGCCGATCCAGAATTACTGGAAGACAACCCATGCGGCCGAGTTGAAGAAACTGGTCGAGGCCTGCCATCAGCGGGACATGAAGCTTATTCTTTATTTCGGATATGAATTTTCCACGCTTGCTCCCGAATGGAGCGAACTGGCCGATGAGGTGCTGGTGAAAACTCCGGAGGGACTGTACGGCGGATACCAGCGTAATCCGGCACAGCGGGATTATGTCGTCTGCTACAATAGCCAATGGCGGGACCGATTGCTCGAAGGCATTGCGTGGGCGCTGGACCATTACGGGTTTGATGGCGTCTACCTCGACGGCACGACCGAGCCTTTTGCCTGTCTTAACGAGCAGCATGGTTGTGGATATATTTCGCCGGATGGAACGCGGAAGGGCACCTATCCGGTGTTTGCCGTCCGGGACCTGATGCGCCGGCTCTATGCGCTCGTTCATGCCCGGGACGGATTGATAGTTGCACATCAGAGTTCGTGTTGCCTTACGCCAACGTTGGCATTCGTCGATTGCTACCTGGACGGGGAACATATGCAGCCGAACTATACGCCCGAGGTCCAGAAACTGGTTGACAGCAAGGAAAACGGATTTCTGGAAATTTTGCCCCTGGCAACATTCCGGGCCGAGTTCATGGGCCGGAACTTCGGCGTTCCGTGTGAGTTCCTCGTCTATGAACGCCCGCCCAATTGGACCCTTGAAAATGCGCTTTCATTCACCCTGATTCATAACGTTTGGACCTATACGCGCGGTTACGGAAAAGATTTCGAGTTGATCTCAAAGATCTGGAAGGCAATGACCGACTTCGGCGCCGGCGCATCAAAATCGCATCCCTACTGGAAAAATCAGCAGATGATCACGGTCCGGCCGGAAGCGGTGAAAGTCAGCTTTTATCAAAAGGAAAACCGGCTCCTGCTGGTGGTATCAAATCTGTCCGCCGCGCCGCAAGTGGACGGACAGGTGATTCTAAGCCCTGCGGCTTTAGGGCTCGCCAAGCCTTTTAAATCCGCCTGGGATGCCGTTACGGGCGAACCTGTCGTCCTGGAAGGCGACTGCCTGAAAATCGCCTTGACGGCCATGCGCGCAAGATTGATCCGCGTAGAATGAATTACAGGCTTTAAGCTGATTTACCATCAATAAATAAACTTTACAACTAAACAATAACACGTTGTGGCACAATCTTATAATTCCATTCGCCGTGAAACGTGTGAGGCGTGAGATTAATGGTCGAAAACTCCTCGTCACTCACCCTTCGCCCGGCGGGATACCTTCTACGATCCAACCGACAGGTGACCGAAAGACCTTTGGCGGTTGTAGTGTTGGCGATCAAGCGCACAATGGTTTCGTAATCTGTAAGAGGTTCACCGCGCCAGTTCGATGAAATAAACGCAAACAAACGATGCTCACCTTTATTCCACTTGCTTGTACCAGGAGGAAAATGGCAGACCATGATCGAAAGTCCTGTTTCATCAGCCAACTTCTGCAGTTCCAGTTTCCAGAGTCGAAGCCGATATCCATTACTGCCCCGCCATCAGCGGTGATTAATATATCCCGACACGCGAGATACAATCCTAGCCCCCCTTGTTCCGTCCCAGATCGTATGCCGTAGGGGTAGGCCCGCGGAAGCTCCGGCGCCGCGAAATCATGGCCATTCACAGGCCGGGGCGACTTGGCTTTCCGCCATTGCCGGCCTTTGTTATCATAGTTTCCAAGCAACTCTTTCTTCTTCGTATCCACCGAAATAACGGGACTACTCCGAGCCAATGCCTGGCACACCTGCTGGTTAATGTAACCAAATTGCGCATCCCGACCCGGATGATCTTCCCCATCCTCCATCTTCCGGTTGCTTTGCAGGCTATATGCCCCCTTGAATACAACTTTTTTGCACAGACAAACCGGCTTGACACGCCACTCAGACCGCTTAATCTGTTCGGATTCCATGAAATTGATGGACAAATACATCCTGCGGCAGTTTTTCGTCCCGCTGGGATACTGCTTACTGACCTTCACGATGGTGTTTGTGATCTTCGACCTGTTCGAGCATTTATCGGAATTCATCGAAGCTAAAACCCCCCTGTACCAGGTTGTGCGGTATTATTTCATGATCATCCCCGCCCTGCTCGTGTATATCGCGCCCATTTCCCTCCTGCTGGGCCTTCTCTACAGTCTCTGGCATCTGACGAAAAATAATGAATTGACCGCCATGCGCGCCAGCGGCATCAGCCTTACCCGCATTGCCGTGCCCATCATTGGCGTGGGCCTGTGCTTCAGCCTCATCGTGACCGTGTTTCAGGAAACATTGGCGCCCTGGACAAGCTACTGGGCGGAGCAATTTATCCGTCAGCAGGAACTTGGCGACACCGCCTCCATGCGATACGCCCAGAACCTTCCCTACAACAATGAGCGGGACCACCGGTTCTGGATCATCCGTAAATTCGATCTCCAGCTCAACAATATGCAGGGCATCAAGGTCGTGCAACAGCGGCCGGACGGCTCCGATCTCGAAACCATTCGGGCCGAAGAAGGCCGCTACTATGATGGACGCTGGTGGTTTTTCAAGGTCACGAACCAGAAATACGATTATTACAACAACCCCGTCGGACCGGTCGAAACGCTTCCGATCCGTCAAATGGCAAACTGGGGGGAAACCCCGGATGACTTCATCAATGAAGTCAAAGACCCCATGTTTCTCTCGGCCTTGGAATTGCGAAATTTCATGATTACTCACAAAAATCTTTCCGCAAAAACATACTCCCGCATCTCGGTGGACATTCATTCCCGGCTCGCCATGCCCTGGACTTGCCTGGTGGTCACCCTGTTCGGTGTTCCCTGTGGCCTGCATACCGCCCGCAAGGGTGCCTTCATGGGTCTCATCGTCGCCTTGTTGACTTTTTTCTGCTTTTATCTGCTGATGACCTTCTGCCAGTGGCTGGGTAAGAATGAGATACTGGACCCGGTCATCAGCGCCTGGCTCCCGAACACGGTATTTATCCTGATCGGTTTCTTTCTCATGGCCAGGGCGAGGTAAGCGATGCGCGTTGTCATTGCTCCCAACAGTTTCAAGCATTGCCTGCCGGCCCGCGAAGTGGGTGAAGCCATGGCACGGGGTGTACGCGCCGCATGCCCGGCGGCCTTGACGGATATCATTCCCCTCTCCGACGGAGGCGACGGGCTCGTCGCCGCGATGAGCGCCCGATTGCCGGGCAAGTTGATTGCCACGGAAACGCGAGATCCGCTGGGACGTCCAATTCAAGCCGTCTGGTTCAAGACCCCCGACTATGCTCTGATTGAAATGGCGCTGGCTTCCGGCCTGGCCCGGTTGCAGGGGCCGGAAGAATACGCGCCGCTTAACGCCTCCACATACGGCACGGGACTCCTGATTCGCGCCGCCATGGACCACGGATGCCGCCGCATCATTATCGGCCTTGGGGGCAGCGCCACAGTAGATGCGGGATGCGGTATGGCATCGGCCTTGGGCTTCCGGCTTCTCGATCGCCAAGGGCAACCCATACCCGAAGGCGGCGATGGACTGGCCGGTCTGGACCATGTGGCGATTGACGGCGCAGATTCTCGACTGAAAGCCATAACCGCGATCGCCCTGACTGATGTGAACAACCCCCTGCTCGGCGAATTCGGCGCCGCGCGCGTCTTTGCTCCCCAAAAAGGAGCATCTCCCGCCGACGTCGAAACGCTGGAACGGAATCTGAGCCGGTGGGCCACAGTGGTGGAACGTGATCTCGCGCTGTCCGTCGCCGCCCTGCCGGGCGCAGGCGCCGCCGGCGGCCTGGGCGCCGGATGCATTGCGTTTCTCGGCGCCACGCTGGTTCCCGGCGCCCAATGGGTGGCCGAGCAGACCGGCCTTGTGGATGCCATCCGCAAGGCCGACCTGGTGCTGACCGGCGAAGGACGCATCGACCGGCAGACGGCGTTCGGTAAAGTACCCGCTTATGTGGCCCGAATTGCCAAGTCCCTGAATAAGCCGGCGATCGCCATGGGCGGCACCGTCGCCGATGATGCCGATTTAACTTCCCTGGGAATCACCCGCTGCGTAGCCATCACGCCGCCGGGTGTTTCCCTGGCCGAAGCTATTAAAAAAGTCGAAACAAATCTTGAAAAATCAGCGACAGAACTTATGATGTCTTTCAGGAGGTAGTTATGTCGTCACCAATTTCCATCATCGAGCCGGTCAGTCACGCAATGGCCACGGTCAAACAAACGTTGTTTTCCCCTTTTGACATGGTCAAGTGGCTGGGGCTAGGGTTTACCGCCTGGCTGAGCCTGCTGGGTAGCGGCAGTCCGGTGCTGAACTTCGGCAATTTCTGGAACAAGGACTCATCGGAACCGCTCCAGGCAGCATGGAATTGGACTCTGGCACATCTGGCGCTGGTCATTTCGCTGGCCGCCTGTATCGGGGTATGCGTTCTGGCGGTGTCATTGGCGGTGGCCTGGGTCGCCAGTCGGGGAAAGTTCATGTTCCTGGATAACGTGATCCACAATCGGGCGGAAATCGTCAAACCCTGGGAACGTTATCGGACCCAAGGCAATTCCTATTTCCTGTTTTCCGTCTGTCTCGGGCTGGCATCGCTGGCCGTGCTGGGCGCCATTATCCTCATCAGCACGCTCATCGCCATGCCGGATATCACGCGGCAACATTTCGGAGCCAACGCCATCAGCGCCATCGTCCTGGGACTCCTTCTGTTTCTGGTATATGGGATCACGTTGACGGCCGTAATGTTATTTCTGGAGGATTTCATTGTGCCCATCATGGCGCTCCGGTCATGCCGGGCGCTCACGGCCTGGAGCCTTTTTTTTGATTTGTTCAAGGCCCACACGGGCGTCTTTATTCTTTACCTGCTGTTCAGGATCGTGTTGGGCTGGGCCGTGGGCGCCATCAGCCTGGTGTTCTGCTGTTTCCTGTGCTGTGTCATGTGGATCCCCTATGTCAACACAGTGATTGTGTTGCCGCTCTTTGTGTTCGTGCGGTGCTATTCAATTCATTTTCTTGAGCAGTTCGGCAATGAATACCGGTTATTCGAGCGCGAGTCCACGGACTTTATTTCCGTCGCCCGCGAACCGCCGCCCACTCCGGCATAGGGTGTAACCTTATATCTTTCTCAAGTCGCATGGGAAGGAAAGACCGTTATGTCAGTCATCAAAGAAGTATTGCAGAAGGCCGTGTCCCTGGACGCTTCGGATATCCACATCAAGTTGGATGAGCCGCCGTTTTTCCGAATCCACGGTGATCTGGTTGAAAGCGGGTTTCCCAAAATGGGCGCGGACGAATTGAAATGCATCGTCGTTGACATTCTACCGGATCATATCAAGAAAAAAAACGAGCCGGATCATGAAATGGACTTTTCGCACTACGAAGACGGCGTGGGGCGGTTCCGTGTCAACGTATTCCTGTCTCACCACGTGCCGACACTCGCGTTCCGATATGTGAAAACCCAGATCCCCACCCTCGCCGATCTCCATTTGCCGGCCTTCCTGAAAACATTTGTCGGCATCAACAGCGGCATTATCATGGTCTGCGGCGCCACAAGTTCCGGTAAATCCACGACGTTGGCCGCCCTGATTGACTGCATCAATCAGGCCCTGCGTTACCGGATCATCACCATTGAAGACCCCGTGGAATACATATTCAAGGACATCAAGTCGGTCATTACCCAGCGGGAAGTGGGACTAGACACGCCGTCCTTCCATTCGGCGCTGAAGCACGTGATGCGGCAGGATCCGGACGTCATCATGATCGGTGAAATGCGGGATCAAATCAGCCTGTCGGTCGCGCTAAGCGCCGCGGAAACAGGGCACGTGGTGCTGTCAACCTTGCATTCCAACACGGCGGACCAATCTATCCACCGCATCCTAAGTTTCTACCCGGCCGAGGAGAGAGAACAGATGCGCCTGGCGATAGCGGCCAACCTGACGGCAATCCTGTGCCAGCGCCTTGTCCCCGCGATCCGAGGCGGCGTTCTGCCGGCCATGGAAATCATGACCAACACGCCCACGGTGCATAAACTATTACTGGGCAACAAGCTCGACACACTCCGTGCCGCCATTGAAACCGGCCAGGAAGACGGGATGCAAACATTCAACCAGTCGTTATACAAGCTGATCAAGAGCGGACAAATAACCGAAAAAGACGGTCTGGCCCAGTCCCCGAGTCCGGAGGCACTCAAGATGAATCTCCAGGGCATTTTCCTGGACGAAGGCCGCCGCATTCTCGGAGAATAAGATTTCGCTTCGCAGAATCTTTCAACTCAATGCCAAAGGAAAATATCATGTCATTGTCACCAGCCGCAGATCGTGTAGATTTTTCCGCTTTATCAAAGGCTCAACGCGGCTTCGTGCCGACAACCCGTTCGCTGGTCGGGCATATCCCCACGATCGCCATCACGCCAGTGGCGGATGGACGCACCGGTGCCTATGAAAGCAACGCAGCCGGGACCTGGCGCATGGCGGAAAAAGTCCATCGGCTGATTTCCCGTAAGGTCAAACTGCCCGATGGAACGCCCGTGCGGGTCATCGTGGCCCCCGAAATCGTGTATGGCCCGCGCACCGGCGCGCTGGCCCAGGCGGCTTTCGTCCGCGAAGGCGTCAGCGCCAACATCTGGGTCAGCCGTTCCTGGGCGTACAGCGACGAACTGATGAGCGCCTGCCAAGGACTTGGCAGCAGCGAATGGCTTCAGGCCGCCTATGGATTGAACCAGACCAACCGCCCCGGCGCCGTCTGGCTGAAAGCCTTCTGCGCCGCCATGGATGAAAAAATGCGCCCTATCTTTTCCATTTACAATCCCGACCTGGAGGCCGAGGACGGCGATCTGCCGCCGTATGTCGCCGAACGTATCCTGCGCTTCGCCCGTTGCGCCGCCGCCGCCGCTGAAATGCGCGGGAAAAACTACCTGTCGCTGGGCGGCGTCTCCATGGGCATCATCGGGTCCGACGTCCGGCGCAATATCATGCTGAACCGGTTCGGCATGGGGACAGTCTCCGTGGACATGGTAGCGATCAAGGGCCGCATCGACCAGGGTTTCTATGACCACGAGGAACTGGAGCGGGCGTTTCAATTCATGAAAAAAAATTTCACCTTGGATTTCGGCGAAGGCCGACGCCCCTACCCGCCCGATGATCTCTTGCGTTGGTGCATCCTCATCACAATGATCACCCGCGATCTGATGGTCGGCAATCCGAAACTGGCAGACCCGCGTACGGGTAAAGCGCAGGGCTTCCGAACCGACATTGAGCGCGCCCAGGGCTGTAATGCCATTCTGGCGGGCACCCAAGGCCAGCGCGCCTGGACTGATCTGTATCCGAACTTCGACGTTGCAGAATCTATTCTCAACAGTTCCTTCGACTGGAACGGATTCCGGGCCCCCTTCCTGGTGGCCACGGAAAACGATTCCAAGAATGGGATCGGCATGCTCGCCGCCAACCTGCTGACGGGTCTGCCCCAGTTGTTCGCCGACATCCGCACCAACTGGACCGTGGAAAGCATCAAAAAAGCGACCGGCAAGAATATCTCGAAAATCGCGCCCCAAGGCTTTATCGACAAGCGCAACTCCGGCGCCGGCGCTCTGGATTACGCCCTGAATGTGCCCGGCCTCGTGAAGGGGAGCCGGAATATGAGCATGCAAGATGTCGCGGAATCCATCCGGTCCGATCCCGCCCTGCAAAAACTACTTATGACCACCGCCATGAAAAGAACAACTTATATGCGGGCGGCCCTTGAGTACTTCCCGGGCGACGGGCTTTCCAGCCACTACCGGACACCGGGGGCCATCCCCATGACCGCCTACCGCTACAACGTGGTCGGCGATCAGATCACGTGCTCCGTCGTGGAGGGGGAAACCATCGAGCTCCCCAAAGACGTCGCGGATCACGTCAGCCGGATCACGGACCCCACCTGGCCGGAAACCTTTTGGGCGCCACGCGGCATGTCATCGTTCGAATACATGTCGCGGATCGGGCCGAACCACGACGCCAACTCCTTCGGCCTGATCGGCGCGGATATCCTGACGTTCAACGCTATGCTCCGGATTCCGGTGGATATGCATAACGTCCCGTCCGATCAGATTTTCAGGCCAACCTTATGGGACCGCTTCGGCGGCGATGATTTCCGGGCCTGCGAAAAACTAGGACCGCTGTACCAATGATCGGAGCCTGGGAAGTCAGCAAGATTTAATTAGGCGGCTGCGCCGCATCTGTTTCAGGTAGAGCCGACTTTAGGTCGGCTATCTTCAGGATTGGATAGCCGGTCTAAAACCGGCTCTACCCGGATTGACATTCATATGCATATATGCGGGGGTTCACCTTGTCCCTTCGGCGACCCAGGGATCACTTGCCTCGTTTCGAGGCGACGTGGCTGAACCCGTCTCTCGGTTGCAAAGCCTCGGGCTACATAATAATTTCCAATTACATCATCATGGACCCCCCTCTTAAAACATCGTTCACCCATAAACTCACGGATGAACAGCAAATTCTACTGACCGAACTCCTGCAGACGGGTAATTACCGGCCGGTCGCCATGGAACATACGGTCATCGCGGCCGAAACCAACGATTGCCGGATCGCGCTGTATACCAGCGGAAAATGCCTCGTCCAGGGCAAGGGGGCGCAGGATTTCGTCACCTTCGTGCTGGAGCCCAAGGTGCTGGAATCGGTCCGGGTCGGCTACGAGGAGATGCTGAACCCGGAAGCCTATGCCCCGCACATGGGCATCGACGAAAGCGGCAAGGGCGATTTCTTCGGACCGCTGGTCATCGCCGGCGCTTATGCCGACAAGTCCCTCGCCCATACCATGCTGGCCATGGGAGTCAAGGACAGCAAGAACATTTCCAGCGACAAACGGGCACTGGAACTGGGGCGCGACATCCGGAAATTGCTCGGCAAGCGGTTCAGCGTGGTGCTGGTTGGGCCGGAGTCCTACAACCGGCTATACGCAAAAATGCGCAGTGTCAATAATATCCTGTCCTGGGGCCATGCCCGCGCCATCGAAAACCTTTTGGCGAACGTTCCGGATTGTCCACGTGCGATTTCCGACCAGTTCGGCGACAAGAAGCAGGTCGAACGCGCCCTGATGGGCAAAGGCCGCAAGATCGAGCTGGTCCAGCGGCACCGGGCTGAAGCGGACGTGGCCGTCGCGGCGGCGTCCATCCTGGCCCGCTCAGCCTTCCTGCATACGCTCCAGCAGATGGGTGCCAGCTATGAGCTGAAATTGCCGAAAGGCGCTTCCGAAGCCGTTATCGCGGCGGGACAGGCCCTGGTGGAAAAACACGGCCCCCCAATCCTGCTGAAAGCCGCCAAGTGCCATTTCCGGACCGCCGACGTTGTCCTTTCAAAACTATCCCTGAACCGGAGCGTTCTGGGACCTGTCGGCGCCGCCATCTCCAAACCGCGGCGGGATTTCCATCGTCGTCACAGTGACGCCAGGTAAAGACGGGGGCTTACGCCTTTTATCCGAATCAACGTCGGAAAGCGATCGGCTCTGAGAGCATAGGTCGCAGGCGTTAAGCCTGCGTTACCCGTGTTGCCGCGCGGTTGCCGCACTTACCCCGGCAATTCTGTCAGTTTTCGCAGTTCCGGAATAGGCCGCAGAACCTTGCCTTCCGGGGACAGGCAGACATGCACCGTATAGCCTGTGACAATCAGTTCCTGGTCCCGGTGAACCTCGTAGGCAATACGCAGGCGCGGCCCCTGGATGTCGCATCGGGAGAAAACCATCAGTAGATCGTCAAAATGGGCCGGAGTCTTATACTCGCAGTGAGCCTCCACCACCGGCAGAAACACACCACGTTCCTCCAGCTCGGCATACGGCAGGCCGACCTCCCGCAGCAATTCCGACCGCGCCATTTCAAAATACTCGAGATAATGGGAATAATAAACAAATCGCATCTGGTCGGTATGCGCATAGGGCACCCGGATGGCATGTTGGAACACCTTGCCTGAAGTCATAATCTGTCTCTCCTTGCCATCGGTGTGTATCACTTTCAGCGGCGACTGTCAAAGAAGACATAAGCAATTCCGAAAGTTAGCCTGGAGGGGATTAACTTTCGGAACTGATCCGCTCTTGACTCCCCGACATAGACAGTGGCAGAATGACTGCAATTTCAGCCGTGAGGCATCGGGAACGAAATCCGCACCGCTGCTGTAGCAATCTGTGCCAGGAAGGATGCTTGTGGGACTCAGCCGAAAAGAAAAACTTGAACGCTATTTTCTGGACGTGATTCAGGATCGCCGGAAAGGCCGCTTCGCCCGGATCCTGCGTTCCATTCTCAGGTACCTGTCTTTTATTTATGGCAGTGTCATGTCGGCTCGCCATTTCCTTTACGAAAAGGGCATTTTTCGACATCACACACTGGGATGTCAGGTCATCAGCATTGGCAACCTGACGGTTGGCGGAACGGGCAAGACCCCGATCGTCGAGGTATTCGCCCGCGAACTTCAGAAGGCCGGACGCAAGGTGGCCATCCTCAGCCGCGGCTACAAGAAGGTCGAACACGGGTTCTGGAAAAAAACACTGGATACGGTCACGGGACGCGAGCAGCGCCGACCGCCGCGCATCGTCTCCAACGGCCGGGAACTCCTCCTGGATTCGGCCATGAGCGGCGACGAGCCCTATATGCTGGCTTCGAATCTTCCCGACGTCATCGTGCTCGTGGACCGGGATCGCGTCAAAAGCGGCCGCTATGCCGTGGATAAATTCCATTGCGATACCCTGGTCCTGGACGACGGATTCCAGTACCGCTCACTGAAACACCGGGCCGAAATTGTTCTGGTGGACTGCACCAATCCCTTCAGCAACGGCTATATCCTGCCCCGCGGCCTGTTGCGCGAATCGGTCGCTAATCTTCGCCGGGCGGACTTCATTTTCATCACCAAGGCCACCGGCAAGGATGCCGAAGCGCTCGTGGCAAAACTTCACGTCTTGAATCCGCGCGCCGAAATTTCGGTGTGCGTGCATCGTCCCAAATACCTTCAGAACGTCTATTCCGGCGAACGCCTGGATCTGGATTTCCTGAAGGGCCGGAACGTGTCGCTGGTGTCGGGCATCGCCAGCCCGGAAGGCTTTGAAAAGGAAATCCGCCGGCTGGGCGCCAGTCTCGGCTACCTGAAACGATTCGCGGATCACCACCGGTATACCCAGCAGGAAATCATCGACATCATTAACAAGTCAAAGCAAAACAACGCTTCCGCGATCATTACAACCGAAAAGGACGCCGTGCGTTTTCCCAAGATCGAGCGCCAGGATGTGCCCATGTATTTTCTGCGCGTGGAAATCGAACTACTCAGCGGCGTGGAGGATTTTCATGCCTGCATATCCCGAATCTGTTTCCGCTGACACAGCGGTGATCCGGCCGGAGGATGCCGTGCTGATCGCCGGTGTCAACTGGCTGGGCGACAGCATCATGAGCATGCCGGCCATCCAGGCCTTCCGGCAGGCGCATCCGCAAACCAAGCTCGTGATGCTGGTGAAACCCAAACTCGCCGCCTTATGGACCCTGCAGGGCGCCATCGACGAAACGTGGTCGCTCCCAGACAGCCTGAACGGCATGATCCGGACGGCGCGGCGAGCCGCCGCCCGGCGGTTTCGCGCCGCTTATATCCTCCCGCATTCCTTCCGCTCCGCCCTGGTGCCTTTTCTGGCGCGTATCCCGAAACGCGTGGGCATGCCCGGACATGCTCGCGACTGGATGCTGACCCGTGTCGTCCAGCCGCCGTCGATTCCAGGGCAGAAACACCAATGTCATGAATACATGGCGCTATTGGGCATGTCGGAACCGCCGGCGCCCACTCCCCGTCTGACCCTGGCTAAGGCGCTCCGTGACCAGACCCAGAGCCGGATGGGCACCGCAGCAGTACCGTGGGCGGCACTGCTGCCAGGATCCGCCTTTGGCCTGGCAAAATGCTGGCCGGCCGAACATTTTATCGCCTTGGGAAAAATGTTGAAATCCGCGTTGAACTGCGGTATCGTTCTTTTGGGATCGGCTTCCGAACGCGACCTGTGCGAACTGGTGGCTCAAGGAATCGGTCCCGGGACCGTCAACTTCGCCGGGCAGACATCGTTGCCGGAATTGGCGGCGATCCTTGCCCGATGCGCGGTGGTTGTGGCCAACGACAGCGGTGGCATGCATCTGGCCGCCGCTGTTGGCACACCTGTGCTGGCAATTTTTGGGATCACGGATCCGCAAAAGACCGGACCGCTGGGAGTGCGGACACGGGTGCTCCAGGATAGCTCCCGGCGGAGCCGGGATATCGAGAGGACTTCGGAGGAAGCCGCCCTGAGCCTGCGCCGAATTCGGCCGGAACAGGTACTGGAAGCCGCCCGCATTCTCCTGAAAGACAGCAAGTTAAAATTGATTGGCGACAATTAATCGGACATCTTAGCCCTTCTTTCGCCGGGCTAATCCGGAACGGGCAAACAGGCGGGACACACCTCCGCATATTGACCAGTTTGCCGGCTTGCCGCATTTGTAAAAAATACGATTGGACGCATACATATGATTTAGGCATTATTGCATGCAAATCTTTTATGAGTTGCGCAATTAATCCGGAATGATAGATAGAAGGAGGGGCAGGATGAGAAGATTTGGTAAAAGCGTGATATCCGTATTGGTTATGAGCATGCTGATAGCATTCTCGCTGAAGGCAAGTGGGGAGGACTTGAAGACGCGGGAAAAGTTAAAAACACCCATCAGGATAGTCTATCACAAGTGGTTTTATTCCAAGGATTATCTGGACCTGCTGGTGGAACGGGCAAAGAAGGCGGAATTGAATTATATTGCCTATGTTACGGCAGTTCCTTATGGCAAAGCGAATTATAACAGCTATCTTTTTCCCAAGAATGCGGTTGTCACTGCTGACTATGATCCGTTGGATTACATCATCAAAAAGGCAAAGGAATCCGGAATAAAAGTATGCGCCTGGACTCTGCTGGATAACGATGCGCCGATGCCGGCGGAAGTAAAAGCCAAATACAATAATCTTAAGAAGAATCTGGACGCCAAGGGGAATGAGGGATACCGCTGGTATTGTGTAAACAATGAAGATTATATTAGATTGATAAAGGATTATATTAAGGAAATCTGCCGGTACGATATTGGCATGATTAGCTGGGATGACGGGATGGGATTTACCGGAAGCGCCGGATGGAGCGGCAACGATTACTGTTTTGACGACTGGTGCATCAATAAATTTCAGAAGGATACGGCGGGAGAGAGTTTGCTGCCTTTAAAGGAAGCGACGGCAAAAGGGAAAGTTCCTCCGGAGCTTATTCCCCTGCAGAACAAGTGGAAGAAATGGAAGGAAGACTGCGTCGCTGCTTTCAGCAGGATGCTCAAGGAAGAGGCCAACCGCATAAGACCCGGTGTTATGGTGAGCAGCAGCGGTGATTCCGGGGATTCGATGATGGGCACGCATTACGCCAGGTCCCAGAATGTTCCGAAAATGATTGCCAACGGTGATATGGATCTAATAGAGCCGGAACTATATTATCCCCATCAGGTGGCGGAAAAGAACGTGAATAAATGGCTGGAATCCTTGGGACCCAACGCGGACAGGTTCGTGCCGCTTCTTATCAATTACGGACAGGCTGCCGTGATGAAAACGGATATTCCTTTCACCGGCAAGCAAATTCTGGACGAATTGAAGGTTATTAAAGAGAAGGGTGTAAAAAACGAGGGGTGGTTCACTAGTGTCTATTTGACCGATGAGCAATGCTATGTGATAAAGACCGGAGAACTTCCTCCGTCAGTGCCGCTGGAATTAAAACGCACACCGGGAAAAATAAACATCCTTATTGACGAGCATGTTTTCCATCCCGACCTCTTCCGGTCAGACTACTCCCAGTTCATCAAAGTGCTTGAGGAGCCGGGCGCTTCCGTCAAGGTGGCTTCTTACCCATTGAACGATGAACTTCTTGCCCAGTTTGATGTCATGGTTGTTTATCCGGCGCTTCCGTACAGGGATGAGGAATTATGGGTGATTTCCAATTTCCTTGAAAAAGGGGGTACCGTCCTTTTCTTCGGTAAGGGAGCTGTCGGGTTGAAGCAGATGGAGAAAGTTCTTGCCAAATACGGTATTGGACTCGGCCAGGGAATTCCCGGTGGAGATATGACGGCGGTGAAAGGCTTGCCGCTTACCGAGGGGGTGGAGAAGGTGATCACGACCGGCGGGAACATAGAATATCCGGTGAACAAAGATACTCCCGGAGCAAAGGCGGTGCTTATCACTGCCGACGGGAAAGCAGCGGCTTCAATGTATGAAGGCACCTGCCGGATACTTATTATCGGGGATGACTGGGCTTTACACAATGGCAGGGCTACGATTCCCACCAAATTGGAAGTAAACAAGAAATTTGCC
>JAHIJO010000183.1 GCA_018898455.1 Verrucomicrobiota bacterium | reverse complement strand
TCCGCCCCGTTCAGATAAACCGTCTCGCTCATGACTCCGGAGGGGTCTTCCGCCTCGTAAAGGATATTGATTCCCGTCTTCCCGGTATACGTCCTTGGCGCCGGCGACAGAATTGTGATCAGGGGCGGGCTCGTATCCTTGCCGGTGAACAGACCCAGCAGTGATAGTTCCCATACCTCCACGATCACCTGGTGATTCACATAATCAATGAACTGATTGGCCCGTTCCAACGCCCGCCAGCGCCGATTGACCACATCATACCTTCTTACCTGCAGTTTCTCTTCGATGTCGCCCTCGATGGCCGGGTCATACTGGAAAATCAATATAAACGGCGGCTCATTCGTAGTCCGGCCAGGTCCGGTAATGTTGTATATCGGGCCTTGCGTCACCAGCCCATCGGCAAGGATACCGATCGCCGCCCCGCCAAGCCCACCATGAGGGATTTCCTCAATAGTGAACACTTCGTCGGTCCTATGCCAAATCCCGACGTCACCGAAAACCGTGTTTGTTTTATTTTCCCTGAGCAGAATGACGGCCCCGGTCTTCTCATTCCCTTCTTGGTTGGCTCTCACGACATTTACGCGGTAAACATAAATCCCATCCGGTACATTCGCGCCGGCGCTGTTTGTTCCACTCCAATTCACCAAATGGGCACCCGGTCCTTGACCGGAATATATGAATGTGCTGACATTACTCTGAGAGGAGTCTTCATACGTAACCGTTACCTGATGGTTGTTTCCAGGAGAGGATATATTATACATCATCGCATTTGTTTGTGCCGGCGGAAAAAATGGATCCGGGGTGTCTGAAACCCGCGATATAACCGGAATATTGGCAACAACTTCGATACGTATCTCATTGGTTTGTGTGCCTATGGGTTCGTACGAAATCACTCTGCCTTTCGCGTCCGTCGCGCTGATCGTGAAGCAGTAATACACGTCCGCATCCACAAGCTCTCCGCTGGAATTCGTCCCACCCCACTGGAAAGTGTGAAGTCCTGCATCCAGGCCGCTCGCCACGCAGGAGATGACCGGCGTGTTGGTATCTTGCTCGCTCCACACTCCCACGGTAACCGTCTCGGCCCGTGTCGAAATCACGTAGGAAAACGTAGAGGTTTCACCCCTCTTGGGGTTAAATCGCCGATTCACATCGTTATATGGCCGGGGTGTCACGCTCACGTTCCGAATCTCCAGTAATTCCTCCTCCTCGCTCTGCTGGTAGCCCGCATGGAGAACAAAATCCTTATCCGAAGAAAAGCCGATGGGTGAGGACTGGCCAAATGAGTCTTCCATGATGAAGTTATCAGATGTCTGCCGCGTCCCGCCGCCATCCAGGACATCACGGGACATGATGAAATTCTCGCCGCTCATCACGGAGTGTCCGCTGGCCAGGCGGGTCATAACGAATTGCGGAATAGTGATTGATTTTACCCGGACAGTGCGAAACGCCTGAGGACTTGATCGGCGAGAGGCGGGGGTTATCCCGCTGGAAGCGGGAGGCTCTGTCGGGCGGACTACCGTCTCTTGAACGCTCGGGTCCACGCTCGAAGCGGGGCCGGCCCTGTCAGGCACGGCCTGAGTCGCATCTGGACCGTCGTTGTCCTGTTCCACGAAGAGCAAAACCCCGAATACAAAAATTTCGCCGGTTCCCCGAAGATGGATGCCGACCGCGTCCGGATAGCTTGCCAGGGGAACAGTCAAGGATTTCCGCACAATCTCGCCCGTGCCCTCCAGCAGGTTCTCAACGAGCTCGCTTGAAACCAGCGCCTCCCCGCTGTTGTTGACCACATCCACGAACAAATAGGCATGGGGGGCATCGTAGAACTCAAGCTCCATTCTCAGGTCTTGGGTCAGAATGGAGCGATCCACTTTAATACACAGCCGTCCGCCGGTCCCGGCCGGAACATACCAGGCCGGCAGGCTGGGTTCCCATTTTCCGTTTGCCTTCCAGACCGCCACCATCCAAGGCGGCCAGACATATCTGAGGGAATTTCCATCGGTAAATAAAGGGTGGAAATCCAGCCGCGCCCGACTGACCGAATCATCATAAAAATCCCCGATGCCGTCCGCGTCAGTATCCACTTTAAACGGATCTGTTCCTTTGTAGTACCACTCTGCCAAATTTGATAGCCCGTCTTGATCGTAGTCAAGGAACGCCGTGTCGGGATTTCTCAGGTCCACAGCAAACAGGTTTTCGTATTGATCCAACGTCATCCCTGCCTTCGCCGGAGCGCTTCGCGCAGGCAGGCCATCGCCATCCGAATCGAGGTCCGCGTCGCTAGCCCTTGCCGTCAGATCCAGACCCGCATATAGCAGGCCCACCGCTATGAGGCATTTCCAAACCCTAGGCGGACTGCTGACTCGCTGCATGCCTGTCAAAAATATGTTCATCGGGTTATTTCCTCAGTAAGCAGTCAACCCATCGTTCTACCTTCCGCATTCTGCCTTTGCTTAATAGCGATAGTGATCCGGCTTGAAGGGGCCTTTCCGGGGTATACCCAGATACGCCGACTGCTTCGGCGTCAGCAACTCGAGTTGGACACCCAGCTTGTTCAGATGCAACCGCGCAACTTTTTCATCCAGGAATTTCGGAAGAACGTAGACGCCCACCGGATACTTGGCGGGATGCGTGAAGAGTTCAATCTGCGCCAGCACCTGATTGGTAAAGCTATTGGACATCACGAAGCTGGGATGACCGGTGGCGCACCCGAGATTCACCAGCCGCCCCTCGGCCAGCACGATGATGCTCCGGCCGCTCGGGAACGCAACAATATCCACCTGGGGCTTGACGGACGTCCAACGGTATTTCCGGAGTTTTTCGATTTCAATTTCAGCGTCGAAGTGGCCGATATTGCAGACAATGGCCATATGTTTCATCCGGAGCATATACCGCTCCGTGATGACATTACAACATCCCGTCGCGGTGATGAAGAGATCGCCGATCGCGCAGGCCTGGTCCATCCGCATAACTTCATACCCCTCCATGGCGGCCTGTAGCGCGCAGATGGGATCAATCTCCGTCACAATGACCCGGGCCCCCTGGCCGCGCAGGGACTGACAACACCCCTTGCCGACATCGCCGTAACCCGCTACGACTGCGATTTTGCCCGCCAGCATGACATCCGTGGCCCGCATAATGCCGTCCACCAGGGAATGCCGGCATCCATACAGATTGTCAAACTTGGACTTGGTCACCGAATCGTTCACGTTGAACGCGGGAAACAGGAGCTGTTGTTTATCCCGCATCTGGTAGAGACGATGCACACCGGTGGTGGTTTCCTCCGACACGCCGTGAATAAACGGAACGATGCGATGAAACCGTCTCGGATCCTTGCGAAGCGACTTTTTCAATTGCGCCGTCAAAGCCCGCTCGTCATGGCTCTCCGCCGCCTTATCCAGAATCCGGGGATTATCCTCGGCCTGATACCCCAGGTGGACGAACAGCGTAGCATCGCCGCCGTCATCCAGAAGCATATTCGGCCCCTGGCCCCGGCCCCAATCCAGGGTGCGGTCAACAAATTCCCAATAATGCTCCAGGGACTCGCCCTTATAGGCAAACACGGGCGTCTTCCGGGCGGCGATGGCGGCGGCCGCATGGTCCTGAGTCGAATAAATATTACAGCTTGCCCAACGGACGCAGGCCCCCAGCGCCTGGAGCGTCTCGATCAGGACGGCCGTCTGGATCGTCATGTGCAGGGAACCGGCGATTCGCGCGCCCCGGAGCGGACGCGTTTTGCCGAATTCGCTGCGGAGCGACATCAACCCCGGCATTTCCACTTCCGCGCACTGGATTTCTTTCCGTCCCCAAGCGGCCAGTTTCATGTCCGCCACGACAAATTTGCGATTCTGGATCCCGGTCATGATTATAACGCTTTCTTCAATTCATTGACCTTATCGGTCTTTTCCCAGGTAAAGACATTCAGATCGTGAATGCGCCCAAAATGGCCATAGGCCGCCGTCGCGCTGTAGATGGGACGGAGTAGATCCAAATGCTTGATGATCTGAGCCGGCTTGAGTCCAAACACGCGGCGGATCGCCCGTTCAATCCGTTCTTCGGAGACCGTGCCCGTGCCAAACGTCTGCACCAGGACCGATACGGGTTCCGGATACCCGATGGCATACGCCAGCTGGACCTCACAGCGGCGCGCCAGTTTGGCCGCTACAATATTCTTGGCGATATAGCGCGCGATGTACGCGGCACTGCGATCCACCTTGGAGGGGTCTTTGCCCGAAAAGGCGCCGCCGCCGTGCCGGCCCATGCCCCCGTAGGTATCGGCAATAATCTTGCGTCCGGTCAGGCCGGTATCGCCCTGAGGACCTCCGACCACGAACCGCCCGGTCGGGTTGATGAGATAGCGTGTTTTCGATGTCAGGAATTCATGCGGGATTTCCTTGCGGATGATTTCATCGATAATAGCCGCTTTCAACTGCCGATATGGGACTTCAGGGGAGTGCTGGGCGGATACGACCACGGTGTCCACCCGCACGGGGCGATCGTCCTCGTAGATCACGGTGACCTGGGATTTGCCGTCCGGACGGAGGAACGGCAATAGTTGATTCCGCCGCGCCTTGGCCAACGCCCGGGTCAGCCGGTGGGCAAACATGATCGGCATCGGCATGAGTTCCCGCGTTTCATCGCAGGCATAGCCGAACATCATGCCCTGGTCCCCCGCGCCCTGCTCTTTGAACAAGCCCTGCCCCGCCGTGACACCCTGGGAAATATCCGGCGATTGCCGGTCCAGCGACACTAGCACGGCGCAGGAATGGGCGTCGAATCCCATGGCGACATCCACATAGCCAATCCGTTTAATCGTGTCCCGAACGACATCGGCATAATTCACCGTCGCCTTCGTGGTGATTTCACCCGCAAGCACCGCCATCCCGGTGGCCACCATGGTCTCACAGGCCACCCGACTGGTTTTGTCCTGCGCCAGGCAGGCATCCAGCACGGCATCGGAAATCGCATCGGCAATTTTATCCGGATGACCTTCGGTTATCGACTCGGACGTAAAACTATATGATCGCTTGGACATAGTATTCCTTTTGGGGTCTCTTGCCCCCCCATATTGATCCTCTCCCGCCAAGGGAGAAGAAGTTTAGTTGCGGCCAAGGGCCGCGCCAGGATCACTCCTGAGTTATCCGAAAAAAAACAAGTTATTAGTATGGAATAATTATTCCACCAATTCAAGTATTTCCGGCGCAATTTTTTTGGTCAGCTCCCGCGACATCTCGTGCACATCCACGGAGGATGATGAAGAGAGCGCCGCCTCGGCAATCTCGCGGGCCTCCGAGTAACTAATGCTCCGGATCGCGTCTTTCACCACGGGAACTGCCGCGGGGCTGATGCTCAACTCATCGATGCCCAGCCCCAGCAGGAGGGGCGTCATGAGCGGATCGCTCGCCATACCGCCGCAAATGCCGGTCCAGATGCGACTGCGATGGCCAACGTCAATGGTGTTTTTCATCAGCCGTAAAATCGCCATGTGGGTGGGCTCATAGAGATACGCCACCCGCTCGTTGCCGCGGTCGATCGCCAGCGTGTACTGAATCAAGTCGTTGGTTCCCAGGCTGAAGAACTGCACATAGTGTGCCAGCAGATCGGCCACCAAGGCCGCCGAGGGCACTTCGATCATGGCCCCGACCTCGATATGGGGATTAAACGCGTGTCCCCTTTCCATCAATTCCTTCTTCGCCTGATCCAGAATCAGGTTGGCCCGCGCGATTTCGTCGATCGTGCTGATCATGGGATACATAATCTTGACGTTGCCGAAAGTGCTGGCCCGCAGGATCGCCCGCAATTGCGTTCGAAACAAATCCGGCTGAGCCAGACAAAACCGGATAGCCCGCCAGCCCATGAACGGATTTGACTCCTCCCAGGACACATTCAGGTTGGACAGGAACTTGTCGCCGCCCAGATCAAGCGTTCGAATGATCATCGGGGCAGGCGCCAGCCGCTGAGCAACGCTACGGTAAGCTTCAAGCTGTTCTTCTTCGGTCGGCAATTCCGGACGCGACATAAAAAAATATTCAGTTCGGAACAGACCGACGCCTTCGGCGCCCGAGGTCAGCACAGCATCAACATCCTGGGGGACTTCGATATTCGCCGAGAGGACAATCCGATAACCGTCGCGGGTTTCAGCCGCCAGATCCTTCAAGCGCGCCAGTTTCGCCGTAATGCCGCGACGGGCCTCCACCACCCGCGTCAACTGTTCGATCAGTTCGCGGGACGGATGCACAACGACCAATCCCTTCCCGCCATCAATAAAGATCGGATCCCCCTTGTGCGCCGCCGGGCTGAGATCATGCAAACCGACGACCGCGGGAATTCCCAGCTTGCCGACTAGAATGGCCGCATGCGAGGTCGGGCTACCCAAGTCCAAGGCGATGCCCACCACCCGATCTTTGTTGATGGACACAATTTCCGACGGCGAGATATCGGCGGCAACGACGACCGTACCGCTTTCGGTGATATCGGCGAGCGTGCTTTTTTTCCCGGTCAGATTCTGCTGAATCCGCCGGGTCACATCCTGGACGTCCGCCACCCGTTCGCGGAGGTATTCATCCTTCACCTTGGCCAGCGACTGCATAAAGCCTTTGGCCACGTCAACGAGGATGACATCCACATTCTTGCGGCGATTTTCGATGCCCAGAATAATATTCTCGATGAAGGGGCGATCGTCAAGAATAAGGAGATGCGCATCGAAAATACTGGCAACCGCCGGATCGCAACCTGCCTGCAACTCCCGAATTTGACGGCGAGTGGCGATCAGCGCGGATTCGAAGCGGGCAATCTCCCGCGGCACCTCATCCCGGGAAATATCCCGTTCCACCACCTGATCGTCGTGAGGCGTTTTCAGATAGACCCGCCCGACAACCACGCCGGACGAAATTCCAATACCCCGGAAAAGCAGTTCCGCTGAGGCGCCGGCGGCGATTGACGGATCATCCACCATTAAGGTCCACCCCTATTCTTCGTGAAACTTCTGCTCCACCAGCTTCTGCAGTTCGTCCAGCACCTGTTCCGCGTCCACGCCTTCGGCGTGGATTTTCACCTTGGCCCCGTTGCCCACTTCCAGGGTCATCAGCCCCATGATGCTTTTACCCGACACTTTCATATTGCCCTTCTCCACGGTCACATCCGACTGGAACTTGGAGGCCATCTTGACGAACATCGCCGCCGGGCGGGCGTGAATGCCATACTGGTTCTGAATCACCAGTTCACGCATCAGGTTCGCCCTGGAGTTCGATGGAGAATTGTCGCTATTCAGGCTCATGCTTTAACGCCCCCTTCGACATGACGGCCATCAATTTCTCGTCCAGCTCCTTGGCCGCATCGTGTCCCAGACGCTTAAGCTTTTCATTCAAGGTCGCCGCTTCGATGAGATTGGCGAGCTCCCGTCCCGGTGACACCGGAATGATCAGATGCGGGATGGAGACGCCCATCACATTCCGGATCTGCGGCACCAGGGTACGGCCGTCATCTTCAAGCTCCTCCAGATTGCGCAAGGTGACAATCAAATCCAGCTCTTTCTCGTTGCGCACTGACGCCACGCCGAAGAGGCTGGGCACGTGGATAATACCCAACCCGCGAATTTCCATGTGGTAGCGGGTCACCTGGGAAGAAGATCCAACAATCGTCCGATCATCGGTTCGGCGCAGGACCGTCACATCATCGGCCACGAGGCTGTGCCCCCGGCCAATGAGGGTCAGGGCCGCTTCGCTTTTGCCAATGCCAGGCTTGCCTTCAATCAGGACCCCAATGCCCATGATATCCACCATGGTGCCCTGCATGGTGATGCAAGGCGCCATGAGATTTTCCATAACAACCGTCGCAATGTTGATGAACGCGCCGGTAATCAGCGGTGTGCGCAAAATCGCCACATGGGCTTCATGAGCCAGCTTTAATATCTCCGGCCACACCTTGCGATTGCGCGTAATGATCAGGCAGGGAATATGCTTTTGAAACAGGCGCCGCAGCGACTGCATCCGCTGTCGATTATTCATGGATAGAAGGTATTCGTGCTCGGCCATACCCAGAACCTGAATGCGCCGATGCGCGGAATACTTGAAAAAACCGGCCAGGGCCAACCCCGGCCGGTGAATGGGCGGCTCATAAATCAGACGGGTAAGCCCGCGCTTGCCGGTCACCAGTTCCAGCGACGCTTTTTCCAGCGCCGCCTGGTAAAAATCATTCACCGTCACTGCCATGGCTGAATCCTCTCCCCATCAAAGGGTACCTCACCGGAATGCCGCATCCCGGCGAACTGCCTTTGCCTCACGGCACCTGCGCCAGCGTCTGTTCGAAATCCGCCAGCTTGATCCGGCGGCGACTCCCCTTGTGATTGGTCCTTTTTTCACGGGACTTGCGCAGCTGACGATCCACTTTGTCCACGACCTGATCGATGGACTTATACATATCATCACTCACGTCCTGGGCCTCAAGACGCACGTGATTCTTCGCCTGAATGGTCACCTCCACGATATGCCTGAATTTCTGCGTATCAAGCACCACGTGGGCATGTTCCACCTGAGGATATTCCTGAAGCACACCGGCCAGTTTTGCGTACACATGCGCCTTGATGGCATCCGTGATCGCCACATGCCTGCTGGTAATGTTAATACTCATGCGATGTCGCCCCCCTGGTTAAGGTTACATACTAAATCGCGGTCCCAAATACAATTCCCGGCTGAGCGGATCTTCGATCAGGAATGAACTGGTTCCCTCGCGCAGCACCTTGCCTTCGCAAATCAAATAGGCCCGATCCACGATGGTCAAGGTCTCGCGGACATTGTGATCGGTGACCAAAATGCCCATCCCGCGCTTTTTCAAGTCCCGGATGATTTCCTGCACATCATAGACCGCCAGCGGATCGACACCACTGAACGGCTCGTCCAGCAACAGCGCGGAGGGATTGGTGACCAGCGCCCGCGTTATCTCGAGCCGCCGGCGCTCTCCCCCGCTGAGGGTGTACGCCTTTTGCCGCGCAAGGTGCGTCAGGCTTAATTCATTCAGCAGGGATTCCAGCCGATCTTGACGTTCCTTCTCCGTCAGCGGCAGCCACTCCAGGATGGCCATAACATTTTCAGCGACCGTCAGTTTCCGGAAAACCGACGGTTCCTGCGACAGGTAACCCAACCCCTGGCGCGCCCGCTGATGCATCGCAGACCGGGTGACATCATTGCCATTAAAAATCACCTTGCCGCGCTTGGGACTGACAAGCCCCACGATCATGTAAAATGTCGTCGTTTTCCCGGCTCCATTCGGACCCAGCAAGCCCACCACTTCACCGCGCTTGACGTGAATACTAACACCATCGACAACATTCCGTCCATGATAATTCTTCACCAGCCCTTGGGTAACAATGAGCGGATCGCCTACGGGCATATCCAATTACTCCTTCATAAAACCGTCTTTGAAAACTTCCTGCTCCGAACGGATGACCAGCCGGGCATTCGGCTCGCAGAGAATCCGGTTCGAGTTTCGCCAGAAGGTGATAATATCCGCCGACAGCGTATCGCGTCCATTCTCGACCCAGGGATGTCCGGTCAGCACAAATTTGCCGTCGTTCACCTCATACTGCGCCATTTCGCAGGTGGCCTTCTTCTCCCCCTGCTGAATCACAACTTTCCCCTGGGCCTCGATCGAGGTCACCTTGTTGTCCTCGGAAAAAAGGACCGTCAGTTTGTCCGCGGTGATTTTCACCTGCGGATCGATGACCACGACCTGCTCTTCAAAGATTGCCGTTCGCTTCTGCTGATCAAAAGTCAACCGCGTGGAGGTAATCACCGTGCTGTTGGTTTCTGAGGCGGCAGAGGATAACTCCGTGAAAGCCCCTGCCGACGCCTGGCTGATTCCGACGCCCAAAACACATCCGGCCAGAATCCAAAGCGCCGGCCGCATCCACACCGGACAGTGACCGCTGATATCCCACGTGTTCATAGCCCCCCCCTCTTCAATACAACGCGGGCTTGGTTGTGAATCTCCAAATGACCCTTATTGTTAACCCAAGTAAACTCATATCCCCGACCGGTTAAAACCATCTCGGAACGCGCCACACAGACATCCGATGTCGAGGCCGCGATGCGCTTGATGCGGTCCAGAAGGCATTCGGGCGCGGTCACCTCCGTTACAACCCGGCCTTCTTCATAAAAAATCAATTTCAAATTAACGATGCGAATCAGGCCGTCCGGGCGGACTTGGGCCTCATCGCCCAGCACCTCGAACTTCAGTTGTCCTTTATCGTCATAATCCGGATAGCGGATTTTTTTTGCGATCTGCGATCCCAGATCAAGAGGATCGCCTGCCGCCACCGCACTCACGGCGATAATTCCCGCCAGTATGCCGATCCGCTGTAATACCTTCATGCTCCCATCCCGCCTTTTCGTTTTCCCTTCAGAGCTTCAACGCCGCGGGGCGCACCACGGCATCGATTCGCCTGAGCATCCGCCATAGCGCGCGCAATTGAGCCAAGGGAAGCATGGTATCCTTGTCGGACAGCGCCCGGGCCGGATTGACGTGGGTTTCAAGAAAGACCGCGTCACATCCGGCGGCCACGGCGGCCCGGGCCAGGACAATTGCCATCCGGGCATCACCGCCGCTCCGATTGCCCGCGCCGCCCGGCAATTGAACGCTATGGGTGGCGTCAAAAACCACCGGATAGCCAAACGCCCGCATCCAGGGCAATGAACGCATATCGGCCACTAAATTATGATAACCCAGCGTAGTCCCCCGCTCCGTCACCAGGATGTTCCGGTTACCCGTGCTTTCCACTTTGGCCAGGATGGCACGCACATCACCGGGGGCCAGAAATTGTCCTTTCTTGATGTTTACCGGTTTGCCGCTGTGCCCCAGCGCCAGGATCAAGTCTGTTTGCCGGCACAGAAACGCCGGGCATTGCAGGATATCCGCCACCCGGGCCGCCAGCGGGACTTCCGTTTCACTGTGCACATCGGTCAGAATCGGAACGCCATAGCGCTCCTTGACTTCCGCGAGAATATCCAGGCCCCGGGATAATCCCGGACCGCGAAACGATTCGCGCGACGTTCGGTTGGCCTTGTCATAGGACGCCTTGAAAATCAGGGGTATCTGCTCCGCGGCGGCCAATCGCACCAGGCGACCGGCCACATCCAGACATTGCCGCCGACTCTCGATGACGCAAGGTCCTGCAATCAACGCCAGCGGATGCCGGCCCCCGATCTTGATCCCGCCTATGGCAACTGTTCTAACCATCGCGTCACACAATACCCTTCTGTTTCATCATGGCTTCCACTTGCGACACATCAGCCGGCGTATCCACGCCGATTCCCGCATGATCGGTCCGGATCACCTTGATCCGTCCGCCCAGGTAAAGGGCGCGTAACTGCTCGAGACATTCCGCCCGTTCCAGCAGACAGGGCGGTTCCGCCACCAGCTTTTCCAGAAAGACAGCCCGATACAGATAGATGCCGATATGGCGCCAATGCGCCGGCTGATCCGCCCGGAATCCCGGCTCCCGGATAAAAGGGATCGGGCACCGTGAAAAATATAGCGCCTGATCATCCCGGTCGAACACAACCTTGCACACCGAAGACGTCGCAACGTCCGCATCCAGCGGCGCCGCGGCAGTCGCCATGTCCCAGCGCCGCTCGGCGAGCATCACGTCCACCAGCCGGTCAATCAGGGCCGGATCAATCAGCGGCTCATCCCCCTGGATATTCGCCACCACATCCGCGTTCAACCCCCGCACCGCCTCCGCAACCCGGTCCGTTCCGGACGGGTGATCGCCGCGGGTCATGACGGTCCGAATCCCCAGCGCTGAAACCACTTGGCGAATACGGTCATCATCAGTCGCCACCAGCACGTCATCCAGACGCCGGGCCTGCCGACAACGTTCCGCGACCCATTGAATCAGCGGCTTACCGCACAAGGGAGTCAGGCTTTTTCCCGGAAAACGGGTGGACGCCCAACGCGCCGGTATCACGCCGATGACACTCATACGGTTTCGTTTGCTTCCATGAAGGGAAGATTATTCAGTCCGCGCGATTCTGTCGAGCTTGAAAAAAGCGGACACATAATCCATTGCGCTATGAATTTTTCACCCGGCGAAAAATTCATTTAGGATCTCCTGACGACATTCATGCCGGTCTTGACCAGCACCTGATAAAACGCCATTAATTCCCGGCCAGCGCATACGGCAGTCCCGATCTTGCCCACCACCACCCCTGCCGCGCAAGTCGCCAGTTCGGCGGCTTCTTTCTCGCTGGCGCCGGCGGCTACCGCCAGCAGTAAGGCGGCAATCACGGTATCCCCTGCGCCGCTGACATCAAACACCTCGCGGGCCACGGTGGGAATATGCACCCTGCCCCCGCTCCGGCTTGCCAGCAACATCCCCTGCGCGCCCAGCGTAATGACCAAAAATGACGGACCCCATTGTTTCATGAGAATTCCGGCCACCCGCGCCAAGGCCTCATCTTTCAGCGGATTATCTTTCGGCGTCTGCTCGGGAACGCGGGCCAACGAAAAGGCCTCCTTCCTATTGGGGGTGGCCACCGTGATGCCCTGGACTTTCAAAACGGTGTTCTGATTGGGATCCAGCGCCACGGGAATGCGGTGGCGTTTCGCTGCGGACAGGATAGCAGCAACCAATTCCTGGCGAATTGCACCCTTGGCATAGTCGGCAATGATGACGCCGGTTGAGCGGCGAACCGCGGCGGCCGATTCCCGGCACAACACCCGCAAGGACTCCACCGGCAACTTCACCTGATCTTCCCAGTCCACCCGCACGACCTGCTGGCGTTCCGCGATGATCCGGGTTTTAACCGTCGTCCGCATGCCGGGCAGTTGCATCACTCCGGTTGTGGTGATACCATCCCGGGCCAGCACCGCCAGCAATTCCTGACCCAACGGGTCCTGGCCAACCACACCGCACAACTGGGCACATCCCCCCAAGGCCTGGATATTACGCGCCACGTTGGCGGCGCCGCCCGGCATGTTTTTTTCATCCATGACGCGCACCACCGGCACGGGCGCTTCCGGCGAAATACGGCTGACGGTCCCGTAGATATACCGATCCAGCATCAGATCGCCAACCACCAGAATATGCTGGCCGCCGAATTTTGTGATCAAGGACTCGACCCATTGGAGCTTGCCTGTCATTTTTTTCTCCTGCCTTAACAATAAGGTATGGCGACAGTGGCGTCAACCGCTTGCCACAGCCGTCCGGTCAATGCTACTTTGCCATCATATCGGACCAGAAATCATCCCCCGGACCTTCCACCTTGTTCAGCATGACCCGGATCGTCCCGATCGGGAAGGGCACGATGGCCGTCGCCTTGGTTAACAGGCAACGGTCATCATCAGACACCCACACTTCCAAACGGCCGACACGGACAAACAATCCGTGGAACGCGGCTTCCGGCACCATTTTCAAACTGCGGACTTTTCCAAACCTGGGAAGGTTGATGTCTTCATAGCCGCGGGCCATCACGTAGAGATCGTACAATTTTTCATCCGCCATGACCCGGAAAAAATAGCCTTTGTGCTCATCCCATGCTTGCATCCGCATGAAGAACATGAAGCTCAGTAAATCCCGTGTGTCTGCGTCGATGGCAAAATCCTCATGGCTGTCCCGCAGTAAATGCTGCCAATGCGCCATCTTTTTCTGATGATCAAAGGTCGTGACCTCGCGCAGGCGATATCGGCCTTCACTAAGGTTCTTTCTGAAGCGAAGCGGGAGAAAGGTGACCGGATCCACGATGCTTTCCAGGAAATCGTCCACGGGAAAGAGCTTGTTCAAAATGCTGGTGGACCGGGTCCGAACCCGGATCGCCAGCAGATCGCGGCCATCTTCCCGGATCCATTCCGTCCAAATCGTGCTGTATCCGACCGTCCAAGGCCCCCAGCTGATGGCATAGGTTAATTGCTCGCCGACCGGAAACCAGAGGTCAGGTTTTTCGGCCAAGCCCCCCAGCGGCAGACAGCTAACAATCCCGATAGATAACAGCCATTTTCGCATAGGAAATCATTAAGGCTATACTTCCCGGGATCCGAACAGGACCGTCCCCAGTCGAATCCAGGTCGCCCCTTCCTCAATCGCAACCTCAAAATCGTGCGACATGCCCATCGATAACTCGTTCAGAGCAAATCCCGTCTCCTGCCGCCACTGATCGCGCAACTCACGCAATTGTTTGAAAAACGGCCGCGCATGTTCCGGCTCCTCCGCGATCGGCGGGATCGTCATCAATCCGGCAACATCCACCCGCTTCAACGCGTTGGCCGCGTTCAAGACGGACGGACCATCGGCGGGCGCCAACCCGAATTTCGAGCTCTCCCCAGCCACATTGACTTCCAGGAAGACCGGCATAACGCGTCCGGTTAATTCACCGGCGGCATCGATGGCTGTCAGCAACTTCAGCGAATCCACCGAATGAATAACCGCAAACAGGCGCACGGCATCCTTGACTTTATTGGTCTGCAGATGGCCAACCAGGTGCCAGATCAGGTGACTGGGACACAGCGGAATTTTCTGCTTAGCTTCCTGGACCTTGTTTTCGCCGAACACGGTCAGGCCGCAGGCCGCCGCTTCGCAAACCAGTTCCGGGCCATGTGTCTTGGACACCGGCAGAAGGTTCACCATCGCCGGGTTTCGCCCGGCTCGTTCACAGGCCTTGGCCATGCGTTCCCGAATCCGGCTCAGCCGATCTTCAAACAGGTTATTCATCTTACGCCTCAAAAAAAATAAAAACTCGCGGGGATCATAGCATCAAGCCGCGGCCCATGGCAACACTTGGATCAAAGGTTCTTGGTGTTCCGCCATCAATTAAAAAGTTTTCGAGTTGCAAAAACAGCACAACCCGCTATCATACCGGCCGAAATTGAGAGGAGTCGTTTCCCGCACAAGAAGACATTCCAAGGGTGACAACATGTCGCAGAAAAGGGCCAAGTCCGAACATCCGAGGCGGAGAGACACTTTGACGCCGCGCAGGAAGGCACCCGTTGGATTTGCCGGGTCCGACACCGGATCTGTGCCGTTGGCGGCGATCACGCGCGGCGGCTGCGTGGACAACCTGCACCGAGGCGTGGTTGTGGTCTGCGACCGCGACGGCCGCATTCTCTACTCTGCCGGTAAACCGGATTTCATCGCCTGTGTGCGTTCGTCGGCGAAGCCCACTCAGGCGCTGTGCGCCATCGAGTCCGGTGCGGCACAGACCTACGGGTTCAACGATGTGGAATTGGCGCTCATCTGCGCGTCGCATTCGGGCAAGGAACCGCAGGTCGCCGGCGTGCGTTCGATGCTTGCCAAGGCGGGGCTCGCGGAATCGGCGCTGATATGCGGGTCCGGCGTAATAGATAACTGCTCGGGCAAACACACAGGCATGCTGGCGGCCATCCGACACCTGGGCCTGTCGCTGGAATCCTACTGGGAGCCATGGCACCCGTACCAGCAACGCGTGCTCGCTGTGTTCTCGGAGCTGGCCGGGATGAACCCGGCCGACGTGGCGGTTGCCGTCGACGGATGCGGGGCGCCGATTTTTTTCTCGCCTATCCACATGGCAGCCAGGGTTTATGCCCGGCTTGCCACGCCCGATTCGTTCCCGCCGGGCCCCCGACACGAGGCGGCAGCGTGGATCGTCCGGGCCATGTGCGCTCACCCGGAGATGACGGGCGAATCAGACTACCATGAATTCCTGCCGGGACGTGATATCGTCCTAACCAAGTGTGGCGGCTTCGGTTACCTGGTGGCAGGCGTCATCGGCAAGGGCATTGGGGCTGCGCTCAAGATCGAGGACGGCTCCGCCCTGCCGGCGCGCCCAGTCATGTTCGAAGCCTTGCATCGCGCCGGGGCGATCGCTACTGCCGACGCCAAGGCGCTAATCCGCGGCCTGACACCGAAGATCCTCAACCGGCGCGGGGCCGAGGTGGGTGAATTCAAGCTGCTCTTCTAATTCCACGATTCACACGGACCCAATGAGCCAGACACCCGGGATCGCCTTCCACGGTCTCGACAGTCTTAAGGAACAGATGGACGATGTTGTCACTGGTCTGGCACAACTCTTTGCCGATTATCCGGCGAATCCGGACTTGGTCGAAACCATCGCAAACCATCTCCGCCGGGTTGAGTCGCCAAGACAGCACGTAGTCCCAACCAATCTACTCCGCGCGTTCGCCACAGGCGCCACGGCAATGCTGCGGAGGTTGGGGCACTGACGCAGCATGCCAATCTTGGCGGTCAAGTCTTCGCAACAGCCGTAGTAGGTCAGACCGAAGTGTTTCATGATCGGGAGTTGATATTGAAATAGGAACTCGTCGTGGAACCGGGGGCTGACAAGCGTATATTCCTGGGCTGCAAAAAAGCCCCAGAGTTCACCGCGGCGGCGCGGGCCATCGGACGTAATTATTGAATGTTGAATTCCGGATTCTTGTCCTTTTTGCCTTCAGAATCGGTCTTTGGCCTGATTTCGAAAGGGATGCTGAAGGTTCCGGCCTTTATTTCGCCGCGGGCCTCAGGTTTCTGCATCGCTATCTTCACCAGAAGTCCGTCCGTGGCACCGACGATACCGGACAGCCAGCGAACTTGCGATGAGGTTTCATCTTTAAGAAGCTTGTCCACTCCGGATCCCACTTTAGGCTCATGGTTGCCTGCATTATCAAATGCAAATTCCTGAACGACCGAGCAGTAGCCTGCTTCCTGGACCTTCACCTGGCCATCCCAGTTCTGATAAAAATTACTTGAACAGCGGGGGATAAGATCATCAAGGTCACCCCAGTTCAGATATATATAGGCAACATAAGGCCGCTCGCCGTCTTTTTCCTGAGGGATGGAATAAGTCACGAATCCGTGCAGCTTATTACTGGCTGAAGTGGCATAGTCGAAAGTCTTATCTGCCAGCTTGCCGACCTCCGAGAGAATACGCCCTTTGACGGCTGTTTTCCGGCCTCCCGCTTTTCTGGCATTGACTTCGATTGACTCTTTCGAGTCGGTAACAGCTTTTTCGGCCGCCAAGGATATGGACCCCAATACAACCATTAGTACCTTATCCACCAGAAACCGCTATGAAAAACAAGAAAACATCAGCAAAGATTTTTTTAACCACGGATGAACACGGATTGGCACGGATTATGATCAGAAAGTCTTTGCTGATGTTTTCTTGTTTTTCATAGCGGTTTCTGGTGGATAAGGTACTAATGGTTGTATTGGGGTCCATATCCTTGGCGGCCG
>JAHIJO010000182.1 GCA_018898455.1 Verrucomicrobiota bacterium | reverse complement strand
TGCCAAATCATTTTCCGGAAAGACAAATAGACGATGAGCGGCGACAGGAGGAGTTGGATTACTGTAACCCGCTATGGGACAGGCTGTTGATCGAATCGCTGATCCGCGCCTGAAAAAGCGCGGATCAGGAAGTCTGAACTTGAAACGAATGATCGAATAGGAAATCCTTTTTCCATCCCGATAATCCTGTTATCCTTTCCTGCATGTGGCTGAAGTCAGGAATTCTTTATCCAGGGATCATTCGCGCCGTTTTTCCGTTGCTCCTGGCAGTCTGCGCTGCCTTGGCCGGATGCGGCCGGGTGAATCCCGACGCCGCTTCATGGCGCGCTGAGCGCCATAAGTCCGAAGCCGTCCTCTTCGGCGAAACCACCCGCATCCGCGGTTTTGATCCGGTCAAGGCCGGCGACTTTGTCTCGGCCCTGGCCGTCAGCCGGATTTATGAAGGTTTGTTGCAGTATGCCTACCTGGATCGCCCCTACCGCCTGGAGCCCCTGCTGGCGGAAACGTTGCCCGAGGTATCCGCGGACGGCTTGACCTATGTCTTCACAATCCGCCGCGGCATCTATTTTCAGGACGATCCCTGTTTCACGGCCACTGGCGGCAAAGGCCGCGAACTGACGGCTCGGGATTTTGTCTATGCAATCCTGCGCGTGGCGGATCTGAAAAACGCCTCGACGGGATACTGGGCGTTCCAGGATCGCATCGTCGGCCTGGATGAATTCCGGGCCGCATCGGGAGGGGCAGAAGCGACCGATTATTCGCAGTCCATCCCGGGCCTGCGCGCCGGCGATTCCGCCACGCTGACGATAACCCTGAAGCGGCCGTATCCCCAGATCCTCTGGGTACTGACCATGCCCTACGCCTTTGCCGTGCCCCGTGAGGCGGTGGAGTTTTACGGACGCGATTTTGTCAACCATCCGATCGGTACAGGGCCGTTCATCCTTCAATCCTGGCAAAGGAATTACCGCGTTGAGTATGCCCGGAATCCGAAATGGGCCGCAACCAACCGCGGAGATTGTTATCCCGGAACCGGGGCCGAGGAGGATCGCATCGAAGGATTGCTGGCCGATGCCGGCCGGCCGCTTCCTTTCCTGGACCGGATTGTCGAATACGTCATTGCCGACGACACCACGAAGTGGATGATGTTCCTGGATGGACAATTGGACCGGTTTGGCGCCATCTCGCGCGATAACTGGGAAGCCGTCGTGACGCCGGACCGGCGGTTAAACCGGGACTTGGAAGCGCGCGGTATCCGCCTGGTGTTGCGTCCGACGCTGGAAATATATTTTATCGGGTTTAATATGAACGATCCGGTAGTCGGCGCTAATCGCCAACTGCGCCAGGCGCTGACGTGCGCCTTCAATACTGAAAGCTGGATTCGTTTTCATAACCAGCGGATCATCCGTCCAACGGGTCCCATTCCACCGGGTCTGGCCGGTGCGGATTTGAGTCCGGAACGGTTCCCCTTCGATCTGGACCGGGCCCGGCAGTTGCTGGGGGAAGCCGGCTATCCCCAGGGCGTCGATCCCAAGACGGGCCGGCGGCTCCAACTGACCCTTGAACTGGCGTCGGCGGACAGCGCCGAACTGCGCCAGTCCACGGAATTACTCGTGGATTTCATGGCTAAGATCGGCGTGGTTATCAAGCCGGTGTACAATAACAAGCCGACATTTTTCGACAAAATCGAGCGCCGCCAGGCGCAGATGTTTCGTCTGAGCTGGTCGGCCGATTATCCCGACGCGCAGAATTTCCTGCAGTTATTCTACAGCCCCAATGCGTCGCCCGGTCCCAATCGCACCAATTATTCCAATCCGGCGTTTGACCGCCTGTACGAGCAGGTGCGGCTGATGCCGGATTCACCGGAACGCACCGCCCGGTACCGGCAGATGGCGAACCTGGTCATCGAGGATTGCCCCTGGCTGTTCACCCATCTGCCGCTGGCCTACGGGCTGCAGCAGGCCTGGGTAAAGAACGTCAAGCTGCACGATTTCCCATTCGGGATGGCCAAGTATTACCGCGTGGACGGTGAGAAGCGGCGGGCGGCTTTGGCCGGGAAATAGGGGAAGATTGTGCCGCGACATGGCCGGCCGCTCTTTCCTGACAATCCCGCCGGCAACGCTGTAGCACTGCGGGCAGGTCACCTCCTAGTAACACGACATGTCCGGCGCACACGCTCGGAGTCAGGCGTTCTCAACCCGCGGGTTGAGAATCGCCTGGACTCCGTTGTTCGGCATTTGGTTTGTTTGCTTGCTGAATAAGGGAGCTCCTGACGTCTCGAATGGCCTTGTCCATCTTTCGATATCTAACATAGCCAAAGATCCCTACAACTACACCGAATGGAACACAAGCAAGTCCGACGTACCCGAGTAGCCCTGTCTCGAAGAAATGCACAAAAGTGATGCCTACAAGTATCAGGGAGATTGCCCCGCGGAGATATGCAAGTACGGTACGTTCATTCGCCAAGATCGTTCGGTCGATCGCTAACTCGTCCCTAAGGATTAGGTCGTTACCGCGAAATCGCTCGTAGGGATTCTTGGTGCTCATCATATTCTTCCTTTGCCGAACGGCGAGCTGAGCGCGGGCCACCTAAGTCGGCGCGAGAACGCGCCGCTCAACATATATTAGACAGAATTATCATATTGCAATATGATAATTCTGTATAGTATAAACAGACAGAAACAATTTTATGCTACAGACAGACCCACCGGTGGCTGAATCCTACTCTATTGCTTCAAGGATAGGTTTGAATTTGATGAACGTCAACAATGAAACGACCTGGTCTGTCCCCTGCGCGATCAACGCCGGCCGGCACTCGCCGCGTAAAGGGCTATGTCCAGGTATGGGAATTTCAAAAGGTAGGGCGGTCAGCGCGCCTGGCCGTCAAAAGCCCGGCGAATGGATAGGCCTGTAATCCAACATCTTATGATCCGTTACATTATCAAACGTTGTCTGCAGATGATTCCGACGGTTGGTGGGGTTATCCTGATCACGTTTGTCCTGTTCAACATGGTCGGCGGCAGTCCGGCCTCGATGACTCTGGGCAAACATGTCAGCCCGAAGGCGCTGGAGGAGTTTGACGAACAGCGCGGGTTCAATAAGCCGCTCCTGTTCGGCTGGTGGGCGAAGACCCGGGCCATGGAGAACCTGAGATTCGACCGCGCGCTTGGCCCGTGGCGTAACGTGCCGGGAACGGCACATGCCGGGGCGTCCGGGCGCGATCCGGGCCGGCTGATCCTGGAAGGCAACAACCTGTATTCCGTGCCCCTGGCGTTTCCCTTGCTCCCCGAAACCCGCTATGAACTGGCGATCGTTTATCGCCTGGCCGCCGGCGGGGATGCGGAGTTCCTGACGCGGGCCACAACAAAGATCGATGACGCAGAGATGGTCGAACGGCGGCGGATTCCGATTCCGTGTTCGCCGCAATGGACGACCCTGCGCCTTCCGGTTCCCGCCGGTTCCGGCTCTATGAGCCTGATGTTCAAAGTCAAGGACAAGCCGTTGGAAATCAGGTCCCTGTCATTGCGGCGTCGCGGGACGCATCCGCTGGATTCCCAGCTGGTGTTTTATCTCCGGCAGATTGCCCGGCTGGATTTCGGCGTGTCCAGCAGTATGAACCAGCCGGTGTCCCGCCTGCTCCGGCAGGGAATTTTGCCTTCGCTGGCTCTGACCATTCCGATCCTGCTCGTGGAGCTGATCGTGTCCATTGGCCTGGCGCTGGTCTGCGCCTTTTATCGGAACGCGTTCATCGACCGGTTCTTTGTCGTGCTCTCGGTGGCGCTGATGAGCATCAATTACCTGGTCTGGATCGTGGCGGGCCAGTACCTGCTGGCCTACCGCCTGCACTGGTTTCCCCTCTGGGGATTTGAATCGTGGCGCTTCCTGGTTCTGCCGGTGGCGATCGGCGTGGTCAGCGGACTGGGCGCCAATGTCCGGTTTTACCGCACGATCATGCTGGATGAAATGTACCGGGATTATGTGCGCACCGCGTTTGCCAAGGGCGTCAGCCGAAGCGGCGTCCTGTTCCGGCACGTGCTCAAGAATGCGATGATTCCAATCATTACCAATGTGGTGATCGCCCTGCCGTTCCTCTACACCGGCAGTCTCCTGCTGGAAAGTTTTTTCGGCATTCCCGGGCTGGGTTATCTTAGCGTCAACGCCCTGAACTCCGCGGATATCGACGTCGTGCGCGCCGTGGTGCTGATCGGCTCCATCCTGTTTGTCGCTGCGAACCTGGTTGCGGATATCTGTTATGCCCTGGTCGATCCGCGGGTGAAACTGGAATGAAGTTAATTAATCTAATACCTGAAAATTGCACGGAGGCGTGCAATTTTCACCCTCCGGGCCGTCGTAACCCCGCATTAATGCGGGGTTACAAGGGGTTAACCACTTGCGTTGAGCGGATAACCCATTGGTTTAGCCGCCCAACGCGACGTCTTTTCGCCAATGCCTTGTCAGCATTGACGAAAAGTGAATATTGCGCGATTTTCGCGCAATATTCAGGTAATAAACAGGAAAGGGATTATCTTTCTTTCATAAAGAATGGTGGGGATGGAAGTTCGAGTTTTTCAGGAACGCAATCAGTATACAGCAGGCTTTACGCCTGCTATTTTCAAGATAGGATATTATGAAGACAAAATTATTATTGACCTGGTTGTGCGTGGTGGGAAGCAGTATTTATATGGGCGCGTCTGCTGAAAGAGGCCTTATATCGGCAGACGTGTTAATTGAGCAGGCGAAACTGATTGCCGCGGACGGGGTCCCGCTGGACGTATTTGGCTGTGCCGTGGCGGTGAGCAGTGACGGGGACACCGCTGTCATCGGCGCGCGGGGTGTAAACACGAACCAGGGGGCGGCCTATGTGTTTGAGGTTATGCAGTCACCCGCGGGGATTGCCGCAACCTATGATTTCTACATTGACCGGGTGCGGGTGAGCTGGAACGCCGCCTCCGGCGCGACCGGCTACGAGGTCTGGCGCGGGGCGAGTAACGACACGAGCCAGGCAACGCGCATCGGGACGGGCATCTCCGGGACGAACTACGACGATATGGCGGCGACTGCGGGAACGCCCTATTATTACTGGATTAAGACAACAAACGCGGGCGGCGCGAGCGCGTTCAGCGAGTATGCCATAGGCCAAGTGCTGTTCGGTCCGGACGTGCGGCTGAACGGCGCGGCGGGTCCGGTGACCTTGGCCGAGGGGAGTGATCTGGTGGTCACGGTGAGCATGAATCCAGCGACGTACGCGGGGTATCCCGTTGACTGGTGGGTGGTGGCATCTTCGCCCGCCGGCCTTTATTATCTGAACAGCGGCATGGTATGGACTCCGGCGAGTGCCTTGGACGACTGCTTGCCGGTGTATCAGGGTGGTCTGTTCGGCCTGCAATCGGCTGTGGTGTTGGATACCACCGGCCTGCCGGCGGGAATCTATACGTTCTATTTCGGGGTGGACACGCTCAACGGCATCCTGGACCCGGATGTGATCTATGACAGCGCCACGGTCACCATTGCGCCATAGATAAGAGGGGATTGGGTCAACCCCCGGATTAGCATTGAGCGTTTACGGGGGTGGGGTGTGAAAGAGTGGACTGTTCGCAATTCATACCTGGCGGGCGATGCTTGACGGAGGTGCCGCGGTCAACTCGCATTTAATTGAAAGTAACAATAAAAACTCTTTCATTCGAATACAGAAAACCCGCTTATCCGGAATCCAGCCTTTCTGGTGTGGCCCGGGATTACCGTTAAGGGGACATGAATCCCTGATAACTAGCGGTTAAGAGTGAAGCGTTGTCCGCCCGGGCATCACCGCTGAGTTCCCAGATCATGATCCCGCCCAGGTGATGCTCCCGGACAAAGCTGACTTTTCCTTGAATCGACTCGGGATCGTCATAGGTGATAAACATGCCGTTATTCAGCGCGGGTGCGTAGACGAAGGGTGCTTGGGCGGTGGCGTCCCAGAACCGGAAATAAATTGCCGGGAACCGGCCAGCAACCCGACAATGTCCTTATAGTCGAACATGCCGGTGTCATCCCAGGAACCATAAGGGACGCCATTAGCCGGCTGGTGCAACCCGTTGTTGGTTGCCGGTACATTTTTCCAGGAGCGACCGTAGAAGGGAACCCCGGCGGCCAGGTAAAGCGCCACCGCCGAATCAACATTGAACAAATCCCCGGCTGTCCCGTAGAGCGGCGCATGATATTCGAGGCCAACCCGCCGCTCACCGGATATTCCCAGTCATTAACGAGCCGGAATTCCATCAGGTCCTGGGCGCCGGCCGCGCATATCCCGTCCAGCGCAAGAGCGAGGCCAAGCATGATATGGGCGATATAAGGTCGGCACCCCCTCGATCCGGCAGAAAAATAATAAGATTCATGGCATCTCCTTCCTGATCGAATGGACAATCATATCCCCCCTCTTAATGAGCATTAAATATGCCAAGCTGGAGACGCTGATTGGGCAAAACGGGTTGCGTCTGAACCCGCGGGCGGGACAAGTCTTGAATGTCCTGACGCAATCTGCCATAGTTATGGTGCGCGGGCGGCGAACCGTTCGAAAGACTGTCCCATGAAATCGCTTGAAACCATTGTGTCGTTTCTTGACCGGGAACTCAACCTCAAGGCGTTTGCGGACGATTCCCACAACGGGTTACAGGTGGAGAATTCCGGCAAGATTTCCCGCGTAGTCGCCGGAGTTGATGCCTCGCTCGCGTTCTTCGAAGAAGCGGCCCGACGCAAAGCCCAAATGGTCATTTGCCATCACGGCCTGAGTTGGGGTGATTCGTTGAAGCGCATCAGCGGGCTCAACTACCGGCGGCTGAAGTTTCTCCTGGACCATGACCTGGCCCTCTATGCCTGTCACCTTCCCCTGGACGCACATCCGCGCCTCGGCAATAACGCGCAGATAGCCAAAGCTTTGGGCTTGCGGCGCCTGAAACCCTTCGGCCTCTATCACGGGATACCCATCGGGTTCTGCGGATCGTTACCGGAAGCGATGCCTTATACCGCCTTTAAATCACGCGTTGAGCAAGTCGTTGGTAACATGGTCGGCACGATGGACTTTGGCAAGCGCAGGGTCCGGACCGTGGCGATTGTTTCGGGCGCCGCCGCCGCGGAGATTGATGAAGCCGGACAAAAGGGAATAGATGTCTACATCAGCGGTGAGCCCAAACTGCTGGCCTACCACCTGGCCCAGGAATACAACATCAATGCCATTTTTGCAGGACACTATGCCACGGAAGTGTTCGGCGTCAAAGCGCTGGCGCGCCGGTTGTCATCGCGCTTCGGGTTAAAAACCGAGTTCATCGATATGGGTATCCGGTTCTGATGATCCTGGTCCAGGGCAATCCGATCACTTCTAAGATTTGACCTTAAGGTCCCCTCAACTATCAACAACGAAAATACAGTCTTAAGGAGGACGGCCAGGCAACCATTATGCAAAAGCCTAATCGGGATTGTTTCCGCGGTGATGATATCCGTAAGCGCGTCAGGTACGCCATCCATTCAGGCCAATGGCGGTGGTGGCGCGGTAAAAATCGTTGAAGGCCATACGCTCGCGCTGACTATTCAACTGAACGCGGAGGGACAAACAAACCTGGCCGACTGGTGGCTGCTGGCCAACGCCGGTTCCAGTTGGTATTATTACCTGAATATTGCGCGAAAATCGCGCAATATTCACTTTTCGTCAATGCTGACACGGCATTGGCGAAAAGACGGCGCGTTGGGCGGATAACCCAATGGGTTATCCGCTCAACGCAAGTGGTTAACCCCTTGTAACCCCCATCAATCCTTTCAAAATCATCATCAATTCCAAATTCTTT
>JAHIJO010000019.1 GCA_018898455.1 Verrucomicrobiota bacterium | reverse complement strand
TCAGCCGGTACTGCGCGACAAGCTGGCCCAGAACACCATGCGTCAGCTTGCCCAGCGGGTCTCCATCATGGAATCCCTTTCCCCCCTTTCAAAACAGGAGATGGTCAGCTACATCCTCCACCGTTTCAAGAAAAGCGGGGTCTATGAAATGCCGCGCTCCTTCGCCACCACAGACCTGCTCTGGCGTTTCACCAAGGGGTATCCCCGCCTGATCAACAAGATCATGAGCAGAACGCTCCTGGTGGCCTACGCCGAAAAAGAAACCCGCATCTCCCGCAAGATCGTCCGGGAGGCAATTGCGTCCCTCAATAGCCCGAAACAGAAGGGCCGGTTTTCCACCCTTGCCCTCCGATGGGCAACAGGATTTCTTCTCCTTCTCCTCCTGTTCTGGGGAATCGCCTTTTCCCCGCTCCGGATTGCGTCCCCCCTCTCCTTCGACAGGCAGGCCATCTCCGGATGGCTTGCCCAAGGGGCGTCCTGGACCATCAGCCTGGCCGAGGATGGCGGACGGGCATTGGCTTCCTGGCGCGAACAGGGCCTTGCCCGGCTCAACGGATTGGTCAACGGTCCCAGCCAGCCATCACAATCACCGCAGACCGTGGCGTTGCCGACTCCGCCCCCCCCTCCATCTCCTCTTCCCCGGGAAGAAAAAAAAGATCCCGTCCCTGCGGGAGAACCGGTGACGGAAAACGCGAGGCCCACAACATAATGGGCAAGCAACTCGATCTCATGGGGGAGACATTTTGTCTGTGGCGAACCTGGGGCGAAGGAATTCTACTTACCCGAGACTGTCTGCAGAAAAAAAGGGATTGACTTGATCCCGTTTTCCTGTAATTTGTATATAAACACGAGCATTATAGTTACCAGGTATTATTATGCCTCCAAATCCAGCATCCGGCGATGACAGCAAAGCGGATTTCCCCGCGATTGAAGGCTACGAAGTGATCGAGTTGTTGGGGCGCGGATGGATGTCGGCGGTTTGGAAAGCACGGCAGACTTCTTTGGGACGCCTGGTGGCAATCAAGGTTCTGTCGGCACATTTATTCAGCGATCCCGAGGCTGCCAAGCGGTTCCTATCGGACATCAAGCTTGCGTCCGAACTGAAACATGACGGCATTATTCCAGTCTTTGACTTCGGACAGACACCAACGACCGGCTGCTATTATTTGGTCACGGACTATATTTCCGGCTACAGTTTGGGCGAGTGGCTGCGACGCTCGGGCCGCTTATCGGAGTCGGACTCCCTGGTCATCGTCCATTTCGTGGCGGACGCGCTCCGCTTTGCCCGGAAGAAATCCAATCTGGTTCACGGCAATATCAAGCCCGACAACATCATGATTGACAACAGTGGAACCACCAAGGTGGCCGACTTTGGTCTGGCGCATATTGCGCGCTGCGCCAGTTCTTATCCTCCGGATAATCAACAGCAACCGCCACTGGCGCACATGTTCCAGTACATGTCCCCCGAACTGGCTTCCGGCCAAAGTACATTGGATTGTCGTTCTGATATTTATTCCCTGGGGGCCACGCTCTATCATTTACTGACCGGCAGCATGCCTTTTAGCGACAGCACCCCGGAGGGTATGCAAAAACGCCGAATCAATGAAACGGTTGAAAATCCTCAGACCCGTAATCCCGACCTGACGGTCGGAACCACGCGCTTGATCTTAAAAATGATGGCCAAAGCGCCAGAGGAGCGCTACCAGACATGGGAAAAGGTATTGGCGGACATTATCCTTCTGGAACGCGGCAAACAGACGCAATCGGCTAAAATTGCCGCTGCGGCCGGGGCATCGCGGGATCATCAGCAAAAACCGGGTACCACCGCGCCTCAATCAGGGACGACGCCAAGCCGGAATCATCAGGATGCCGCCACCGCAGTTTCCAAAGGAAAAAGCTCCCGCGCCCTTAGTAGCCCAGCCGCCCTGCCTGGATTAAAAAAACCCACTCCTTCGTTCAATAAAACGGCGCGGCGCAGTTTTTATATTGCGGCGGTGTTTCATGTGATCTTACTGTTCGCCGCCGGAATCGTTGTTGTGAGCCGTGTTTTTTCCAACCGCGATACAACCTTCGTCGGCCAGCCGCCGCCAATGCGGTCGTTCGAGCCGCGTAAACTGGAACACCAGGTCAAGGTCCAAAAACGCCAGCGCAGTTCCAGTCGCCCCTCCATGACTCCCCGCCTGGTCGCGATGAAGGGATCGTCCTTTGCGTTGCCTGAGATCAAGGTTGATTCCAAGTCGGTCAAGACCAGTTTTTCCCCTAAATTTTCGACCGTAAGCGGCGTCGGAATGGGGGTCGGCTTGGGCATGGGATATGGGCTCGGCGGGTTTGGTCAGGGCGTATCGGCGTATAATTTCTTTGGCATCAAGGGCCGCGCCGATCGGGTCGTCATCATGGTGGACGTATCGGAGAGCATGGTCGAAGACATTCGCGATGGCGAGCCCGGTTATCAACGCGTAAAGGATAAAATCAACGCGGTGATTGAGGAACTGTCGGAACAGGGGCTGTTCAATGTGATTGTGTTTGCCGATGCGGCCAGTTCCTGTTCCACTAATTTGATGATCGCCAGCCTGGAAAATAAACAGAAGGCCAAGAATTGGCTGGCGCCATTTAATGCGCGGGGCGATTGGGGTTTAACCAGCGGCAACTTGCAGCAAAGCAACTTGGGTTTGCGCGCGCTTGGCGGCACCACCCGTCTGGACTTGGCGCTGACCGGCGCTTTTGAGCAAGGGGCCGACACAATCCTGATCATCAGCGACGGGTTGCCGCGCGTCAAAAGGGAACTGACGGATCAACAGAAAGAGGACTGGGACAATAGGGTTGCCGAATGGGAAAGGGAGAACGCCGCCGCCCTCAAAGTACGGGCGAGATCAAGAGCGGACCATGCCGGTGACGCTGTCAGAGAAGTCAGAGTCTGGGTGCCGGGCACGCCGGCGACCAGGCGCAGAGAAGGCGTTCCGGCCAGGGAGGCAACCGAAGGCCATTGGGAAATGCGGCGGGAATGGCACGATGAACCGGCATTGACCCCCAGGCCTGTGCCGGACGATAAATTATTATGGTGGTCGCTGGGGGATTTTATTACTCACTTTACCACTCTTTATACGGCACTTTACGTCAAGAAAGGGGGAAAGAAGGCGCCGGTGGTTCATTGCGTCGGTTATGCCATCGACAAACCGGGCGCAGATTTTTTGAAGGGGCTGGCCAAGTATTTCAAGGGAAACTATCGCCTCGTCGGCGGCCATGCCAAGACCGAAGCGGAACTCGCAAACACCCATCGGATAACCAGCAAACCCAAAAAAGATGTAAAGAATAACAATTGGCCACCGAACAATGTACCATAACCGGAATACGCTGATTTTAGTATGGAGCTTGTTTCTTTCCGCCGTAGTGATAACCTTCGGGAACGGTGTGCGGGAAATCCAAATCAAATCTGACCCGCCGGACGGCGGGCAAACGAATCAGATTTGCGAAGCGGGAATATATACCTCTCGCCAGCGGAATATCAAAATGGTTAAAGGCGTGGACTGCTATGTAAGTTTTTTTGTTCAACTGGGAGCCCAGCGTTTTTGTGATATAGCCGGCGATACCAATTTGCAGACCAATGCGCCGGTGACTGTGGCGCGAATGAAGATCACCGCTTTCCGCAAAGGGAAAGCGGCCTGGTCAATCATTACAAATGACCGGGGCAAATATCGTCCGGGACAAGACGTTGGAACAAACAGCCCCAACGCCGTAGTATGGAAAGTCGTAGAATAGGAGAACGCCTGGTTCGATTAGGCACCTAAAGAGGCAATTTTTTCAGGTAGAACCGGGTTTAGCCCGGCTTGCGCCGGCGTAAAGCCGGTGTTGCCAGAATTGATATTCCCATGTATCTATTTATGACCGGATATTATCGATCAGCATCCTCAACGAATCGCCGACCGCGCCGGTTCGCCCTTGCAGTTGTGACCCTGGCGCTGGCCGGTCTTTTGATCGGCCAGCCCGGGCTGGCTCAGGATACCCCAAGGGAATTGCACATGAAAGCGTCCACCGCTTTATCGCAGGGCGACTACAAACTGGCGATTCCCTATCTCTCGAGTTTAATCCAATTGTTGGGGGAGAGTAAAACACCCGCGGTCGTTATGGAGCTGGAACTGGTCTATTTCAACCTGGGGATGTCCTATTTTCTAACGGGTAGTTTCGCCGAGACGGAAACCACATTTGACGCCTATACGAAGAAGTATCGCCAGGGTGTTCACGCCAAGGAGGTGGCCGTGTATCGGGCTGAAGCGCTGCGCTTCCAGGATAACACTGGGGCGGCGCTCAAAGCTTACGCCGAGGCGTTGAAAAAATACGATTTCAATGCGGACTGGACAACGGATATCTACTGCTCCATGGCAAAATGTCATCTATCCGAAGATCGCTGGAAAGAGGCCAGCAAGTTTCTGGAGCGGATCGTGCAGGATGCGCCGGATTTCCTGCGCCGCAACTGGGCCGCTTCCATCCTGGTCGCCAGTTATCTGAAAAACATGGAGCTGGATAAGGCTTACAAAATGACGGGGTATTTACTGCACCCCAACTCTTTCGCTGCGCGCAGCGTGTATCTCAATATGACGGCCCTGGAGGCGGGCGATTTACTGTTCGAGGATGAAAGAAGCCGCAACGCTTTGTGGGTCTACCGAATCATCTATCCCAAGGATGTGCTGCAGGCCAACTGTGAAAACTATCGCGACTACCTGACGCAACGGATCGAATACCTGCGCAAACTTAACAGCAGTTATAAAATGCGTGAATTGTTGCGCACCCAGGAGAACCTGGGGGAAGTGGAGCAAGAGCTAAAGGCCATCGCGGAGGTCAAAGACTACGATTCGGAACTGTTCTACCGCATCGCGCGCTCCTATCAGAGCATCAACCGGAACCGCGAGGCACGCGATCTTTTTTATTATCTCTACCAGGACGCGGCGGCGACCAATCGTGTTGAAGAATGCCTTTATCTGTCATTTTCCAGCGCCGCCCAGGTGCATCCCCAGGACAGGGCGCTGGAAATCGGCGACGAATACATGACGCGCTATCCGGCCGGCGAGTATTATGGCGATGTAACGCTCAACTGCGGCCAAATCTATTCTTCAAGGCAAGATTGGCCCAACACGATCACTACGCTCACCAACGCGCTGGTGGTCATGACAAATCACCCCTACGTCGCCGAGTGTATGTTTATCATCGGTTATGCTTACTTCATGGAAGAGCAGTTTACCAACTCAGTCAAATGGCTGACAAATCTGAACACGCAATACCCCGGTAATGATCGTCTCGCCGACGCAACCTACTGGCTCGGCATGGCCAATATGTTCGACAAGAAATACAAGGAAGCGGAGATCTTTTTCAATCAAATCATAGCGGAACATCCGGATTCGCAATATGTGGAAGACTCTTGTTTCCGGAGCGCCACCTGTGATTTTGGCCTCAGTCTTTTCGCGAAGGCCGAGCCAAAATTTCTGGCGTTTTTGGACCGCTATCCCCAAAGCAAGCTGCGGGGTGAAGCTTATCTTTCCCTGGGAGATATCGCGGGGGTGATGACCGTATTGCCGCAGGCCGTGAAACGCTACCAAATGGCCGGGGATGATCCGGGCCTCAATATCGAGCTCTACAATTATGCGATGTTCCGTTGCGGTGAAATCCTGATGGAATTAAAAGAATATGATGATGCCATCAGTCATTTCGAGGCGTATATTGAGCGCAATCGCCCGGAATCCAATATCCCGATGGCGATTTACTGGGTGGGCAACGCCTACTGGGAAAAGGGACAGCAGGAAGCCGCCTTGGCTTATTATCGCCGCGCCATTGAAAAGTTCGGCAAGGATCGGAAGGAACTGGGTATTGATTTAATCCTCGAAGAATGGGTCGGCCGCACCCGGACGGCGGGCAAGGAAATCGCCAAGAGCTGTTGGCGCGACATGAACAATCTCCGCCGGGATGCGGTCTCTAAAAATGAAAAGACGCTTGCCTTGCGCATCGATCGGATTTTGCTTTACGATCCGGACGCCGATGAAGCCGCCCGCGCCAAGCTCACCAAATCCATCTTGCAGGACACCAACATCGAGGTGGCCAGCGCCGGCATCCTGGAGCTGATGCAGGAAGAAGCACCGAAAGCCGGCAACCGGGATCTGGCCATCAAGGCGGCGAACAAGCTCGTCGCCGATTTTACCGAGACGGATTATGCCCTCCGCGCGCGCATGCTAATCGCCAAGGATGCCATCCGGCGCGAAGATGACGATGCGGCGATAATGCATCTGACAGTGGTTCGGGAAATATTTGCCGCCAGCCTGGAGGCGGGAGACGCGCGTCTGCTTCTCGGCAAACTGTATCTGAAGCAAGGGGATTATGCAGAAGCGGACCGGGCTTACAAAGAGGTGACGGAATCCAAGGATTGGAAAAAATTGTGGCCGGAGGCCCTTTTTGGACGAGCCGAAGTTCTGCGCGCCCAGAAGAAGTACCGGGAAGCTTCAGCATTCTACGAACGGATATATGTTATGTACAGCGGTCATACCGACTGGACCGCCAAGGCCTATTTAAAACGGGCGGCATGTCTGGAACTGATTTTCGAAAGACAAAAAGCCATTGAGGTTCTGGAAGAGATGATTGCCCAGCCGGCTTTTCAAACAAAACCTGAAATGGCAGAAGCCAGGAAGTTATGCGAAAAACTCAAAAAACAGACGTCATGATTAATCAGGGCGGCATGGTCACCTTACTGGTGATGCTACTTATCGGGTGGAGTGGCCCGGCATACACGCAGAACCCATCGCCCGGCGCGCAACCGCCGGCGGCTATGGTAAAGCCAAGCATGGTGATCAAGACTCAGTTATTCCGAAGCCATGAGCGCGATGGCCGCACCGTCGAGTTGATAGGACGAAAAGGGAATGATATCTTTTTTCGCATCCCGGGGGTGAGCCAGGCGGCCGGACAGGCGACCATCAATATCAATACGATTACGAAGGCCGTATTTGAATTTCAGTATGATGAGTTTGCAGTCTTCCCGCATGTTAAGAAACGGCGCTGGGCCGATGCCGCCAAGGTCATTATCAAGGCGATTGCGCCGACCATCCCCTACCTTGATTTGTCCACCAATAACGCGGTGGAGCCGGCGCTGGAAGCGGCCGGCTATCTGTTCAAATCCGGAACGGTCTTGCAGCAAAATGGCGGCGCAACGAATGAGAAGGCGGCTGCCGCGGCCTATGCGCAGGCTTATAATATCTTCCAACAAGTTGGCGCGGCGCAATGGTTTGAGCGCGCCAATAATGCCCGGCTCAAGGCCATTCAGTGTTTGGTTGCCATGGGCAAGCTGGAGACGGCCGCTGATGAATTTTCAAAATTACAGGTATGCGAGGAAATCGGCGACAGTGATTACGGGTTGTACTGGCTGGTGCAAGCCGATATCCTTTATCAACAAAAGGACTATCGGGCGGCGATAGACGCGGCTGTTAAATCATTGGTTTTCAACAACAAGGATATGGAGACCTTTCCGGATGCCTTGCTGCTTTCCGCTAACTGTTATTACGCATTGCAGGAGATGCACCAGGCCAGAGATGTGTACTATGAGATTGTCCGCCTATTTGAACAAACCGACTGGAGCGCCATGGCAAGGAAGCAATTGGTGCTCATGATGAAAAACAACTTGACTAGAGGCAAGGAGCGGGCAAATTATTGGAAGACTTTAATCGATGTCAAGGAGGATATGAATAAACTGGTCGAAGAATATTTAAAAACAACGGAAATTTCGAGCGTCACTAACGCAACAACAAACGCCATATCACAAGAGGGAAAGACAACACCATGAGCAAACATCTTCTGAAGATTCTGGTTTTCGTTCTTATGCTGACCAGCGCCGGAATAATCGGACAGTCCCAGACCACGGGCAGCACGGCGGCTGGTCCCACGGCGCTGGCAACCCCGGCCCCGCTCAAGATCGAAAAAAAACGAACCTTATGGGATACGATCGTATTAGGCGGATGGGCCATGTGGCCGCTGGGGGCATGTTCGTTTGCCTTGGTCGCCTTTACGGTATTGAATTTTCAGCGAGTCAACCGGAAGCAAATGATCCCGGAGGGAGTTATTTCCCAGATGAAGACTTTGGCCCGGACGGGAGACTATAAGCAGATGTTGAACACGGCGTCAGCCACGGATTCTTTTTTTACCCGATCGCTCGTGGCCGGCTTGAATAAAATTAAACCCAATGATCTGGCCGGATCAATGCCCAAAGTGGAAGCGGCCATTGGCGAAGCGGTGAGTAGGGAGGAGACCAAATATGGCTACTGGATCAATTTCCTTTCCTTGATTACCGGCATGGCGCCCATGTGGGGACTACTGGGCACCATCAGCGGCATGATCGGGGCGTTTGACAAAATCGGCGCGGGCGGCATGGGCAAACCTGAGCTGCTGGCCAGCAACATCGGCGAGGCCTTGATCACCACCGCCACCGGACTGTTGGTCGCCATTCCCGCCATGATCTCCTATTTCCTGTTCAGAAACCTTCTCAGTTCGGTGATGAAAGATTCGGAACATCATTTCAGCGATATCCTGGATGCCATCATGGAAACCAGTGATGCTTCCGAAACGGAAGCTACCTGATCCGAAACATTGCGGCAGGCAAAATGCCGCCTTCGGGGCGGATGCTCGGAATTTGGAGAATAGTCATGCGCGGATTGAAATTATCATCCAGTGATGAACCAAAAATCGATATGACGCCGATGATCGATTGTGTTTTTCTCCTCCTTATTTTTTTCATGTGCGCCGCCACCATGGCCAAGGTGGATAAGTCTGCGGAAGTCACCCTGCCGGTGGCTTCAAATGCGGCCGAGCAGAAGGATCCCAGCAATCGCGGAACGGTCAACGTATTACGCCAGGGAATGCTGGCCAAGGACGGGCAAGTGGCTTCCGACAGCAAGCCGTTTATGATCTTTGGCAATCTTTTAACTGACGATGAACTCCAACGCGCCATTGAAACGCAGTTAAAAATTCAACCCAATTTGCGTTTGTATTTGCGGGCGGACCATCAGGTTAATTTTGCCCTGATTCGACGGGCCATGGCGGCCTGCGCCAACGCCGGTGTGCAGGACGTTATTTTCGGCACTTATGCTCAGGATATGTCTTTAACATCGGAATAATCGCGATGCGTATATCACAACTATCGTCAGCCGGGCCGAAAGCAGATATCGATATGACGCCAATGATTGATGCTGTTTTTCTCCTGCTGATTTTTTTCATGATTACGACCACACTGGGCCGAAAGGAATCCGACTTGGGAATTACCCTCCCGGGCATGATGGATCAGGGCTCCGCCCTGGAAATGCCCGATGAACAGATCATTGAGGTGCAGGCGCGCGGCGAAGTGGTTTTGAACGGAAAGCTGTTCGAGGGCAAAGAAATGCCGGAGCTGGTCAAAACGCTGACGCGGTATCGACTATCCAGTGAAGCCGCGAATAACAGGCCGATGATCACGGTCCAGGCTGAAGACGGCACAAGTTATGATCGCGTCATTGACGTGTTAAATGCCTGCGCCGGCGCCAGCATAACTAACGTGACGTTCGGTGCGATATGATCGCGAGCCGCATTGGAAACACAAGTCGGCTCTAGCTTCCGCCTTGGTTGGGTAAGCCGACAAGAACCCCCAGGGCAAGTTCCGCGCAACGCATCCTCATCGCCGCCCCCCCTCTCACCACAGGATGACGGCAAATCAGGGCGTTACCTTGAAGACCTTATCATGTTCGCGGGCATGCTGGGGCACTTTAATGCCGATGCCTTCGCCCTTCTTGGCTGCCGGCACGTTTTGGTGTTCCACCTGCATGGAGTCAACCCGGGTTGTAAAGTCGCTCGTATGCCCCTTCACATGAATGGTGTCGCCCACAGCCAGCTCGCCATTAGTCAGCTGGATGGCGGCCACTCCGACCTGACTGAAATAATGCGTCACGTATCCGATTTCAATTTCCGGCATAGCCTACCTCCTCTTTGTTTGCATTTTGCTGACACTTTCTTTATCACTGGCTGGAATAGAATACAAGACGAATTCCACTGCCATCCCATAGCGCGTATTTTAGAAAAAACCAGCTTGGCCCGACAAGGGAAAAACCGTGTCGGTTGAAAAACAGCATTAAGAATCTTTTGTCTTTAATTCATGGTAAGGGTTTTTTCACAAGTGGCTGTCCCATA
>JAHIJO010000181.1 GCA_018898455.1 Verrucomicrobiota bacterium | reverse complement strand
TGCCTTAACCATTAGGAACCGCTATAAAAAACAAGATAACCACGCGACGTTCTTCGGAAGTAATTGAGGATGCGGATAATTAAGCCGAAGCATGAGTAACCACGAAACACAGGACACACGAAATGGATGAGGATAAGGTTCTCTACCGCGAGGAGAGCTACCAGACAGTGGGCGCCTGCTTTGAGGTTTACCCGGAAAAGGGCAATGGATTTCTTGAGGCCGTCTATCAGGAATGCCTGGAAAAGGAATTCAAACTGCGTGGATTGGACAATAAGGAAAAGCCAAGGTTGCAGATCATCAACTACCTCAAAGCGACCGGATTGCGCCTTGGTCTGCTTGTCAAATTTGGTCATTATCCCAAAATAGAAAATGAAAGATTTGTTCTCTGATGCTACTCTGCGAAGTAGCGGAGCTTCTTCGCTACGAAGCACGAGACTTTCGTGTATTTAGTGTGTTTCGTGGTTAAAATCTTCACTGGGTTGCCACGCCGCTTGCGGAGTGCAAGCGTAGTGACGCGGCGGGCACTGCCCGCGTTAGAACATGAAACATCGACTGACAGCTATTTTCGTCGGCCTGGCCATCCTGGCCCTGGTCTTACCCGCCTTCGGCAAGGTTTTTTGGCAGTGGCGTTCGGGAACCGGCTCCGCGATTTTTGACACGACTCCCGGATGGCAGCGAATCTATCAATCGAACATCCGCATCAACGGCGGTCGGGGACATCTGAAAATAATGGGATGCGAGGACGCGATCCCCAGCGTCATGGCCAAACTCAGGACCGCCTTTACCGCTGCGCATCCGGGCGCCCTTTTCCGTCATAATACTTCCGGCGGCTGGAGCTTAATTCGAACCGCCGATGCGGTCATCCGCACCCTGGTTCTGAACCTGGGAACATCAACGCCCACGATGGTTTTCGTGCTGACCCAATCCCATGCCGATTATGAACAGTCGCTGAAGCCGCCCCCAACGCATCTTCTGAATGCGGCGCCTTTTTATCCCGGCAGTATCACCCAATCGTTCATGGAAGACGAAGAAGCCGCCGCGCAGTTGGAGATATCGTCAGCCCCCGCCCGCCCGGAATCGGTCTGGTCCTTTCTTGAATCAGCCTTCGATCAAAACGGTTATCATCGAATGCAAGCCGCAGGAAAACGCGATCAAGCGGATAGTGGAATAGCCGTCTTTCAGAAGGGCCCAAGCCTCTGCTACGTGCTGGTACAGGCTGCGCCGCACTCGAACGAATCCACGATTACAGTGTTGCATAAACAGCTCAGAATGGAATAAACTCCAGAAAAAGACCAAAGACTGCAGCCTACAGTTTCATTACCAAGGAGACGCGCATGAAACAAAAATGGGTGTTGATCATTTCCATAGCCGCCGGCGTCGTCGCATTCTGGCTGACCGGCAACTATCTGCAGCTTGAAAAGAAAAAAATTCTGGGCGCATCCCGTCAGATATATGTCGTCGTGGCCGCCAATGATCTGCCTGCCGGGTCAACACTAAAAAACACCGATCTGGCCAAGGACCTTGTGTTCCAGAGCGCTGTCGGTGACCGCGCCATACTGCCGGAATCGGCTCGTGAAATCTTCGGCAAAAAACTGCTGTTCAACATCCCCCGGGGCAATCCCATCCAATGGTCGGACGTGGACGTGCCCTTCCGGGGCGAAGCCGGCCTGGCCGAAATGATCAACCCCGCCGGCATGCGCGCCATCTCCATTTCCGTGGATACCGTGTCGTCGGTCAGCAGTATGATCAAACCGAACGACCGGGTGGATATCCTGGGCACGTTCACGTTTCCCTCCGCGACACTTGCCGGCGAGGTGGAAACCGTCACCTTGACCGTTCTCCAGGACGTCACCGTGCTGGCCACCGGCCAGTCAATAGCCCGCAAGATCCCCGGTCCCGGCAACCGGCCTGAACGGGCGGCAAAAGGCTACAGCACCGTCACCTTCGAGGTCACATTGCGCGAGGCGGAACTCCTGGTTTTCGCCCAAACGGTCAAAGGCCGGCTTTGCCTGGCGCTTCGCAATCCGGCGGACATGTCCTTCCTGACCGACTTGCCTCAGATCAACTTTGAGCACTTGCAGAAGAAATTACCCGAGCTGAACCTGATTCGGCAACGCGATATCCGCCATAAAAAGGACCTGTAGTATTGACCATCGTCATTTCTATGGAAAGAATTTTGATTGGGTATCTGGATTTTGGGATTTGGATTTTTTTGAGACGAGACCATGACTGAGGCGATGCAACTGGAAATCCGGCGGCCGAGCGGATCCTCGGAAACGCACCCGATTAAATGCGGGGTTTATCCGATGGGCTCGGAAAAGGGAAATAAAATCGTCATTCCCGACAGCAACGTCGACCGGCGCCATGCCATCCTGATTCTTCATCAAGAGGGCTTCTGGGTCGAGGATCTCAAAAGCAGGATCGGCACACTTTTGGACGGCAAACCGGTGGCAGGCCGCGCCGCCATCTTGCCGGGGCAGGAAATCGGCATCGGAAGCTACACCCTGATCCTCCGATCGCCGGCGGGCGCCCCCCTCCCCGCCCCGCCGCCGGAAGCGCCGCCGCCAAAGATGGAAAAAGAGAAGCCCCCGATTCGGCCGGAGACCGGTTCTCGCCCCGCGGCGCCGGATTCAACCGCCGCAAAATTTCATGAACCCAGCCGGCAGGATTCGCTCCGCGAACAGAAACAGCAGATTAAGAAACAAATTCATGAAGAATTGCTGGAGCGCCTGGATATCAAGCGCCTGACCGCATCCCACATCAAGGAAACCGAACTGCATGAGCGAACCCTGAAGATGCTGGAACAAATCGTTCAGGATATCCAGACCCGCCTGCCGAGTTGGATAGAGCCTCAGGCCCTGATCAAGGAAATCTACGACGAAGCTGTCGGCCTGGGCCCCCTCGAGGATCTGCTGTCCAACCAGGAAATCACCGAAATCATGGTTAATCGCAACGACCAGATCTACGTGGAAAAACAGGGCAAGTTGACCCTGACGGACCGCGCTTTCATGGACGACAGTTCCGTGCTGGCCATTATGGAACGCATTGTCGCGCCCATCGGGCGGCGCATCGATGAAAGCCAGCCCTATGTGGACGCCCGTTTAAAGGACGGCTCGCGGGTTAATGCCATTATTCCGCCGTTGGCCCTGAGCGGGCCCTGCCTGACCATCCGCAAGTTTTCCAAGGACCCGCTCACCATCGAGGATTTGATCCGCTTCGGCACCATCGACCCGCGCATGGCCGACTTCCTGCGCCGGTGCGTTCTCCTGCGGAAAAACGTCATTGTCGCCGGCGGCACCGGATCGGGAAAGACCACCTTCCTCAATATCATGGGTTCCTTCCTGCCGGACACCGATCGCATCGTCACCATCGAAGATTCCGCGGAGCTTCGCCTGCCCCAGTCCCATGTCGTACGGCTGGAATCCCGGCCTCCGAATATCGAGGGACGCGGTGCGGTGACGATCCGCGATTTGCTGAGAAATGCCCTGCGGATGAGGCCCGACCGGCTGGTAATCGGGGAATGCCGCAGCGGTGAAACCCTGGACATGCTCCAGGCCATGAACACCGGCCACGACGGCTCCATGACCACGGTCCACGCCAATACGCCGCGTGATGTCATTTCCCGGCTGGAAACCATGACGCTCATGTCCGGCGTCGATTTGCCGACCCGGGCCATTCGCGAGCAGATCGGCTCCGCGATTCACTTGGTTATCCAAACCTCCCGCCTGAGCGATGGATCACGCAAGGTCACCAATATCACCGAAATCTCCGGCCTGGAGGGTGACCGGATCACCATGCAGGATCTTTTTATTTTTGTGCAGACCGGCATCGACCAAAAGGGGAAAGTCCAGGGCTACATGACGGCCACCGGGTCCGTGCCCACGTTCATGGAAGAATTCAAAACCCGGGGATTGTCGGTGGATATGAACATGTTCAATCAACGCTTATGGACCCATTAATGAACCAGCTTCTATTTTGGATTGTTCCCGTCCTGTACGGGGTCTGCTTTACGGGGCTGGCCTATGCGTTCATTCACGTCATTCAAGCCGGCGCCGACAGCTATTCCCGCGTTTACACGGAGCAGACCTCGCGGCAATTTGCCGATATCTTCTTCTTCATTCCTCCCCGCCGGATACTGGAACTGGCTTGGGCGGCGGCCCTTACCCTATTCGTTGTGCTTTTTTTCTTTACGGGCAATTTCCGGTCCCTTGCCGGCATACTGCGGGGACTGTTCATCGGCGGCACGGCCGCAATCCTGATGCTGGCCCTGCCCCGGCGCATTATGCTCATGCTCAAGGCCAGGCGGCTCCGAAGTTTTAATGAACAGCTGGTGGACGCGCTTATGACCATGAGCAACGCCCTGCGATCCGGCGCCAGCATCCTGCAGGCATTCGAGCACATCGTCAAGGAAGGCCAGGATCCGATTTCGCAGGAATTCTCCCTGTTCCTCCAACAGACCCGGGTCGGCGTGAAATTCGAAGAAGCCCTGGGCAACTTGGACAAACGCGTCAACAGCGAGGATCTGACCCTGATGATCGGCGCCATCGAGATCGCCCGCCAAACCGGGGGTAATCTGACGGAAGTATTCGAAAAAATCGCCGCCACCATCCGCGAACGCTTGCGCATCCAGGAACGGGTCCGGACACTGACCGCCCAGGGCCGCATGCAGGGCATCGTCGTGGGCGTGATGCCCATTGTGCTGGGCATTGTCATGTTCATTATTGACCCGGTGATGATGACATCGTTTTTCACCGTGCCGGTTGGGATACTGATAGGCTTAGTCGTGCTGGCGCTCGAAATCATCGGCGCCCTGCTGATCCGGAAAATCATCAGCATTGATGTGTAGCCTGTTTTACGTCAAATACAGAAATGGGATGAGGCCATGGCAATTTTCATGCTGGGACTACTGTGGGCCGTCTTTGCCGCCGGCCTTACGTGGTACATCATCAAAACGGCATGCGAGATCACATATGTGACCCTCGCCGACGGACGCCGCCAGGAGCGGCGGCTCCCGCTCCTGCTCGGCATGTTGTTGCCGTTGACTCCTTATTTTATCCGCTGGTTCACCGGTCCGCGCTTCAAGCGCCTCCGAACCAATATCGGCGCCCGGCTGACATCCGCCGGGTTCGACGATGTCATCGCGCCCGAGGAATTCCTGGCACTCCGGGTGCTTTGCCCCATTGTCATCAGTCCCGCCCTGATTATCGTGTTGATCGGCATCTTCGCCTTGTCTCACGGACCCTTGGAAGACCAGACCCGAAGCCGTCTCGTCTTTATGGCTCTGACCATTGTGCTCTGGATGATCATGTATCCCCATTTCTGGCTCAAGCAGGCCATCATTTTGCGGCATAAACTTATTATGAGGGCCCTGCCCTTTGTCATCGACCTGTTGACCCTGTCGGTGGAAGCGGGATTGGATTTCATGACCGCAATCAAGAACATCATCAACCGCCGGGCGCCCGACCCGCTGGGTGAAGAACTTTCGCGGGTGCTTTTTGAAATCCAGCTCGGCAAGACGCGGCGCGAGGCGTTGAAAACCATGGCCGGCCGCGTCCAGCAGTCCGACATCCGTTCGCTGGTAACAGCGCTGGTCCAGGCTGACGAAATGGGCGTCAGTATCGGAGCGATTTTGCGCGTGCAGTCGGACCAGATCCGAACCCGGCGGTTCATGCGCGCCGAGAAACTGGCCAACGAGGCGCCGGTAAAAATGCTCTTCCCACTGGTCGCCTGCATTTTCCCCGGCGTCTTCCTGATCCTGCTGGGACCCATCATCCTCCAGATGCTCCGCCAGGGGATGTAACCACGCGAAGGATTCCCCATGACATCTGATGAAAAATCATTGAAGAGCGCTTTCGACCTGGCCATGGAACGTCTGGCCGGGACAGACGGGCCGGCCGTCCGTCTGTCCAATGCGCAGAAAGCCGCCCTGGCGGAAATCGACCGAAAGACGAAGGCCAAGCTGGCGGAGCTGGAAATCTTGGGAAGCGACCGGCTGGCCAAGGCGGAAGCGGATCCGGAAAAAGGCGAGGTGATCCGGGCCGAACAGCGCGCCGCCATGGAAAAAATCAGGTCCCGCGCCGAGGAAGAAAAGGAACGCGTCCGGAAAGCCTGAAGACCCGGCCACCAACCGGTGCCCCTGCCTGGCGGGATCACCGGCGACCCGTTTTATCTGTCAACGGAAGGCGCTTCTGGAGATGATCATCCATCGCCCCGCGGCGCAGGAGTTGAGCCGCATGCTCCAGGCGCAACAGTGCCAACTGCTTCATGGCCTGCCGGCCGTAATACTGGCGGCAACCCCGATTCAAATGGCCGGCTGAAAAACCGGTGAGCGCCGCCAAATCCGCCATCTTCGTCCCCGTAGCGTGTCATAACGATTCGGCACACCGTCCGGGACTAACAACACATCCCCGCCTGCAATAATCGCCCCCGGCAACGCGGTTCAATCATGTGCATTTCACAAATATTTATGTTGATCCTGAATATGGCCTTTTCAGCGCTAATCGGATATCTTATCCATAGTTTAAAGACAAGGTCTATCGATGCAGTATTTATCACACAAATATTCAAGGAGGGTGCAATGCCAAATATTCCCCGGCCCGAACATCCCCGGCCCGACCGAGTCCGCCAGGAATGGATGAATCTGAACGGCGTCTGGCAATTCAAGATGGATCCCGGCGTCAGCGGCGCGGAACAGAACTGGCAGAGAAAGGCTATGCCCTTCGACAATGAAATCCTGGTTCCGTTTTGCATGGAAAGTTCTTTGAGCGGCATCGGTTATAAAGATTTCATGCCGGCGGTCTGGTATCGGCGCACGCTGATGATCCCGGAGAAATGGACTGGGATGCGCATCCTCCTGCATATCGGCGCCTGCGATTTCTTAACGCGCGTCTATGTGAATGAAAAGCCGGCCGGCACCCATGCCGGCGGGTACACGCCCCTGGATGTTGACATCACGCCGGCATTGCAGCCGGGACATAACTTACTGGTGATCGAGGCCCGGGACGACCTGAGAAGCGGGTTACAACCTGCCGGTAAACAATGCCGACAATACCAATCCCACGGATGTTCCTATACCCGGACAACAGGCATCTGGCAAACTGTCTGGCTGGAAGCGGTCCCGGAAACCCATATCGGCCAATTCCGCATTCAGCCTGATCCGGACAACGGCATTGCAATGATCACCGTCACCTCCGCGGGCTCCCCCGCTTCCGGCGATATTGAAATCCGGATTAAAGCGGACGGCCGAATCCTCAATACCGTCAAGGCCAAAATCGCCCACAATCCGGTCATGGTGAGCGTCGCCATTCCGGACGCCGTCCTATGGAGTCCCGGCAATCCCCATCTCTACGATCTGGAACTGACCCTGACCACCGGTAAGGGGCAAGATGTGGTTCAAAGTTATTTTGGTTTACGGAAAATTCATACCAATGACCGCCGGATATATTTGAACAATCAGCCGCTCTATATGCGAACCGTCCTGGACCAGGGATTCTATCCGGACGGCATCTACACGGCGCCGACGGACGACGCCCTGCGCCGCGACATCGAAATCTCACAGGCGGCGGGATTCAATGGCGCGCGCCTGCACCAGAAGATATTTGAACCCCGCTTTCTATATTGGGCCGACAAACTTGGTTATCTCGTCTGGGGCGAGGCCGGCAATTGGGGGTGTGATCTCAATAATCCGTTCGGCGTGGCCAACTTCATTGACGAATGGACACAGGCTCTGGAACGGGACGTCAATCATCCGTCCATCATCGGCTGGTGCCCGCTGAATGAAACTGCGGCAATTAAAGGGCAATTGCCAAAATGGCTGCACCAGCATCTCTACCAGTGGAATAAGACCATCGATCCCGCCCGGCTGGCTATCGATACATCCGGTTATATTCATTATCCGGGCGTCGGCACCGATGTGTATGATGTCCATGCTTACGCCATGCCTGATGAATTATCAGGGCAACTGGCGCCGCTCTTGCAGGGAGATTGGCATAAGGCTTTCAAGAATACCGGCAAGGATATTGCGTATGACGGGACCCGTCCCTATTTTGTGAGCGAATTCGGAGGCATCGGCTGGAATCCCGACGACCTCGTGCAACCCTGGAACAGCAAAACGGCATTCGGGTATGGTCTCAAACCAAAATCGGAATCCGAATTCATCGAGCGCTATTGTCGCACGGTCCAGGTTCTCCTGGACAACCCTGAAATCTGCGGCTGGTGCTACACGCAATTATACGACATTGAACAGGAAATCAACGGCCTGTATTTCTATGATCGCCGTCCAAAATTCAATCCGGCGCAAATGCAGGAATTGCGCGCCATCAATACCGCTCCGGCAAAATATGAGTCGCCATAGCCCCTTTTTCGTCAAGATACTCGTTGTTGCGTGTATGTTTTGGTAGGGCGAAGCATCTCTGCCAAGCCATCCTTTCTACCACGGCTCAGCCGGAGGCTTCGCCCTACCTTTGGCTTGCGGGCAAAATCACGCCTTAATTATTTATCCGTCACCCAGCGCTCGAGTTTGGCATAACGGACCAAGAGAGCGGTATAAAGCCGATGATTGGTCTTGTCAGGATCGAAGGTTTTTTCAAAGCATTCAGCCGGCTTGATGACTTTCGTGAACGGCAAAAACCGGCGCGCTTGCACGCAATGCCAGCCGTGTAAGGTCCGGTAGGCAGAGCCCAGCGAGGCCGAATTGGCCTGTGATCCGATATAGACCGGCACGCCAAATACATCGGCCATGACACGCAAGATGCTTCGATTAACCGAAGCGCCGCCGGTGGCCAGAATCTTCTTCGGCACCAGCCCGATATTCCGCCCGTGCAGGCGCATGGATAGAAACTGGCCTTCGACCACGGCGCGGATATTCTCTTCCGGACGAAATGCATCTGTCGGCCGGTTGTCGGCACCGAACCGGAAAATGCCGGGCTTGCGCACCGGCGGTGTTATTTCAGGCTCCTTGAAGAAAAAGCCTATCTTTCCCCCGTTACCCGGCCGGGTGGCGGAGAGAGCATCTTCAAATCGCTTCCAGGAACGACCGGCAAAAGAATCGCGGACACTTTCCCGTGTCAAAGATCCGTTCATATAACAGACCAGGGCCATGTAGCCTTTGGGATTGATGGGGTTGCCGAAAATGTGGCCTTCGGTCGCTGACGGACGCGGTTCCGACAATGCGCCGAAAACCGTATCGCTCGTGCCCAAGCTGATGGCCACTTCCCCGGATTGCGCCAGACCCAGGGCGGCCAGGCTGTTGGGATTGTCGCCGGAAAAAGCGGTCACCCGGCATTGCGGGGAAAAGCCGTAGCGGGCCACGTAATACGGATTGAGGATGCCGATGATCGAATGAGAAGGCACGATCGCGCCCAGTTTAGCCGCCAAGCCGGGCGCGGTGCAGTCCAATGCTTTCTTTGACCAGCGACGCGAGCGGATGTCCATCAGATTCATACCGGCGCCGTCCCCCGGCTCAATCGGCGCATAGTCCCCGATCAACAGGGAAGCCATAAAGGAACTGACCAGGGCAATGCGCTCTGTGGCCCGATAGAATTCGGGATGTTCCCGGACAATTTTGGCAATTTGATTGCCGGTAAAGCGTTCATAGGATCGCGATCCGGTAAGTTCGGCAACCGCCTGCGGCCCGCCAAGCGCCGCGTCCCGTTCCTGGCACTGCCGCGTGGTGCTGGAATCCATCCAGATCGGGGACGCATTGACTGAAAAAACGTCTCGGAGTTGCTGCGCCAGTGATCGGGCCGGCGCAAGGTTTTTCAATACGCGGTCCGTGCCGGGCCGGAGATACACACTGCCGTGCTGTTGGCCGGACCCTGAAATGGCGGCAATCCGATCCAGCGGCATTTTCGCTTTTTTCATCCGGGCCAGCAACAGGTCCAGGGCCGCCACCCACATCAACGGCGGCGAAGTCACCGTAAGACCGTCCGGATGCCGATGCACGCCGCCCTGCGTCTTGAAGGCCGGGAGGTCGGCGTCAAACTGAACGGCCGATTCCGCAACAATGCGGCAAGCGGCATCGATAACCGTTGCTTCCAGGCCCTGGGTGCTGGAATCCAGGCCAAGAAAAAGGGGTGCTGGAATAGACTGCCTGTTTTTTGCCGGGCGAGTTTTCATGAATCCATGTTCCTTTCAAGGCAGTTCACATAGTAATGAATCTGAACTTGCCCGTAAATAAGGAATCGGCTCAGCCGGATATTGAATAACCGTGTTTTTTTCACCATTGTCATTCATGCAGTAAATCGTTAGAGTACCAGTCAAATTGCATGGAAACTCAAAGAACAAGATGTGGTAAACAAGGGGTTTTATTATGATGACAGGGAAATTCATTCGCCTGGAACGCATTATCAACCGCATGACGGGAAAAACGGTCATTGTGCCCATGGACCACGGGGTCACGGTGGGGCCAATTCCCGGCCTGATCGATATGAAACAAGCCGTGGATAACGTCGTCAACGGCGGGGCCAATGCCATCATCGTGCACAAGGGCATCGTCAAAGCCGGCCATCGTCAGTCAGGCAAGGACATCGGACTGATCGTGCACCTTTCGGCCAGCACAACGCTCTCGCCAAATCCCACCGGCAAAGTCCTGGTCTGCTCGGTTGAGGAAGCCATCCAACTCGGCGCCGACGGGGTGTCCATCCATATCAACCTGGGAGCGCCGACCGATGATGAGATGCTCGATCATTTCGGCCAGGTTTCCCAAAAATGCCTGCAGTGGGGCCTGCCGCTGGTGGCTATGATGTACACCCGCGGTGAAAAAATAAAAAACGAGTTCGACGTCAAATATGTCAAGCATGCGGCACGCGTCGGCGCCGAACTGGGCGCCGATATTGTGAAGGTTAATTACACGGGAAGCCCGCAAACATTTGAGGAAGTGACCCAGGGCTGTCCGGCGCCGGTGGTCATCGCCGGCGGTGAGAAGCTGGAATCCGATGGAGATATTTTAACCATGGTCGAGAACGCCATGAAGGCGGGCTCTGCCGGCGTCTCCATCGGACGGAACGCATTCCAACACGCCGATCCGTCCCGGATGATCGCCGCCATTAGCCGGATCGTGCATGAGAAAGCGACCGCCAAGGAAGCGCTGAAATTCCTGAAGGAGAAACGGTGAAACAAGCCTGGGTTCGGATCAGTCCGTGGGACAAGGAACTGGCCGTGGCGGCCATCGAAAGCGGCGCCGACGCCGTCTGGGTGGACAAGGGCTGTTCCACGCGTGTCAGGGAACTAGGCCGGATGACCACCGTGGCCGAGGACGGTGACTTGACGCCGGGCAAAGACGTCCTGGTCCTCGATATCAATTGCAAGGATGATGAACTCCGGGCGGCGACTCTGCCCCGCAATGCAACGCTCCTTTTACGCATGAAGGACTGGACAATCATTCCCCTTGAAAACCTGCTGGCCCAACGGGAGCGCCTGATGACCGAGGCCAAGACCGTTGAGGAAGCGCGAACAATGCTGGGAATCCTGGAAAAAGGCGTGGACGGCATTTTGGTCAACAACCGGGATCCGACCGAAGTGCGAAAAATCGTGGCGCTGGTCCATGGTCTCTCCCCGGCCGTGGAGCTCCTGCCGGCCTCAATCACCAGGATCGCCCCCACCGGCATGGGCGACCGCGTTTGCGTGGACACCTGTAATGCAATGATCATCGGCGAAGGCATGCTGGTGGGCAACACGAGCAGTGCGTTCTTTCTCGTGCATTCGGAAAGTATGGAAAATCCCTATGTGGCGGCGCGTCCCTTCCGCGTAAACGCCAGCGCCGTGCATGCGTACATCCTGCGCCCCGGCAACACGACCTCGTATCTCTCCGATCTGCGGGTCGGCGACGAGATGCTGATCGTCAACGCCCAGGGGCAAACACGCACCGGACATATCGGGCGCTGTAAGGTCGAAACCCGGCCAATGCTGCTCATCCTGGCCGAGGTCAACAAGCGGGAAATATCCATTGTCCTGCAGAACGCGGAAACCATCAACCTGGTCCGCACCGACGGCCAGCCGGTCTCCGTGTCGTGTCTTAAGCCCGGGGACCAGGTGCTCGTCCACCTGGAAGCCGGCGGCCGTCATTTCGGCATGAAAATCAGCGAAACGCTGACGGAAAAGTAAGCTGGCGCCGATATGGAACTCGCCCACCCCGATCAATCAAGGGGCAACCGCAGGGCAGACGGTGGCGCCGGCTGAACAAGACCGAAGTGTTCCAAATCGTTTGTGTCCACGATTAGCTGTATCCCGATGCGCCGGGAAAATACCCATAGTTTTGTGATGACGCGACGTCCATTGCCCGATGATCCGGTGGAGGCAATGCAATTGACGTTGTTCACTTATTTTGAGGCCCAAAAGATGTCCTTGACAAACGATACTAAACGAGGGAATTATTAACTAAAGTAATATTAGCTGATTTCGTGTAGCAAAAAAAATTGAAAGGGAAAGTATGAAGAATGCATCCGTCTTGATGTTAATGGAGTTGCTGGCGGCGACCTTGATGGGGCTATCTATCGAATCGGTTGGCTGGGCGCAGGAGGCGGGCAAGGAATCAAAAGCTCAACCGTCCGCGTCAGCGGTCGTCCCCGACCTGTACGACGATTTTTCCGACGGGAGATACGAGAAGCGGACCGGCAAGGATCCGTGGGGCAGGCCGCTGCCGGAGTGGAAAGTGGTGGACGGGAGTTTCGAGGTGAAGGACGGCTGTTTGCAGGGAGTACGGAACCCCTGCAGCCGCATCCGGATGCGTTCCGCGGTGGCCTATGGGACCTGGGAGTGGAAGTACCGTTACCCCGCAGGAACAATTCATTTGCACGGCGTGCCGATGCACAGCACCGGGTGCATGTTTATCCAGGTTGACGATGCGAAACCGGACGCGGCGAAGGGCTACTGGTGGGGCGGGAAGAACGATACTCATCTCTGGTTTCAGAGACGCGACGGAGGTGGAGGCCACGCGAAACAGTTGCTGCACGATCACCCGAACAACTGGGGGGTGAGTAACCCGACAGACGACCGCTGGCACACCGTCACGATCACCCGAGACGCCAAGGGCGCATTCACGCTCTACCAAGACGGTGAACTGGTCACGGACGGAGCCGGTGGCTTCTTCAAAGACGTTGTGGACGACACCTTCAAGACCAGCCAGTATCTCTGGGTGCAGAGCGTGGGGTCGGGGCCGGGGGGGGATGCGAATCTGCCGCAAGTTGACGACTTCAAGGTGTGGGAGGGAAAGGTGCTCCCGCCGACAGCCTTTGCGGAGCGCATGAAGCGCACCGCGGGCAAGATCAACGTCCTCATCGATCAGAAGCACACCTGCGGATATTGGACGCTGCTGCACTACTATAAGTCGTTGCTGGAGATGATCGAGCAACGCGGCGCGGTACTCAAGGTGGTCAACCAAGCGAAATTGAGCCCGGAACTGCTGGAGAACTTCGACGTTTATGTCGTCTTCCCCCTGGCAGGCGGCTATTCCCCTGAGGAGGCAGCCGCGCTGGTGCAGTTCGTTCAGAGAGGCGGGCGCGCACTGGTCTTCGGCGGCACGGGCGAGGTTGCCAAGGACAATGCGGTCAACTCCTGGCTCAAGGAATTCGGCCTGAGCTTCCGCCCGGTTGGAGGTTCCGATCTCTGGACGGAGATCGTTGCGCATCCGCTTACGGAAGGCGTGAAGAGCGTTCATGGCCTCGGCTGCACCTATCTGGACGTGAAGGACCCGGCCAAAGCGCTGATCTCCTCGAAAAACGGCGCCGCAGTGGCAGTCTTCGAGGGGAAAGGCAGAATTGTGTGCATTGCCGACGAATGGCCGCTCATGCTGGCAAGACAGGGGGGAAGAAACAAGCCCGCCACGGACATGCCCGAGGAGGGCATCGCGAGTACCAAGTACGACCACAAGAAGCTTGCGGAAAATATCGCGGCTTGGCTGGCGGCCCCGGTAAATAAGTAAGGAGAAATCGGTGATGACCCAAGAAAGTGAATTCCACAGGATTGAGGAACTGATTCGCAAACAGCTCGTCGAGACCGGGACCCCGTCGCTGGCCGTTGCCGTGGCCCGGGGAGGAGAGATCATCTGGGAGGAAGGCTTCGGGTGGGCCGACCGGGAGAACCTGATCCCGGCAACCGCCCACACCCTCTATTCCCTCGCCTCGATTTCCAAGCCCATGACTGCCACAGGGGTGATGGTGCTGAAGGAACGGGGATGCCTGGATCTTGACCGCCCGATCAATGACTACCTGGGAGAGACCAAACTCCGAGCTTGGGTTGGCCAGGCCGCCAACGCGACCATCCGCCGCGTGGCGAACCACTCATCCGGTCTGCCGCTGCACTATCATTTCTTCCACGAGGACGAGGGCCGTCGTCCTCCCCCGATGGATGAAACCATCCGCCGCTACGGCAACCTTGTCTGGGCGCCGGGAGAGCGTTGCCAGTATTCGAACCTTGGATATGGTGTCCTCAACTATGTGATCGCGCGCCTCTCGGGAAAGAGCTACCCGGATTTCATGCGCGAGGAGGTATTCCTTCCCCTCGGCATGACGCGGGCCTCGGTTGGCATCGGCCCCGGATTGGAAAAACACCAGGCGGTGCGCTATGGGCGCGATGCCTTGCCGATCCCCTTCTACGATTTTGACCACCCGGGCGCATCGGCCGTGTTCTGCAGCGCGCATGACTTGGCCAGGTTCGGGATGTTTCATCTACAGGCGCACCTGCCGGAGCAGAAGGCCATTATTTCGGATCCTGCCATTGACGCGATGCAAAAGCCGACCATGGCCTGCGACGATGGCCGCTCCGGCTATGGGATCGCCTGGAAGGTCGTCGAGGACGATGCGGGATACCGGAGTGTCGGCCACACGGGCGGCATGGGCGGCGTGAACACCATGCTGACCATGATCCCCTCGGAACGATTGGCAGTGGTGGCCTTGGCCAATGCTTCGTCACCGCTTCCCGGGCGCGTTGCCTTGGAAATCCTCTCGGTACTGCTGCCGCGCTATGCCGAGAAGCACGCGCGAATCCAGGCCCGGCAGAAGAAAGAGGCGGAAACGAAGGCGCCTGCGGCGGCATTCAAGCCGCCGCCTGGTCTCCTCGGGAAATGGACCGGCAACGCGCATACGAGTAAGGGCGACGTCCCCTTCAGCCTCTGGTTCCAGGAAGACGGCGACGTTCACGCGCAGGTCGGAAGCCAACTCAAGACACTGCTTAACGATGCCCGGCTGAAGAATGGATGGCTGAGCGGGCAACTGATGGGGGATATTGGCGACGAGGACGCCAACCGCCTGCCCTACAGCCTCCATCTCACGATAAAATGGCGGGGGCGCGCATTGCGCGGCGTAGTCACTGCCATCTCGCTGCCGGGACAGCGATATGGCAACGCCCTGAGTTATTGGATAGAGATGAGAAAGAATATAGCGAGACGGAGGACCGGAAAGGTTGTGAGCCGCGGGAGACGGTGACGGTGATGGTAGTGTATTGGTGGTTCTTTAGCTGGTTTTATTGGTCGAAGCGCAAATTGGAAGAGGATGGAGGGGGATGAAAATTGCTTATAAACTATTATTTAACTGCCTGTGTGCGGCGTTATGCGCGGCGCCGCTGACGTTGCCGGCTGCAAACCGGACTTGGGACGGCGGCGGCGGCGATAACCTGGCCTCCACGGCCGCCAACTGGGATGGGGACAACCCGATTACCAACGGGGACGCGATTACGTTCAACGCTACGTCGGGCAACAACTGCACGTGGGACATCAGCACGAATGTGGCCGGCATGTCTTTTGCCTCGACCTATAGCGGCTCATTCACGAATACGACCACCTTGAACTGCACCAACGGCACGGCTAATTTTACCTGGCAGTTCGGCGTTTACGACAACGAATATATCAAAGAGAACGGGAAATGGTATTTCAAGAAGCTCTACTGGAACCTCACTTACTGGACATCCTTCGAGAGAGGCGTCCTGAAGGTCCCCAAGCTGTCCGAAACCCCATTTCCCCACGCCGATGCCCCGGCTACTGCCTATCACCCCTACCCCTCCG
>JAHIJO010000180.1 GCA_018898455.1 Verrucomicrobiota bacterium | reverse complement strand
TAAACAATAAGAGCCGTATGAGTCGAGAGGCTCAAGTACGGTTCCGTGAGGGACTGGGGGTGAGATTCCTCCGGTCTACTCGACTCGACACACTGCTGGGAGAACGGCATACTTGGGTTGCGGGCACAAGCCCGCGTTAGGGAGAACGCCGCGTGATTTTATTGTTGTTTATAGCAGTTGCCGAAGGATAAAGTACCAATGAACAGGCGAGCCGGCGATGAAAGTATATATACCATGAATATTACCATTGCCAAAACTGCAAGCACCGTTGTGCGGATCGCGGCGGATGAAAGCGCCCATTCGGTGCAGGATGCCAAAACGCGGATTGATATGGGGTATAACGCGATCGCACTCAAACCGATCGCCAAGACCATGAGTATGTCACTGCGTGGAACAAGACCGTGGCCGCCCGACTGCCCGGTCTGCCGGGCATGAAGATTGGCCTGGTAGAGACCAACGGCCATCAGAATTATACGAACTGGGAAAACTTGCGGCGCTATCATCCATGTTATGGCGCAAAGTGGATGGAGACCAAGCAGGGCTTATTCCATCTGGATGATGAGTTTTTCCGGATCAGCGGCGGCATTTTCCGGATGCCCGAGCATTACCGGAAATTACTGGCGTTATAACTGATAGCAAATCGCTTGGCGGGCAGCATGGACACTCGCCCATCGGAACTGGCGCACATTATTGCCGGTTCATTCTTATAATCAGGGAAGGGGGCGCCCATCCTACTGCATGACCCGATTCTCCTGTTCTTTATTTCCGAAGGGCCTCGTCGAATACGCGGTCCGATTTCGGAAAATCCAGGTTCCTGACAAATCGGCAGGCTTCAGCGGCGCCGGCCTCCCGGTTCATGAGCGCGTCCTCCCACTCCACCGACAGCGGCCCGGTATAGTTGAGAATATTCAGCGTCCGGATTATTTCCTCAAACTTCACGCCACCACGTCCCAGGCTCCGGAAATCCCAGCCGCGCCCCGGTGTGCCGAAATTAAGGTGCGAAGAGATAATGCCGCTCTCGCCGTCCAGGGTCAGCGCGGCATCCTTCATGTGGACATGATAAATCCGGTCCGGGAACGCCTTGAGGAACCGGACGGGGTCCACCAACTGCCAGTGCAAATGGCTGGGATCGAAATTGAACCCAAAGGCCTTGCGGTGACCGATCGCGGCCAGGGCCCGCCGGGCCGTGATGATGTCAAAGGCAATCTCGGTGGGATGCACTTCCAGCGCAAACCGGACACCGCATTCGTCAAAAACGTCCAGGATCGGATTCCAGCGCTTAGCGAAATCCGCGAAGCCCTGCTCCACCATGGCTTCCGATACCGGCGGAAAACTGTACAACATATGCCAGATCGAGGAACCGGTAAAGCCATTGACTATTTTTAGTCCCATGTTTTTAGCCGCCCGGGCGGTGTTCTTCATGGCCGTTGTCGCCCACTCCCGTTTGGCAGAAGCATTGCCCGCGCAGGATTTCGGGGCAAACAGATCGGAGCGGGCATCGTTATTCAGATCGCACACGAGCTGACCCGCCAGATGATTGCTGATCGCGAACACCTTCAGCCCATGCCGCGCCAGCAGGTCAAGCTGACCCTGAGCATATTTTTTATCCTTGGCGGCGCGATCCACATCCACGTGATCGCCCCAGCAGGCCAATTCCAAGCCGTCATAGCCCCATTGCTTCGCCTGCGCCGCAAGCTGTTCCAGGGGAATATCCGCGAATTGACCGGTAAATAATGTCACAGGACGCATCTTCAATCTCCTTACATTATGGTTGCTTACTCGTCAGTCACCATCCTCTGAACCCCGAATACCATTCCTGTTTCCACATTCCGCATTTTCTTCTCATCCCATCTTCACCCATTTGGCTCCCATCTTTGACGACTTCACGACTGCCTCGATAAATTGCATGCCGCGCACTCCGTTTTCAACTTTGGGAAAATCGAGAGCCAGCGGATCTGGTTTACGCTTCTCAATCCGGGCGGAGATGGTATCGGCAAAATTAACATAATTGTTTGCGAATGCTTCCAGGAATGCCTCCGGATGGCCGAAGGGAATGCGCGTGCCACGGGCGGCCGCCGCACTTTTGGCGGCGACGTAGCCATTGCCGCGACGCCAGGTTTGGACTGGGCCGTCAATACCTTTGACGTAAAGGTAGTTCGGATTTTCCTGATGCCACTCAAGGCTGCGGGTTTCACCATAGACCCAAACGGCAAGGTTGTTCTCCTCGCCGATCGAAACCTGGCTGGCATGGAGAAGCCCCTTGGCTCCGTTGTTAAAACGCAGGAGACAGTTGCCGTCGTCGTCCAGCTTGCGGCCTTTGACAAAAGATGAAAGGTCGGCCAGAATTTCACTGATCCGCAGGTTCGTGATGTATTCGGCCAGATTGGCGGCATGCGTGCCGATATCTCCCATGCAACCGGCGGCTCCGCTCTGTTTGGGATCAGTACGCCAAGACGCCTGTTGTGAACCGGAACGCTCGATGGGCTTGATCAGCCAACCCTGCGAATATTGCGCCACAACCTTGATAATCCTGCCAAGATCGCCCTGCTTGACCATGTCGCGGGCAAGCTTGACCATCGGGTAGCCGGTGTAGTTATGCATCAGGCCGAAGATGCACCCTGATATTTTGACGGTTTTTCCCAGCTCCACGGCTTCCGGCACGGTCATGGTCATCGGTTTTTCGCACATTACATGGAAGCCGGCCTTGAGAAAATCGCGCGCAATCGGAAAGTGCCAGTTGTTGGGGGTGGTGACGGCGACAAAATCAATTCGCTTTTCAGGACTTAACGCCCGTTCGGAGGCAATCATGGCCTGGTAATCGGAATAGGTGCGCTTGGTATCCAGTCCCAGTTCACGCCCCATTTGCAGGCTCTTTTCCGGATCGATATCAAACGCGCCGGCAACCAATTCGATTTTCCCGTCGAGGCGCGATGCCTTGCGGTGCACATCGCCAATGAACGCTCCCGGACCGCCACCCACCATGCCCATTCTTAATTTTCTATTCATCGCATTCCTCCTTGTTTGTAACTGGGTGGCGGATCAGGTCACGGACACATTCGTCAAATTGTTATCCGCCGCGTCCTGGGTCAGGAGGGCAATCCTGCTGGATTCAAGCACCTCGCTGGAAGACAAACTCCCGGATTGCGTCTCGCCGCGGATTTCACCGATGAACGCTTCCAGGTAACTATCGGGTATTTCCGGATGGGATGGAACCGCACGTTCCTCCTTTGCGCCGTTTTGATAAAGCATAACTTCACTTTTCTGATTCATATTTTCCAGGACGCCCCCCTCGCCCCAGAAAGTCATGCGCCAGTATTGCGGCAAGGCATACCCGATTCTTTCCGGCGCCAGGTACGACACATCACCCAGCACCCCGGCGCCATTCTCCAAGGTCAACATCATCTGGGCGGCATCTTTAAAGTGGGGAACCTGGGGCAGGCGCGCATTCCAGTTCCGGGCGGCATTAATGGTCTGAAACCGGAGTCCGGTTATCCAGGGAATACAGTCCATCGCATGAATGGCAATATCATTTATGGTGCCGCCGTGCTTGCCTTCCTCGAAATACCACGCAGGCCGCGTCCCATACATCAGGGGGTGCTGACCATTGAATGACACCGCATGTATCCGCCCAATCTCACCACTGCGGATCAGTTCCCGCATCGTCAAAAAAACCCCTTCGCCACGCATGTCCAACATGCACCCCACCGCCAGCCCGCGGTCGCGCGCCAGGTCGCGGATGATCGTCCATTCCGGCAACGCGGTGCAGATCGGCTTATCACAGATGACATGCTTGCCCCGTCGGAGCGCTTCGATGAGAATAGCGCCGCGGCGTCCGTAATAATCGCCAACGGCCACCACATCGCATGGAGCTTGATCCAGCATCGCGTGCAAATGATCGTGGGTAATCGCGATGTTCCCTTCCGCCTTAAGCTGACGCCGCGTGGATTCATGCTCCTCGCAGGCGGCGACAATTTCCGCGTCCGTCCGCTTCCCCACCTGGTTGTACAGCGTCATGATGTGGCCATGGCGAAATCCCATGAAGGCGAATTTCAATTTGGCCATATCATGACTCCTTGACAATAGACCCAAGACTGCGTCATTCTTCACCATCTGTCACCCGGTGATGTTTGCTACGCTTCCGGTGTGGTCACCGGGTTTTTCTAAGAATGACGCAACTATGAAATATGTATAAAAAAAGTTGACATTTTCTTATCATTAGGGTAAATTTTTATCAAGAAAAGAATTTTATTCCCCGCGACCATTGTTCCAGGCTCAGGATAACGCTGGACCGTGGAACGGATAGCTGGAAAGGGTGTCTCATGAAGACCATCCTGTGCGGTCAAAAATATTACTGGCATCCATTTTCGACTTTGATCAGCCTGGCGGCGGCCTTTCTTTTTGCCGCCGCGCCGGCCCACGCTTTCCGTGCCGAAACGAAAGCGTCACCCACGACAGCAAGCCGCGCCAGCGCACCGGCGCCAACCGACGCCGCCAAGTCCCCGTCTATTTCCCAGGTACTACTGGCAGAGCAGGTCAAAAATAACGGCATTCAAGTCAAATGGAATGACCGGCTGGGCACCCCGCGTAATGTCCGCGGCAGTAATCTTGGCCTGCCCGACAAGCTCTTCAAAGGCAAACTTGCTATCCAGGCGGGAGCGCCCATCGAACGGAAAGCCGTCGCCGTTTTGGATAATTTGGCCGGCTTATTTAACATTCAAGATGCCGAAACGGAATTTACATCGAAGCAGACCCTGCGTGATGCCCTGGGTTTCCAGCATGTCAAGTTCTCGCAGGCCCATTCCGGATTGCGGGTGGTCGGCGGGGAACTTATTGTCCATTTCAACAACCGGGGCGAGGCGTATGAGGTGAACGGGCAATATATTCCGGACATCACTCTTGATGTGACCCCCGCCCTCAGCCCCGCGCAAGCTGTAGTAACGGCTCAACAGGACCTCAACTCCCTGGGCCATCCATCCGGGGTCATCCAACAGGATCCGGAGCTGGTGATTTATTCATTCAACAGCAAACCCATACTGGCCTTTGAACTTACACTTTATTACCCGGCACAGGATAGTCAGACCCCCGGTCGCTGGCGCTACTGGATCGACGCCCGCAACGGACAGGTCATTGTGCGATTCAATGACATAAAATTGATTACCGCCCCTACCACGGGTTCGTACACCAACATAGGCGGAAGCGTTCTGGCAGGCGAAGGCGGCGGCGCCACCAATATTACCGGATGGTACAACACGCCTAATGCCTCTTATTATTTATACAACTCCAATTCCCACTGGATCATTTCCAATGCCGCCGCATCCGGTTACACGGATAACAGCAGTTATGCCTATCGCGCCAACACCAATTGGGGTGTTTCCGATCGGACGGAAATATCCGCCGCCAATAACTTTCATAAAATCCAGCAATATTTTTCGAATGTTCACGCCCGTTTGAGTTTTAACAATACCAACGCTATGGCCAATGCAAACGTTCATTTCGGCGTCGATTACGCGAATGCTTACTGGAACGGAGTTGACTTTACCTTCGGTGACGGCGATGGAACCATGTTCACGTCTCTCGTCGTCATGGATGTTGCCGGCCATGAATTCGCTCATGCCGTGACGGAATACAGCGCCAACCTGGATTACAGCTACTTTGACTCTGGCGCCTTAAGCGAATCGTTTTCGGATATATTCGGCGCCTGTGTCGAATATCACTCCCAGCCGGATGGTTCCGCATTCTACCCGTCTTCCACTAATGGTTATTTCGACTGGCTCATGGGAGAAGATGCCACAATTGCTCCCTATCGCGCGCTACGGGATATGCGAAATCCGTCCGGCAGCGGGCTGCTCGAAGGTTTACATCCGTCGCGATATAAAGGCGCTAATTGGGACTTCGATGGCGAGATGCATGTCAACAGCACCGTGCAAAGTTTCATGTTTTATCTTTTAAGCGTGGGCGGCAGCGGCAATAATGACGGCATCAGCTATAACGTCAGCGGCATTTCCCTGACCAATGCGGAGCAAATCGCCTACCGAACTCTCACCGTTTATCTCACCCAATTTTCATGTTATGCTGACGCGCACGATGCCTGGGTTTCTGCGGCAACCGATCTGAATACCAACTGGGTCGCCAGCGTTAAACAGGCGTGGGCCGCGGTGGGTTTTACCGATACGCTCAGCAGTGAACTGGGGATTGCCGTTAATGCGCCTGGGTTTTCATGGTATACGGGCGGCAATACCAACTGGTTTTCCCAATCCACCATTACGCATGATGGCTTGCATGCCGCGCAAAGCGGCGCCATCACCAATGACGCAATGACTAAGATGTACACCACGGCCTACGGCCCGGGGACGATGTCGTTCTGGTGGAAGGTATCCTCCGAGGCAGGTTGGGATTTCCTCAAGTTCTATATTGACGATGTGGCACAATCCATGATTTCCGGAGAAGTTGACTGGCAATTCAAATCATATTCGCTGAGCGCGGGCGCCCATGTCCTGAAATGGGTATATTCCAAAGACCAATCAGTCTTCGGCGGCTCTGACGCAGGTTGGGTGGATGAAGTCACCCTTCTGTTACCTCTGGTTGTTTACGCCAGCAGTGGGACGTATGCGGACCGGGTTGAGGTATCATGGAATCCCAAGGCTGACGCTACGGAGTATGAACTCTGGAGAGCCCAGGGTATTTACGACACGGGGGTGGCCATCCTGCTGACCGTCACGACCGCCACCAGCTACACCGATACGTCAGTAATTCCTGGTATTACGTATTACTACTGGGTCAAAGCCAGAACGCCTTCAGGAACCACTGATTTTAATTATTACGCCTCCGGCTGGCGATCCTGGCTATCAGTTCCCTCCGGGGTCGCGGCATCGGATGGCTCTTACTTGGATAAGATACAGGTAACATGGACGGCTGCGGGGAACGCTTCCAGTTACACCGTTTATCGCAACACGACTTCCGTGGACACCAACGCCTCCTCCATCGGCAGTACAGCCGCCACGTCATTCGACGACACTACTGCCACGCCCAACATCACTTATTATTACTGGGTCAAGGGTGTTGACGCGGGCGGCATTGCCGGCGGTTTCAGCCTGCCGGACACTGGCTGGCGCGCCGCCGCGCCGGAGCCCCCCGATCCCGGACTAACCAATATTCCGGTGATCCGGTCCACCGACTTCCAGATGTTACCCGCCGTAATCCAGGTCGGCGCCACGCCCAGTTTGTTTTCAGTCCGCGTCTCGAACACCGGCACATCCACCACAAGCGCCTGGGTCACGATGACCGCCTATCTTTCCGCCAGCGGCGTTTTTGGAAACCCCAATAACCTCAGCATGGGCAGCGTCCAGCGATACGTGAGCTTGATGTCCGAACAGAGCTTGGACATCCAGCTCACCAGTTCGGAACGCGCCAACCTGCGCATCCCGGGAAACGCAACCTTGGGTAACTATAGCGTGCTCCTGAAGAGCACTACGCCGGACGCCACGGGAACGAACAATATCCTGACGCTCTCCAGTACGGTGAAGGTGATCGCATCACGGTTGACGGCCCGGGATGATTTCGACGGTGACGGCAAGACCGACATGGCAGTCTATAATGAGACCAATGGCCTCTGGCTGGTGCGGGGATCGGCAACAGGAAGGGATTCCTCGATGGCCTGCGGCGGTACGGGTTATATTTCCGTTTCGGGCGACTACGATAATGACGGCAAAGCCGACTTGGCTGTGTATCACGCGGCCAGTGGCACGTGGCTGGTCCGACTGTCCGGCAGTGTATATGCTTCAGCCACCCTCAGCAATTTCGGCGGGCCCGGCTATACTCCGGTCTCGGGTGATTTCGACGGTGACGGCAAGGACGATCCTGCCATTTATCAGGAAAACTCGGGACTCTTTCTCGTCAAGCTATCCAGCAGCGGCTATGCCACGGCTTCCGAGATCATCGGCGGTACGGGCTGTGCGCCGGTTTCCGGCGATTTCGACGGCGACGGCAAGGCCGATCCCGCGGTCTATCAATCCAGTTCCGGACTCTTTGCAGTCTTACTGTCCGGCAACAATTACACAATGGCATCGGCAGTCCTCGGCGGTTTGGGTTGTGTCCCCGTTTCCGGCGATTTCGATGGCGACGGCAAATCGGATCCGGCGGTTTATCAGGAAGACATCGGATTCTGGGCGATCATGATGTCCGGCAGTTCTTACACAACATCCACGACCCGGTTCGGCGAAACCGGATTCAAGCAGGTCTCCGGCGATTTCGATGGCGACGGCAAGACAGATTTGACGGTTTATCAAATTGGATACAACTACTGGTATTTCCGCCTGTCCAATAGCGGCTATCCCCTCTCTTCCCTTTTGTTCGGAGGTGCGGGCTACCGGCCGATCGAAATCGGTGACTAACCTATTTTCCCCGATGCGCCGCCATCGCGCGCGCAGTTTCGCGATCCGCTGTTTTACGCTTTAAGGTCTCACGCCGGTCAGCCATGTGTTTGCCCTGGCAGAGCCCTAATTCCAATTTGATCTTTCCCCGTCGATTAAAATACAGCGCCAGGGGAACGAGCGTCCGCCCCTTCAATGTTACCTTACCGAAGAGCTTTCGGATTTCGCGCCGATGGAGCAGAAGACGTCGAGGGCGTCGCGGCTCATGATTGAACTGATGGCCGTATTCATATGGTTTGATATGGACATCATAGAGGGTGGCCTGGTCGTTCTCAATCCGGGCAAAGCCGGCGCTTAAATCTACCTGGCCGTCCCGGATGGCCTTGACCTCCGTGCCTAGGAGGGCAATCCCAGCCTCGAATCTGTCCAGGATGATATACTGATGATAAGCTTTACGATTGGTAGCAATCGACCCGGCGCGCCGGGCATCGGATTTGACCTCATCCTTCTTCATGGATCTCCGGGCTGTCACTTGTCCTCCACGATCCACGGCAGGCCGTGACGATTCAACCGGTCCATGAACGGATCGGGATCGAACTCCTCGGTGTTGAACACACCCGGTTTCATCCAGGCGCCGGTCAGCATGAGAAGGCTCCCGATCATGGCCGGCACGCCCGTCGTGTAGGAAATTGCCTGGGCCTTGACTTCCTGGTAGCATTCCGCATGATCGCAAATGTTATAGATGTAGACCTTGCGCGGTTTGCCGTCCTTGACGCCCTCCAGCATACAGCCGATGTTGGTTTTGCCCTTGTAATTCACGCCCAGCGATGAGGGTTCCGGAAGAAGCGCCTTGAGAAATTTTAACGGCACGATCCGGCGCCCTTCGAATTCGACCGGATCGATCCGCGTCATCCCGACGTTTTGAAGCACCCGCAGGTGGGTCAGGTACTGCTCGCCGAAGGTCATCCAGAAACGGATGCGGCGGAGCCCCTGGATGTTCTTCACCAGCGACTCCAGTTCCTCGTGGTACATCAGGTACATTTCCCTCAAGCCGATGCCGGGGAAATCGAAGGGTTGATGCACCGAAAGTGGGTCCGTCTCCTGCCACTGCCCTCCTTCCCAGTATTTACCCCGCTGGGTGATTTCCCGGATATTGATCTCCGGGTTGAAATTGGTGGCAAAGGGATGTCCATGCTCGCCGCCATTACAGTCCATGATGTCAACCGTGTGGATTTCATCGAATAAGTGTTTTCGGGCATAAGCGCAGAAAATATTGGATACGCCCGGATCAAACCCGCATCCCAGGAGCGCCATGATTCCTTTTTCACGGAACCGGTCCCGGTAGGCCCATTGCCACGTGTAACAGTACCGGGCCTCATTCGGCGGCTCGTAATTAGCCGTATCGAGGTAATGCACCCCGGCGGCAAGACAGGCATCCATGATCGCAAGATCCTGGTACGGCAGGGCCAGGTTCATGACCAGGTCCGGCTTGAAGCAGCGAATCAATGCCATCATTTCATCCGGGAAATCGGCATCCACGCGGGCAATTTCAATCCGACGCTTCAGCTGATCCCGGATCCGTTCGCACTTGGACAACGTCCGGCTGGCCAGGCAGATTTCAGAGAATACCTCCGGAACCTGGGCGCATTTGTGGGTCACAACACCGCCGACGCCACCCGCGCCAATGATCAGCACTCGGCTCATGATGTTTTCCTTTCCCTCAACATAGCGTCCGGCAACTGCCGCTGTCTTTAATAGTATTATCTGAAATCATCAGTTGTGTCCAAGAGAATTATCCATATAATGCCTGCAAGTTGCTATCTATGGGCCGGGGATGGAATCTCGAACAAGGATAACACATGGAACTGGTCATTATCATTCTGGCGCTGGCATTCGCGGTCATTAATGGGTTTCATGACGGGTGCAATGTGATTGCCACGATCGTGTCGTCCCGGTCCATGAGACCGCGGACGGCGATCGGTATCGCCTGCACCGCGGAATTCATCGGCGCCATCAGCCTGGGAACAGCCGTCGCGCTGACGCTGGGAAAAGGCATTCTATCCTCCGCCGTGTTCGACCTGCCCGCCACCGCGCTGTATGCCGTTCTTCTTGGCGCCCTGACGGGAGGAATACTGTGGAATCTGATCACCTGGTTCCTAGGATTGCCGTCCAGTTCCTCTCACGCGCTCATCGGAGGCCTGATGGGCGGAGGGCTCATGGCCTCGGGACTGGAGGCCGTGCTGTGGCATAACCTGCTGATCAAAGTACTGGCGCCGCTCCTGCTGGCCCCACCGTTGGGATTTGTCGGAGCATTTCTGCTGATGAAACTACTGGTTGCTTTCCTGCGTAACTTTCCACCCAGGGTGAATGTGCTGTTGAAAAAGATCCAGCTGGGAAGCATGGTATTCCTCGCGGCCAGCCACGGTTCCAACGATGCCCAGAAAATCATGGGCATAATTGCCCTGACGTTGGCCGCCGGCGCGCCAAGCGCTTTCCTCATCCCCCACTGGGTCGTATTTGCTTGTGCCGGCGCCATGGCGCTGGGATTGTCGTTCGGAGGCTGGAAGATCATCAAGACCATCGATAGGCAGGTGTCAAAAATGACGCCCCTGCACTCCCTGGATTCGCAGTTGGCATCGGGACTGATCGTTTACGCATCATCCCTGCTCGGCTTTCCCGTCAGCACGACACAAATTTCCGCATCCTCGGTCATGGGCGCCGGCGCCGGTTACCGGATGACCAGCGTGCGTTGGAGTGTCACCAAGAACATCCTGTCCGCGTGGCTGATCACGATCCCAGCCTCCGCGGCATTGTCGGCCCTGATCGTGTGGTTCATTCAAAACATGAGGTGAGTTATGGGACTGTTGAATATGTTTTTTCCGAAGGAAAAGGATTTTTACGGGATGCTGACCGGTCAATCCCAGATCACGCTGAAAGGCATCTGCATCTTCAGCCAGCTCATGGCCACGGACGTCGCCCCCGATGCCGTTCAGTGCATCGCGGACGTGGAGCACGAGGCCGACAAGTCCCGGCGCCTGCTGATCGACGACCTGAACCACACGTTCATCACCCCCATTGAACGCGAGGATATTTTTTCGCTCTCGCGCGCCATTGACGACATCCTGGACCTGGCCAAAAGCGCCATCGAGGAATTTCAAATCTATAAGTTGTCTCCCAACGACACCCTCCGGGGCATCATCGCCAGGATCAAGAACGCCGAGGATAATCTTCACGAATCCATTGCGCTCCTCAAGGACCATCCGAACATTTCCATCGAAAAATGCGCGGCGGCAAAGGATTGCGTCGACGACATTGAAATCCTGTATTACCAAGCGCTGGCCATCCTCGTGGAGGGTGACGATATCAAATACATCTTTAAGATGCGGGAAATTTACAAGCACGTGTACCAGTTGAGCACCCGTATTGATGATGCGGCGAACATCATCTTGGATATCATCGTCAAAACCACCTGATTCCGCCGTGGCGGAATCAGAAATGAATCATGGCCTTTACCACGCCATCCCGGTAGCCGGCCACCAGGTCAAAAGCCTCCTTCGTCCGCGAGAAGGGAAAACGGTGGGTCACCATGAAATCCGGACGCAATTGTTTCCGCTCGATGAAATCCAGCGTCGGCTGAACGCAGGCGCACTGGCGGCGAACATTCTGGATGGTGATTTCCTTGCGGCGAATCCGATCCATAACGAACGACACGCGCTCGACCGACGGAATACCGATCAGCATGAGTTTCCCGCCGGGCTTCAGCAGATCCACCGCCTGGTCAATCGCCTCTTGCTCGCCACAGCATTCAAAAACAACATCCAACAGCATGGGCTCCCGCTTTCCTATGGCCCGGGCCACGTTCACCTTGTTGGGATGGCCGGTCCAGTTGATGCCAGTGGAACGCGCCCATGCGAGGCGTCGGTCAATCTTATCGGTCACGAAAACGGCTTTCGGCTTCTGGAGACGGGCGCAGAGCAGAACGCTCAGGCCGATGGGCCCGCATCCCAGGATGGCGATGGCCTTGTTTTTCAGCGGAATGGACTGCCGGACCGCATACAACCCAATCCCCAGCGGTTCGGAAAGTGCCGCCTGTTCCAACGTTGTCCGCGGGCCAACTGGGTAACAGCACTCGTGCGGCATCACCAGGTATTCGGAGAGGCATCCTTCAGCCTGCCTGGGACAGCCCAAAAAACGCAACACCCGGCAGGTATGCGGACGCCCTGCCCGGCACTGATCACACTGGCCGCACGCCATGGCCGGCTCCACCGCCACCCGATCACCCAATTTCACACGGGACACTTTTCGTCCGATCTTGAGCACCACAGCAGAACATTCGTGCCCCACGATAAATGGATATCGGACCACCTGTGATCCAATCCGGCCTTTTGTATAATAATGGATATCAGACCCGCAAACACCGACGACGGCCAGTTTCAATAGGACATCGGTTGGCGTTCGGAGGGAGGGGATGCGCACTTCCCGCATTTGCATCTTCCGGATGCCAGTCAACATCATGGCCTTCATGGAAGCTTCCCTGAAACAGTTTCTTTGGCTGATCGCATTTTTTCTGTAGGTCCGCATAGTATGCGGGCGCCTGAGCCGCCATCCGCCGCGGGGCGCTATGAATTTTTCGCCTGGCGGAAAATTCATTTAGAACCTAAGTCGAGCTTTTTCCAGGCGGAGTTTCAACTCGCCGATCACCCGGTCGTCGTCCTGATCGCCGGCCGACTCGAACGTGGCGGAAAACCGCAGGAACGCGCCGCCGTCATCCCACGGCACCGTGGAGATTAGATGTTCCCGGATCAGATGCTGGGAGGCATCCTCGGCCTTGGCAAACGACGCGGCTCCAGCCCCTTTCGGCGCCGGCAGATACAGGTAAAACGTGCCACCGGGCATGTGGGCGTTAAAGCCCACCGCGCACAAACATTTTACCATTTTCCGCAAGCGCCGCTGATAATGGCGGACGATGCGGTCGGCCAGCGCTTTTTCGGCAATGCCGGCGCAGGCCGCCAGCTGGATCGCCTTAAACTGGCCGGAATCCATATTGTCCTTAACCTCCGCATACGCCTGCACAACACGCGCCGATCCCGCCACAAACCCCAGGCGCCAACCGGTCATATTGAAACTCTTGCTCATGGAATGCAGTTCCACGGCCGCATCCATGCCTCCCGGACGGCTGAGAATCGAGAGCGGTTTGCGCCCATACACCAGCGTCGCGTAGGCCGCATCCTGAACGATGAGAATGTTGTACTGCCGGGCAAAGGCGATCAACCGGTCAAAAATTTCCTCCGTGGCGGCCGCGCCGGTCGGATTGTTGGGGTAATTGACATAAAATAATTTCGCCCGCCGCGCCGTCTCCGCATCGATGGCGTTCAAATCAGGAAAAAACCCGTTCTGTGGAGTCAGGGGAACCTTGACCACCTCGCCGCCAAGATACCGGGTATGCGTGGCCAGCACCGGATAGCCCGGCACCGTCACCAGCGCCACATCACCCGGGTTGATAAAACAGAGCGGCATCATGGCCAAGGCCGGCTTGGAACCGATACTATGATTGATTTCCGTGTCTGGATCGAGCCCCGTGACGCCGAAAAACTCCTGCATATACCGGACCGCCGCGACCTTGAACTCCCGGATACCGTTGTCCGCGTAGCCGCGATTGGCGGGATCGTCCACCGCTTTTTTCAACGCCCGGCGGATGGTTGTGGGCGCAAGGCGGTCGGGTTCCCCAACGCCGAAATCCAGCAATTCCACGCCGGGATACGCCTGGCACGCCGCGGCCTTGGCCCGCTTGATTTTCTCAAATTTATAGATTTCATTGGACAGACCGAACGCGGCGCCGCCAATGCGTTCGGCAAACAGTTTCTGCAAATCCATGGGCCGCTCCTTTCCGTTTTCCAAACCGGCTATATAGCACGAATCGAGCGCAAATGGCAAAAGATATTTGCTATTGACGCGTATTGACAAGTCAACCCGGATGTAATACTTGTATCGTTGAGGGTGAATGAACCCGGCGGGCCATGGCGTTTAGGTCATTTAATCGCCTGCCATTATGACCGGAAGGAATTGGATCCATGAAACAACTGGCTCACCGAACAGCCTTCGTAACCGGCGCCGCGCAAGGTATGGGCAAAGCCATTGCGCTGCACATGGCCCGTGAAGGCGCCAACGTTGCCGTCAACGATCTGGATCTCAAGCCAATTCGTCGCGTGGCCACCGCCATATCCCAATGCGGCGTCCGGAGCCTGGCCGTAGACGGAAACGTAACCGACCCGGTCAACGTTGACCGGATGGTCCGACGGATTCTTAACGCGTTCGGAAGAATCGATATTCTGGTCAACAATGCCGGTATCCTCTACCCCACCCGTCTCTTGGATATCGGTTATGACGAATGGCGCAAGGTTATGGACGTTAATATCAATGGTGTGTTTCTGGTCACCAGCCGGGTATTACCCATCATGATCAGCAATCGCTATGGTCGCATCATCAACATGTCAAGTATAGCCGGGCGAAGCGTCTCGACAATCGGCGGCGCCCATTATGCAGCCAGCAAGGCGGCGGTGCTCGGATTCACGCGTGCGATGGCCAAGGAAATGGGCCGGTTCGGAATCACCGCCAACGCCCTTTGCCCCGGCATGATCGACACCGCCATGACCCGCCGGACCATCAGCAATCGACAACTGGCCAGGTACTGCAAAGCCTATCCCATTCCTCGCGCGGGCACCCCCGATGAGGTGGCTCAACTGGCTGTATTCCTGGCTTCCGATGCCGCCGCATATATCACCGGCGCCGCCATGGACATCAACGGCGGCGATTTGATGCTTTAAGGATAGGAAACCTTCGCCATTAAAGTTTACCCCAATATTTTACGGGAGATGCAGAATTGATTAGTTTGAGGCGACTTATGGTAAAAAAGAAAAATATTTCAACTCCCGTGGCTTTGACCATCGCCGGATCCGATAGCGGCGGCGGCGCTGGCATTCAGGCTGATCTCAAGACCTTTGCGGCTCTGGGTGTGTTCGGTACATCCGCAATCACCTGCGTGACCGCTCAAAATCCCGATGCCGTCACAGGCATTGCCGAGCTCAACGCCGATATGGTTGCCCGCCAAATCCGCGCGGTCTGCGATGGTTTCCCGGTGGCGGCGGCTAAGACCGGGATGCTGTACAGCATCCCGGTAATCCTGGCGGTGGCCAACGAACCGGTGTTCCGGAAAATCCCCTGTCTCGTCGTAGACCCCGTGATGGTGGCTACGTCCGGCGCTCCCCTCCTCCGGTCGGACGCCATCCGGACACTGTGCGACCGGCTCCTACCCCGGGCCACCGTCATTACTCCGAACCTCGACGAGGCGTCAGTTCTCTGCGGTCGTCCCATCAACAGCCTGGAGGCGCAGGAAGCCGCAGCCCGGGAACTCACCCAACGGTTCGGCATCGCCGCCGTAATCAAGGGAGGACACCTGGGCGGAAAAAACATCGTCGATGTCCTCTTTGTGGACGGCAAAATCCACCGGTATTCCCTGCCGCGTCTCAAGGCGTGTGAAACGCATGGAACAGGATGCACGTTTTCAGCAGCGCTAACCGCATTCCTCGCCCGCGGAGAACCATTGGTGAAAGCAGTTGAGCATGCCAAGCGTTTTGTGCACGAGGCGTTAAAACGCGCCGTGCCGGTCGGCCGGCATTACCCGCTGAATTTCATGGCAACCCAATGTTAACAAAAGCCATGTTTTGTAAGCCCCATATTGAAATGAATCTATTTCGACAGGATTAAGACACTAACAAGTGAAGCAACCCATAAGCATTACATCGCCGCCACCCGGAACCCGCGCTGGCATCATCGCCGTGGTCGGCCGGGCCAACGTGGGAAAATCCACCCTGGTCAATGCGCTGGTGGAGGAAAAGGTCAGTATTATCAGCCCGGTTGCCCAGACCACGCGCAACCGCATCCGGGGCATATGGACCTCGCCCCGGGGTCAGCTCGTTTTCCTGGACACTCCCGGCGTACATAAAGCCACACATGACCTGGGCCGCCTTATGAATCGCATGGCCCGGAACTCGACCGAGGGGGCGGATGTCATTATGCTGGTGCTCGACATCACTGCCTTCCCCTGCATCGAGGATGAGGGCTGGATGCAGAAACTCAGCGGCGGAGATACCCCGCTGGTAATGGTCTTGAATAAGATTGATGCCATCACTCCCAAGTCCGACCAGCGGGAAGTCCATCGCACTCTGTGGATCCGGATTCAAAAGGCCGCCGGAAAATCCTGCTCCCCGCGCTGGATGGAAATTTCCGCCAAAACCGGCGACGGGGTTGACGATCTGCGCAATCTGCTCCTCGAAATGGCGCCACCGGGTCCCCTGCTATTCCCCGAAGAAATGCTGTCCGATTTCCCCCGCAAACTGTTGATCGCCGATATCGTGCGCGAAAGGCTGTTCGGTGTTTTGAAAGAAGAACTGCCCTATGCCATCGCCGTGCACATCACCTCCCTGGATGAGTCGAAAGACGGCTGGAACATCCAGGGCGATATCCTGGTCAACAAGCCGTCACAAAAGGGCATCGTCATCGGCCGGAAAGGCCGCCTGCTGGCGCTCGTCACCCGGGAATCAGAACTGGAATTGGCAACCATCTACGAGCGCAAAATCTCCTTGCGCCTATGGGTCCGCGTGCACAAGAACTGGGCCCAGGACACCGCTCTGCTCCAGAAGCTCGGCTACACGTTATAACGGAAAGATCATGAGAATTGCCAAGTCACAAACAGTCATGCACGCAATTAGCATGAGGAACAGCCCGACATTAGTGTATGGTATCGTCGGAATAGACGCACGGATAAGCAATTGACCGGCGCTGGGATATTGCAACGTAACATTCAAGCGCTGAGTTCTTGCCATTCTCCTTTTTTGGCGGTAGGGTATTCATCAACCAAGGGCAAGCATGAGTAGGATTTGCATATTTCACAACCGCGAATGGTTCCTTATAGGATTTCTGGCATGTGCCGGATTGAGTTTGCCGTCCCCCGCAGCCGGATATTCCTCCGCCAGTCTCCGGGAATCGGTTGTTAAAATTTATGTAACTTCACAGCGTGAGGATTACGCTCAGCCCTGGCAGGCCTCCGGCATTGGCGGCGGCAACGGCACGGGATTCGTCATCGAAAAACGCCGGCTTATCACCAACGCCCACGTGGTGTCCGATGCCCGCTTTATCGAGGTTCAGCGTGAAGGCGACCCCGACAAGTATCCGGCGACGATCGAATTCGTCGGCCATGACTGCGATCTCGCCGTGCTGAACGTCAGCGATCCTAAATTTTTCGAGAGCACCCGGCCGCTGGCGTTCGGGTCCCGGCTCCCGGAATTGAACGACGAAGTGGTCGTCCTGGGCTACCCCATGGGCGGCACCCGCATCTCGGTCACCCGCGGGGTCGTCTCCCGGGTCGATTACAGCCCCTACTCGCACAGCGGCGTGGATTCGCATCTCGTCTTGCAGGTGGATGCCGCCATCAACCCGGGCAACAGCGGCGGCCCGGTCATGTTCGACGGCAAGGTGGTGGGCCTGGCGTTCCAGGGGATCATGGACTCGCAGAATATCGGCTATGCCATCCCGCTTCCCGTCATTCATCACTTCCTCAAGGACATTGCCGACGGCGTCTACCAGGGCTATCCCGAATTGGGCGTCGCCTGGCTTGATGCGCGCAACCCGGCCCTCCGCCGCGATTTGAAACTTTCCGACAAGCAAACGGGAGTTGTGCTGTCTTCCATCGATCCGTTCGGAAGCGCCTTTAACCGTCTGCAAGCCGGCGACGTGTTGTTGAACATCGACGGTTATCCCGTTGCGGATGACGGCACCATCGTCCTGGACGGCAACACAGTGGATTTCACCGAGCTCATGGAGCGCAAGCAATGGGGCGAGACCATCACCGGCAATATCTGGCGCCAAGGAGCAACACAGCAATTCAACATCCCTCTCAAAAACCCGGAAGATCCTTTCTGTTATCGTTACCTGTATGATCGCCAGCCGGAATACCTGATGATCCAGGGACTGGTTTTCGCCCCCCTGACGCGCAACCTGCTCGCCACGCTCGGCGAAGGATTAAATTCCCGCAAGACCCAGCCCCTGCTTTATTACAGCCAGTTCGCCAAGCAGGATGATCTTTACAACAACCGGACCCAGTTCGTCGTGTTGATCGGGCGGCTGGCGCATCCGGTGAACACGTACCAGCAGGAATTTATCTATGGCATTGTCGCCGAAGCCAATCAGCGGCCGATCGGTTCGCTCCAAGATATGCAGGAAGCTCTGCGGCATCCGGAGAACGGCTTCCAGGTCATTCGCTTTCAAGGCTCCGACAACCCGATGGTGATGAATGCCGCGCTCACGGAACAGGCGGATCGGGAAATCAGCAGGCGCTATCGCTTGCCGGCACTCTCGCATTTTTCGAAGAACAGGCCATGAACAGCATTGACCAGGGAATTCTCAAGATGATGCCACGGGCGCCTGTCTTAAGCGCGGCGTGAGGGCACGCCGGCTCCAAAAAATGGAGAGCCGACGCCCTCGTCGGGTGGGTCTTCCAGGGGCATCGTTTACTGGGCAGGACACAATATGCTAAAAATCAAAAACACCATGCTGCTCCTGATCATCGGCGCGCTTCTCGCCGGAGAGATGCGCGCCAGCGACATCGATCGGAGCGTGGTCGAGGTTCAGGTCACCATCCAAACGACGGATCCCTTCATGCCCTGGCGCCGGGAGACGCCAAAAGTGCGTCACGGTTTTGCCGCCGTGATCGCTCCCGGCCGGGCAATCACCACGGAAAACCTGGTGCGCGATCATGTCATGGTGGAACTCCGCCGGGCACGTACGGGAACCAAGACGGCGGTTCGCGTGGCTGAGGCCGATCCCCAAACCGGGGCAGCGATTCTAACCTGGGAAAACGAGCCCGCCCTGGCTGACCTGACACCGATCGCACTGGCCACCACGATCCCCACCAACGCCGAGGTCACGATCGTGCAATTTAATGCCACGGGACAAATCCAGCACGACCAGGCCCGGATCACCGAAGTGGCAGTCGCACCCCTGCCGGATGCACCGGGCACCATGCTCATGTTTCGGGCCCTGACCAGCCTGAATACCGGCGATCGTGGCGCGGCCGTCCTGTACCGGAACAAGCTGGCAGGATTAGTGCTTCAATCGGACCGGAGCAGTCAGACCTGCCGCATTCTGCCCTCCGCCGTGCTGCGTCGTTTCCTGGAAGACACCCGCCTGCCGCCGTATCACGGGGTGGCCGTCGCCGGGTTCAGCTGGGCCTCGCTGGTAGATCCCGTCAAGCGGGCTTTTCGCGGGATGGAGGCTGACGGCGGCGGTATCGAGGTGGTCCATACCATCCCCGGCTCCGGCGCGGATGGCGTGTTGAAGCCCGGAGACGTCATTCTCGAATGGGACGGCGCCGACCTGGATGCCCAGGGCTATTACGATGATCCCGAGTTCGGACGCCTGCTGTTGCCCTACCTGATCAATGGGCGCCGACGTCCGGGTGATACGGTCATGTTGACCATCCTGCGCGATGGAGAATGCCGGGATATTCAGTTGACGTTGTCCAGGCGACAGGACGCGGACGCACTGATTCCTGAAAACACGGCAATCGAACAACCGGAATATCTCGTGGATTGCGGGCTAATTTTTCGCGAATTAGGCGGCGATTTACTGCGCGGCGGCGGCGAAAAATGGATGCTCCGAAGCAATCCTCGCCTTGTCTATCTATACCTTACCAGATCTCAGGATCCGGAACAGCCAGGGGATCACGTGGTCACCCTGGTTGGCATATTGCCCGATCCCGTGAATATCGGATACCAGCATATCCGGGACGGCGTCGTCACCGCCGTGAACGGCGAACCGATCCGCTGTCTGGCTGACATGTTCCGGATCGTGGACCGGGACTGCGGCATTCGCCGGCTCACGCTCCAATCCTGCGGGCAGGATATCGTCCTGGATCCCGAAGGCCGAGATGAAGCCAACCGGCGCCTGGCCGAAGTCTACCGTATTCCCGCCCTGCGGTATCAGAAACAAACCACTGCGACCGGGAAATGATGTGTTCCGTGTTCGGGCCGAGAACCGGTAAAGGATCAGGAAGGGTGTCAATCAGTTGCATTTCCAACAGGCGTTCCGCCAGTTCAGCCATGCGGCTGTTTAAAAATTCCAGCAGAATCCGATCTTCTCCCGGGCTCCAGCCGTACACTATCAACTCATTGTACGCCTCGGCCGGCAAACGCTTCTCGATCAGCATCCGATAGGCGGCTACCACGCCGCCGGTCCGCTGGACGCCGGCCGCACAGTGAAGAAGAACGGGCTTGCTTTCTTTCTTCGCACAGGCCATCACGGCAATCGCATGGGCATAATTCCAAACCTCACCGATCCCGGATCCATAAAGGGGGTAATTCATATACTGGACGCCCAGTTCCCCGGCAATTTTCCTTTCAGCCTGCTGATTGACATCTGCCAGATCGGGAAAGGTCAGGTCCACAATGCGGCGGATATGATAACGCTGGAGCGTTTTTTTCAGTAAAGATGGAGACAATTGGCCGCACCGATAGATGGCGCCTTCCTCAACAACTCCCCATCGTTTTGGAATCAGTTTATCCTTCAGAACAATATTCCAGACCAGAATGCCAACGGCAAGGAGCATTCCCACCCCCAGTATCACGCCGATAACCCAGCGAACCGAATTGCGCCCGCAGGTTGTGTTGTGAATGTTCATGAAATTATCACCCTTCGGGCGGACTTTTGGTAGGGCGGAACATGCTTGTCCCACCGTCTTTCCTTTCGGACGGTGAGGGGGGATCGTAAACCAACAGTCTGAATTCGGCACTCTTATAACCGCAGTCATCGCATTTCATCACGCGTAAAGGACGACCGGCAAGCAGTCGGGCAATCGTCCCAAGATCCCGTTGGGATACAATAATCCCAGCGGGACCGGGGACCTCGTCCAGAAAACGGCTGCATTCCGATCCATCGCTCAATGGAACGATTTGCAGACGCGAATCGAGGTAAAACATGAAGGCGCCGCAATCGCGTTCCCGGTCGCCGGCGAGCGCGATCCGCCGACCCTGTTGAATTTCCTGCCGAACTAAATTGACAAAAGGTTCATAGGTGCGCTGATAATCATAGGCAGGGAAAAAAGCGCCGGCATTCAGAATCAGCAATACCGCCGTTACCACAGGCACGGCCAGCAAAACCTGCGTTCGCTGTCCATTGCGAAACTGCCGCCACAACCGAGGCGCTAGTGCCAGCCCAGCCACTAGGGCCAACAGTGCCAGAACCAGGCCAAGATAGACCGTCAGGCGGCAGGGGATCCAGACAAGATCGGAATGCCATAAAAACAGAACGATATAGACCATTGGAACGACAAGGGCGGCTAGGCCCAATCCCAACATCGTGATCCCGATCAACCAGCGTTCCACCGCCGACCCCCAGCGCCCGGCGGCGTCTTCCAGCCAGATGCCGGTCATCAGAAAGAGAATCGGAAATAGCGGCAGGGCGTAGCACGCCGCCTTGGCCGACGATCCATGCAGAACCAGCGCCATTGCCACCAAGGCAACCCGCAAATACACCGCCAGTAAAGAACCAGGAGCACCTGATGCGCACCCTGGGCGGGCAGGCATAGCCGATGCCGACTGGCCGTTCCTGCGGAACCAGTACACTAGGGCAGGCAGAACCAGCAGAGTCCACGGCATCAGCCGTTCCGGCAGATGGGTCAAGTAGAAGCTTAACGGCTCCTTATGAACAAAAAATGGATCCAACGGCAGGCCGGGATTGTTGAAAACAAAAAAGCGGCCGAACTGATTGGCCCACAGGGCTGTGACAAGAAATTCCCGGCCGCCGGTTTTCCATAAGGCCACCAGCCACGGCGCCACCACGGCAATCGCCAGGGGAACAAACATCAGCATGAGTATCATCCACCGCCGCCACTGGCGCCGGTAGAACAGGAAACCGGTGACCGTTACCCATACAAATCCCGGCCCGATCAGCCCTTTGGCATAAAATGAGATCGCGGACACCAGGAGGAATGGCAGATAGTCAAACCAACGATCCCGGCCGGACGCCCACGTCTTCCAGAATAGGAATAACGACAGCAGCACCATGAAGGTCAAGGCGGCATCGGTCAGGACGATTTTGGTATATTCGAAATAAAGGGCGGCGGTCGCGCACATGAAGGCGGCGGCAAGTCCGGCGGCTTCATGCCCCAGTTGCCGGCTCCATAGCCAGATGATCAAGACGGCCCCAAATCCGTAGAGCGCCGCCGGCAGGCGAACCAATCCTTCGTTGACCGTCCCCAACGCATGACAGAACACCAGTCCCGTCCAGTGAAGCAAGGGCGGTTTTTCCAAGTAATGGCGTCCGTTAAAAACCGGTGTAACCCAGACCCCTTCCCGGAACATCTCGCGAATCATCGCGCCTTCGCGAGAGTCATTAGCTGACCAGAGGGAATGGTCAAACAATCCGAATGCAAAGACCAGTGCCAGCAGCCCAAGCGCCAGAACACGCTGGCGGGTCGAGAGACTGTCCAGAGCAATAGTCATAGGGATCATGGATGAACTTAGCGCCGAGTGCGTTACTCCGCACTCGGCGCTAAGTTCATTGCCAAAACGCATTTGAAAGAAGTGCCGGAGGAGGGAGTTGAACCCACACGGTATTGCTACCGCTGGATTTTGAGTCCAGTGCGTCTGCCATTTCGCCACTCCGGCATCGGATTTGCGGGTTGTACAATAGCGACGCAACCATGGATTGGCAAGACAAACCCGTTAATAATCCATTCACCAGTATTTACTGGACGATCCCCGCTCATCATGCAATAGTTATCTTATATGGATGACCCGTCTCACAGCGAAGTGGTCCATCTGCAAGTGGACAAACACCTGCCGGCACTGCCGGCTTCGGTACCCGCCGTCGAAATCCTCAAACAGATACTGGAGCAGATGCTCGAAAACGAGCGCCGGCGCGTCCGCAACGAATTCATCCGCATCAGTGTCCTCTTCCTCGTATTGCTCCTCCTGATCATGGGCGGCGGCTTCTGGATTGCCCGCGATATTCTTATTCAAGTCAAAGAAGCGCGGCTGATGTCCGAACATTCCCAGGATGCATTGACAACGTTCCTTGCGGCCGCTAACCGCAATGGGCCGAACGCGCCGTTCCTACCATCACTAACTGTAACCCGCGAGAAGCCGGCCAACCGGGCCGCATATCCCGCTGAAATCCAAAATACCATCGCAGATCTGGAGGAAAATAACAAGTCACTTTCCGAACTTATGCAAACGCAGAACGCAGACCTTAACAACCTTGTGATGGACGTTCTGAAATCCAGAAAAAATGAACTCCAGGAACTTAGCTCGAAGATAAATGCCAAACAATCCCGAGTCATTGCCGCTGAACCGGTTGACCTGGATGCGCTATCGCGCCCATCTGCGCCGGTATCTTCCCAAAAAGTTTCAATTCCCGACCGGCCTCTGGTAAAAAGCCTGACCGCGCCGGTCGCCGCCGATTTACCGCTACGCTTGCCGATTCCTCGGCCTTAGTGGTCAATAAACAGGATGTCCCGTGGACAGTAGCAACCGCCATCCGACTCTGAATAGACAGTGTCCTTCCCCGTTACAGGACAAAGACGACGCCACTTCGCCAAAACCTGCGGACGCATCCAGCGAAACCATCACGGGCACTGTTGATCAGCTCGTCTATCATTCGGAAGAAACCGGTTACACGGTCTGTATCCTGAAAACCGCCGGACCTGGCGAAGGCGTTGCGGTGGTGGGCGCCTGCGCGTCGATCTGGGCGGGCGAAACATTGACGGCTGAAGGCCATTGGACACGCCACAAACTTCACGGGGTCCAGTTCAAGGCCCGGCACATGGTCTGTGTCGAACCGCATTCGGCCGCCGGTATTAAAAAATTCCTGGCCAGCGGCCTGATCCATGGCATCGGTAATGTGCTCGCCGAGCGGCTTGTTAAAAAGTTCGGTGAAGACACTCTGCGTATCATTGACAAGGAATCCGCCCGGATAGAAGCGGTGGCGGGCATCGGAAAAAAACGGCGCGAGCAGATCAAGACAGCCTGGAACGAGCAGAAATCGGTCCGCGACATCATGATCTTTCTGCACGGACACGGGGTCGGCACCGCCCAGGCCGCGCGCATTCATCGCGCCTACGGCGATCAGGCCATCGCGAAAGTCAGGGAAAACCCCTATCGGCTGGCGGCGGACATCTGGGGCATTGGATTCAAAACGGCCGACAAGATCGCGCAAACCCTGCATATCCCGAAAGACTCCATTATCCGTGCCCGGGCCGGCCTCGGGTATTCCCTTCAGTCGATGACCGATGAAGGCCACTGCTATTGCCCCCGGGAACACCTGCTGACAGCGGCCGGCGAACTGCTTGAAATTCCCCATGTGATTCTGAATCAAGCCCTGAATCTCGAGTTGGAAACCCAGACGCTGGTCCAGGATCAGGACACCGTTTATCTCGCCGCGCTGTATCAAGCCGAAGTCGGCATTGCGACTCATCTCCGGAGGCTCCAGGCTGTGCCGGCCAGCCCCCTCATTTCCGATCCTGCCAAAGCTATTGCCTGGGCTGAAAGCCGTATGCGCCTCACCTTTGCACCCGGCCAGGCCAAGGCTCTGGCCATGGCCATCAGCCAAAAGGTGTCGATTATCACGGGGGGACCGGGAGTTGGAAAGACCACTCTTATTCGCGCGGTGGTGGATATTTTTTCAGCCAAGAAATTGCGCGTTTGCCTGGCCGCGCCGACAGGGCGAGCCGCCAAACGCATGGAAGAAGCCACCCGGCTGCAAGCCATGACCCTCCATCGCCTGCTGAAATACAGCCCCGGCACCGGCCGGTTTGAGCACAATCCGCATCATCCGCTGGAAGGCGATGTGTTCATCCTGGACGAAGTGTCCATGATCGACATCGTCCTGATGAACGCGTTTTTGCGGGCATTGCCCACCCGGGCGCTTCTGATCCTGGTCGGCGACGCCGACCAATTGCCCAGCGTCGGGCCGGGCAACGTGCTCCGGGATTGCATCGCATCCGGCGCAATTCCTTCCCTCAAGCTCGACACAATTTTCCGTCAACAGGAACGGAGTTGGATTGTCCATAACGCCCACCGGGTGAACACCGGTCAGTTTCTGGAACTTCCGCCTTCGCAGGAGCTGTCGGATTTTTATTTTATTGAAGAAAACGAACCGGAAAAGGTCATTGCCGCCGCCGTGGAACTCATTGCCCGGCGCATCCCCCAGCGGTTCGGACTGAACCCAAAAACCGAGATTCAGCTGTTGACGCCCATGCGACGCTTTCAGCTGGGATCAGAAAACATGAACGCCGTGCTTCAGGAGGTACTGAACCCCAAGGGCCTTTCCATCTCCCGATTTGGCCGCATCTACCGGGCCGGCGACCGGGTCATGCAATTGCGGAACAACTACGCCAAGAATGTCTACAACGGCGACATCGGCTGGATCCGGGAGATCGATCCGGCAGAACAACAGCTTCGGGTGGAATTCGACGGACGCGAGGTGCGCTATGATTTGGCTGAAATTGACGAACTGAGCCTGGCCTACGCCTGCTCCATTCACAAGGCCCAAGGCAGCGAGCATCCAGCGGTGGTAATCCTAATGACCAACCAGCATTACAAGCTGCTACAGCGGAATCTCCTTTATACGGCATTGACGAGGGGGCGGCGGTTGGTCTGCCTGGTTGGGTCAACCAAGGCGATATCGACTGCCATCCGTAATAATCATGTCATCCAACGTCGTACCCTGTTAAAAGAACGCCTGAACCAACATTAATATCCGCCCAACTATTTTCCTTCCTCTCCAACGAATAGCGTTTTATCCCAAGTGCTGCGAGTATACCGCGCTGGCGTGGGGAGCCAAGCGATTTTCGAGCAGCATTTGGGATAAAACGTTGTTGGACGGAGCCGCGGAGCGACTGACTATTTTGGCTATGGGGTTTG
>JAHIJO010000179.1 GCA_018898455.1 Verrucomicrobiota bacterium | reverse complement strand
CTCGCATATCAAAATTAGTTGGCAAGGGGGTAGGTCTTCACCGCAAGCTGTTTTGCTCGCCCATACCCGCAAAACATTCGGAAATAACTATCTTTAGAACCCGAAAATAGTAAGATTCATGGTCGAGTTGCGAAAGTCGGGCTAAGGACCACTCGCGACATACGGAATATCCTGAATTCGCCGCTCTGGACGATGGCCGGAATCTCGCGGATTGGCCCATAGATCTCGAAGACACGATCATTTGTCCGGTGGAAAATCCACTCAGCCACGACGAGGCGGCGGGTGGCTGACGACTCAGGGGGAAAGTATTTACACGAAAAGTGTCACCCTCGACGCGAACCAGTTCCAGATACTCGCCTTCCATCCCATTGGCCATGGAAACAAAGATTCTCCTTAGCCACTCCCTGCAAATGAGACCGTTACTGTTTTCGTACTTGATTTGGACCTGGCCTCTCCTCCTTCAAAGAGGAGGGTGATCTCCTTCTTCTCACCGACAACCGGGGAATGTGGCGCAGCGCCGCGTCAAACGGGCGCAAAGGGCGAGATGGCCCGCAGTTTACGGATGATCTCCGGGATCCGAGCCAGGACGTAATCAATATCCGCTTCCGTGTTGTAGCGGCTGAGGCTGAAACGAATGGAACCATGGGCCGCCATGAACGGCACTCCCATGGCGCGAATCACGTGAGATGGTTCCAGCGAGCCCGAGGTGCAGGCGGATCCCGAGGACGCCGCAATGCCGCAATCGCTGAGATGGTAAAGGATCGACTCGCCCTCGATATACAGGAAGCTGATATTCAGCGTGTTCGGCAACCGGTTGGCGGGATCGCCATTGATCCGCACATCCGGACACGTGGCGAGGATTCCCTGCTGCAGCCGGTCACGGAGCGCCGCCACCCGCGTCATTTCATCATGCATATTGCGAGCGGCCAGTTCACAGGCGCGGCCCAGGCCGACAATATACGGCACATTTTCGGTCCCCCCCCGCCGGCCCGATTCCTGGTGGCCGCCCAGCATGAGGGAACGCACCCGCGTGCCTTTGCGAATGTAAAGGGCCCCGACTCCCTTGGGCGCATGCAATTTGTGACCCGAAAGGGCGAGCATGTCCACCGGCATGCGGCACACATCAATCGCCAGTTTACCGACCGCCTGCACAGCGTCGGTATGCATGACACCGCCAGCCGCCTTGACCGTCTCGGCGATTTTTGGGATGGGAAATATCACGCCGGTTTCGTTGTTCGCCCACATGATGCTGACCACTGCCTGGCCCAGACTCAACGCTTGCCGGAGCACATCGAGATTCAAGTTACCGCCGCCGTCCACGTCGAGTTCCATCACCCGGTAGCCGCGTTCTTTCAGCATCCGGCACGGTTCCAGCACGGCAAGGTGCTCCACCCGGGTCGTGATGATATTCACCCGTTCGCCGGCCGCGTCCACCGCGCCGCGAGTGGCCATGTTGTCGCTTTCCGTACCGCAACTGGTAAAGATGATTTCCGACGGGTCGGCGCCGATCAGGGCGGCCACCTTCTGCCGGGCCTGATCCACATGTTTCCGAACCTGTCCCCCGAAGACATGCATGCTGGACGGATTCCCCCACCAGTCCGTGAAAAACGGCATCATCGCTTCCAGCACCTCCGGGGCAACCTGTGTGGTGGCGTTATTATCCAGGTAGACGTTGTTCACGACGGCACCTCCTCAACGACCAGATCCGGCGCAACAAATTCCCGGAGTTTGGCCTCCACAACATCCTTGAGGGTGAAACGCGCCACCTGGCAATTGGCGCACATTCCGCGTAACGCCACTTGGACGCGGTTGTCAACCACATCGATCAGCTCGATATCGCCGCCATCTTTTTTCAAGGCCGGGCGGATTTCTTTTTCCATGGTTTCCTCGATCAGCTTGATCTTCTGGAGCGTTGTCAAGCGGGGTGCCGGCGGCGGTTTGACGGCGGTCGGCGGCTGTTCCCCGCAGACACGGGCAATGATCGCGGCAATGTCCCCATGACATTTGCCGCAAGCGCCGCCCGCCTTGCAGTAATTAGTCACCTGCTCGATGGTGGCCAGCCGGTTGTCCCGGACCACCCGTTCAATTTCCTCCTCCGTGACACCGAAACAATGGCAGATCACTTTGCCTTCCAGAATTTTTTTTGCGGTTTTTCCGGTCCTGTAATTATCGATCGCCAGTTCCAGGGCCTCGCGTCCCATGACGGAACAGTGCATTTTCTGTTCGGGCAGGCCTCCCAGGTAATTGGCAATGTCCTGGTTGGTGACTTGCGCCGCCTCGTCCAAGGTCAGGCCCTTGACGATTTCCGTCAAGGCGGAGGACGATGCGATGGCACTGGCGCACCCGAAGGTCTGGAATTTCACGTCGGCAAGCCGTCCCTGGGCATCCAGTTTGAAAGTCAGTTTCAGGGCGTCGCCGCAGGCCATGGACCCGACCTCGCCCACGCCATCCGGATTCTTGATAACGCCCACGTTGCGCGGATGGCGGAAATGCTCCAACACTTTATCCGAATAGTCCCACATGATTCACCCCGTTTAGAGAATCTTGAACTTTGGCAGATCCTGGATATCCACCATGCCGACGAGATGCCGGCCGGCATCGACCACCAGCAGGTCATCAATGTTATGATCTTCAAACAAAGTCAGCGCCTCTACCGCCCGTGCGTTGTCCCTGATGGTAATGGGCGCCGGCGTCATATTCTTCCGGATCGGCTGGTCGAGTACCCGGGACTGGTGACTGAGCATACGACGCAAGTCGCCGTCGGTAAAAATCCCGACCACCCGGCGCTGCCGATCCACGACACCCACCGATCCCGACCGCGCGCCCGTCATCGCGACAATGGCATCATGAATTCTTGCGTGCGCCGGCACCCAGGCCAGGCGCTTTCCCTGGCGCATGATGTCGGACACGCGGAGCAGGAGGGTTCGGCCGATGGCGCCACCCGGATGCAGTTTGGCAAAATCCTCCTTGCGGAATCCCCGCGCCTCCAGGAGCACGATCGCCAGGGCATCGCCGACAGCCAGCATCGCCGTGGTGCTGGCCGTGGGCGCCAGATTGAATGGGCAGGCTTCACGGCCAACGGCGATGGTGATTACTGCATCACTGCATTTGGCCAGCGCGCTGTCCACGCCGGCCGTCATGGCGGCAATTCTGCCCCCTTGGCGCTTGACGATCGGGACCAATTCGACCAGTTCGCCGGACTCCCCGCTATAGCTGAGCACCAGAAGCACGTCATGCTTGCAGAAGATCCCGATATCCCCATGCAGGGCCTGGGACGGATGCAGGACCACGCTGGTGGAACCGGTGCTGGCCAGCGTCGCGGATATTTTCTGACCGATATGATAGCTTTTGCCCACACCGGTGACGACAATCTTGCCGCCGCGGTTCAGGCAGTCCAGGATGAGGGCGACGGCCTGACTGAAGCCGGCGCCCAGATTCCGCCGGACCCGCTGCAGTTCCTTAATCTCAACATCCAGAATAGCCTTGGCCCGTTGGAGCGTTTTCATTCACCCATCCTCACCCCGGGATTTTCCCGGTCGCTTGTTTTTCAAGTGCAGCTATTATAATTCACCCCCCGCCCTCTTTCAACTGCTGTTTTTTGGTCTTGGTACAGTGACTATTCAGGTCATCCAACTTTGGCTCGCCACGCGCCACGAGTGGAGTGCGGTCGTCGGGATTCATGGCTATTTGAATAGTTGCGGCAGGTTTTTCTTTTAGCCGCTTTTTCGGTTGAAGGCTTAATCACGCCATGGCCAGCGGATAGATCACGGCGCGATAACAAGGAACCGACCCATATTTATTGAGTTGGCCGGCGAATAGTTTCACACCTGGAAAAAATGCTCGCAGACGGCCAACGGTTTCCAACCGGTCGGCGTCACCACGATCAGATCCTCGATGCGCACACTACCGATCTCCCGGTAATAGAGACCGGGCTCCACGGTAATTACATTCCCTGTTTTCAGGCGCGCGGACCGCAGTCCCACCCGCGGCATTTCATGAATGTTCAGCCCGACGCCGTGACCCGTGCTGTGAATGAATCCCTGTGTTTTACCGTCGGTAACGCTATTTTGAAATCCACGCCGCCGAATGACACTGACGGCCGCTTCGTGAACCCGGGATGCCGTTACCCCCGCCTTGACCATAGACAAGGCCGCCGCATGCGCCGCTTTGACCGCATGATATATCTTTTGAAGCGCGGCTGACGGCGCTCCTTTGACAACCGTGCGGGTCAAGTCGCCCCAGTATCCGTGATCCAGATGCTGGGGAAAAATATCGATCACGATGCTTTCCCCGTACCGCAACGGACCGAATCCCACTTCATGAGGATCGGCCGCTTGCGGTCCGCCGGCAACAATTGTTCCCTGTCCCATGCAATGATGATCCAGCAATACCTTGTTAATAAGGGCGCGGATTGTTTCCGAAGTCACCAGATTCATATCGACGCGCAGAAATCCTTTCCCGTCAACATGAGCCAGCGCCAGATGCCGGACAGCAGCCAGCATGGCTTGAACGGCAGCCCGCTGGCATTCGGCGATGCGCGCCAGTTCCTCGTCAGTTTTAATTTGCCGTTGAGGAAAGAGGGTAGATTCCGAGACCCGGACACGGATGCCAGACTGCCTCAATTTTTCGGCCACCGCGATTGGAAATTCCGGCGGCACCACGACGGCACGGATCTCCAACTGGCGCAAGAGACCTGAAGTCCAACCGGATAATGTTCTGTTGAATTTCCCCCGGATCTTTAACGCTTCCGCCGCCCAGATGGTGACATTCTTTGTTACGCGGCGGGCGCGTTCCAGTTCCAGAAGAGATACCACCAGATGCTTTTTTCTGCCTTCCTGCAGAAACACCACGGGATCGGGCGCCGTAAAGCCCGTGGCATAGCGGATATCCGGCATATTTTGCGGTGAACCGACCAGTAATACCGCCCCTGTTAATTTCTTCATATCCCAGCGCCCGTTATCCTATGTTCGTCTTGCCCCACTAGTTCAGCCCAATCCTGGCGGCATTTAATTATCCCTGGACTATGCTTTCTCGCCCCAAGGTGTTTTCGCCGATAATCAACATGCGCATCTGCTTTATATTGTGTAATTTAGTCGGATATTCACCATATATGGTGAATTATAAAAATAAAGAAAATAATTGAAAATTCTTCTTGCCATACCCCGTTGCCGCGATTACCATGCCTTTCATAAAGGCATGGGGGCGAGCTCAGGGGGGCTGTTAATAAGGTGTTGATAAGCCCTTCGGTAAGTGCCTCGCAGTTAGTGCAAGCGTTTATTAAAGGATGGGTTATGGAATTTGGCTCCTGTTAGCAATTAGCGCTGTTTTTTTGTCCCTTCGCGTTAAATTATTTTATACTTTATCTTGTCCCGTGAAGATATTTGTTATTCGAGGAAAGTTTTTTGTTTGACAGTTGCCGGCTGAATTTTTAAATTGCGATCGTGTCTGTCATTTTCCATGTTCTCGGGATAATGTATTCTACTGGGAGGTTGCTTTGAATATCAATCTTGAATCGCTCTGGCATAAAGTGTGCCAAGGTCTCCGGGAACAGCTGAATGCCGATGTTTATGCACGCTGGATTGCCGTGATCATTCCAAAACGATTGGATCCCGACAAACTGATATTATCGGTCAGCAATGACTTTTATCAGACTTGGCTGGAGGAAAACTATCTCCCACTGATTCGCGAATCCGTCAACCGAATTTACGGCCGCGACTTGACCGTGCAGTTTGAGGTAACACCGGTCATCATGCCGGCAGTGTCTTCAACCCCGTCGGTCGAACCCTCTGCCACCCGCAAACCCGCTCATACCAAAAAAACATGCGGCCAAGCGGCGAGTTCCGAGCTTGCCCTGAACCCAAAATACGCCTTTGGCTCCTTTGTGGTCGGCCCTTCAAACAGTTTTGCTCATGCCTCGTCCCTGGCGGTGGCTCAAGCACCGGGCAAAGCTTACAATCCCCTGTTTATTTATGGCGGTGTTGGCCTGGGCAAAACGCATCTGATGCAGGCCATCGGACACTATGTGCTGACGCAATCCAAGGCCCATGTCCATTATCTTTCCTGCGAAGCCTTGATGAACGAATACATTGACTCTCTTCAGAATCGGCATGTGAAACAGTTTCGGGATAAATATCGCAGTACGGATCTTCTGCTGATCGACGACATCCATTTCCTGACCAGAACCAGCGCCCTGCAGGAAGAATTTTTCCATACTTTCAATGTGTTGTATGATGCGCATAAACAGATTGTAATGGCCAGTGATCGTCCGGCCAGCGAAATTTCCGGATTGGAAAAACGGCTGGTCACCCGATTCGAGTGGGGGCTGGTTACGGAACTATTAGCCCCGGATTTTGAAACCCGGATGGCGATTCTCCATTCCAAGCAAAAGACGCTTAACGTGGCGCTGGATGAAGACATTCTAACGTTTATTGCCCTGCATATCTGCTCCAACATCCGGTCTTTGGAAGGAGCGCTATTGCGTCTGGCGTCCTATGCCTCCATCTACCAGAAAAAAATATCCATGGACCTGGCCGAATCCCTGCTCCAAAGCATTATTGAACAGGAGAAAAAAGAACCGGTTTCCATTAATGCCATTCAGCGGAATGTGGCGGATTATTTTGACATCCGCATGGCTGATATGACCAGTAAACAGCGCTCTCAGAGCGTTGCTTTACCCCGTCAGGTCGCTATGTATCTCTGCCGGTCTCTGACGACGGCATCGCTTCCTGAAATCGGCGCTGCTTTCAGCAAGACTCATGCAACGGTTATGCATGCCTGCCGCCGTATTAATCAGAAAATTATTAACGATCAGCAGGTAAAACAGATTATCACCAAGTTGTCCAAACAGATTGACGAACACAAATTGTCAGTGCCGGGAAAATAAATCTGTTTATAACCTGAATAACCGGAGATCATAAGCCGTCATTGAATGGGCGCCGTGTTTTCTAATGGCAGGTTTTCCACAGGTCATTAACATTTTTATAGACGTCTTTATTTTCGCTAAATAGGCGCTCCTGGCATAATTAAAATATTATTTCATTTATCATCAACCAATACGAAGACGACGAGTGTATATATAGAAGTATATTATAAACACCGGTATAAGGAGTTTTAATGAAATTTACTATTTTTAAAGAGTCCCTACTCAAAGGACTCCAGATTGTTCAATCCGTGATCAGCACCCATTCAACATTGCCGATTTTATACAACGTGCTCATCAAAATCGATAAAGGTAATCTATCGATTATTGCCACAGATTTATCCCTTAGTATAAAATTCAGTATGGATATTGACACAACAAAATCTTGTGCCAGCACATTTCAAGCCCGCCGTCTCCTTAATATAATCAGGGAATTACCTGATGAGAATATTGATATTGATATTGACGATAAAGATACAGCGGCTATTCACTGTGGCTCATCGGCATACAAAGTTTTAGGACTTTCCGCGGATGAATTTCCGCCGTTACCTTCCTTTGAATCGGCAGGTTCCTTTTCCATGGAACAGGCGACGTTCAAGGAAATGCTGAAAAAAACGGTTTATGCCGCGTCCATGGATGAAAGCCGCCAGATGCTGAATGGAGTTTTATTGAGTTTTAAGGACCAGAAACTAACCATGGTTGCCACGGATGGACGCCGCCTCGCTTTAATCGAGCAGGAAATGGAAATCCCCGGTGATGCCCAGACGGAAGTTGTAATTCCAACAAAAGCCGTGAATGAACTTATTAAAGTCTTGGGGGATGAAGGCACGTTACAAATCAGGACACTGACTAACCTTGCCTCATTTGATATGGGACAGGTGCTGGTGGTTACCAAGCTCATTGATGGCAGTTATCCCAACTTCCGCCAAGTCATTCCAAGTCATTGCGACGAACGCGTGGCCGTGGATCGGGAAAGTTTCCTGGCCGCTCTACGGCGGGTGGCGCTCATGACCAACGATAAATATCCATCCATCAAGGTTTCATTTGAGAAGAATCAGATGAATATCTCAGCCGTAACTCCGGATGTCGGCGAAGCCCGGGAATCCGTGCCCATCAAGTACACGGGCAAACAGATTACCATGGCCTTTAACCCCGAGTTTATAATAGATCCGCTTCGCAACCTTACCAGTGATGAAGTCAATATTGAACTAGTGGATGAATTAAGCCCTGCCATTGTTAAATGCGACATTCCATTTCTGTATGTCCTGATGCCGCTCAGAGTCAGCTAGTGGTTTGTTTCATATTTATGAGCGTGTAGTTTTGAGGTAGAGCCGGGTTTCCGGCTACCAGGCCTGCGTAGCCTTGGCAAAGCAGGATCGCTGGCGTAAAGCCGGTGCTACCGACCCTAGGCCTTCATACTGCTGGGTTACTGGGAGCCACGGAGAGTCCCAACCCGGCGCACACAGTCACGGCATCCACCCCTGAGATCAGAACGCGTTTCTGACGCCCCGCCAGACCCGATAGAATCATAATCTGTCTGGATGGAATATCCAGCGTCAAACTCAGAAACCGGATCAAGGCCGCGTTGGCTTTTCCTTCCACGGGCGGGGCTTGCAAACGGATTTTTACGGCGTTGCCGTGCAGTCCCTGGACCGCCGTTCGCGACGCGCGCGGCACGGCATGCACGGTCACAATAACGCCGCGGCTCGATACTTGCATCCAGCTCATATCAGATCTCCCGCCATTTGTGCTTTACGTCATATTTTGGTTGCGGCCAAAGGCCGTGCTAAGACTGACCGATTACATCAGTTCACTATGCCGCACGGGAAAAAGCATACCCGCCGCCGCCGCCGCGAACCAGTGAAAATAATTGCATTTTTCCTTTGACAGCCGCCGCCATTGTTTCTATACATAGAAACACTATGAATACCTCGCTGTCGGACTATCGCCGCTTGGCCGCCGCGTACGACGTAGTTCCCGTTGTCCGGGAGCTCATGGCGGACCTGGAGACACCCGTTTCCATGCTCCGCCGGTTCGCGGACCGCGCCAACGCCTTTCTTCTGGAAAGCATAGAGGGCGGTGAAACGTGGGGGCGTTATTCCTTTATTGGCATTGACCCCGTCCTGCTGCTTGATGCGGATCATGCAACGACTCCCGGGCCGCAACTGCTGGAAGGGCTGCGGGACATTTACCGGAATATCCGGGCGGCATCAATTCCCGGTTTGCCGCGATTTTTCGGCGGCGCAGTGGGCTTCATCGGCTATGAGGCCGTGGGAGACATGGAACGGCTGCCCATCCCGAAAACTGGAGCCAGTCGCATCCGGCCAATCAGCCGATTCCTGAAAGTGGATACCCTGGTGGTCTTTGATAATCTGCGCCATACGATTAAAATTATCGCCTGTTCCCGTCCCGCCGAGGCGGCCTCGGCGGAGCACGCCTATGAACACGCCCTGGCCAGAATCCGGGAGATTGAAGCAACCCTGCGCCTCCCCGCGCCGCCGGAAGAACCGGCGGCCTATCCGCCGGTGGAATTCCAATCCAACCTGACACCCGACCAGTATCGACAGATGGTGGTCAGAGCCAAGGATTATATCGTGTCCGGCGATGTGATCCAGGTAGTGCTTAGCCAGCGGTTCAGCGCCCGGACCGCGGTGCCGCCCCTGCAGATGTACCGAGCCCTGCGCCTGTTGAACCCTTCGCCCTACATGTATTTTTTGAAGATCGGCGGGCAAACATTGGTCGGCTCCTCGCCGGAAATCATGGTGCGTCTGACAGGACGGCGCATCGAACTGCGCCCGATTGCCGGCACACGTCCGCGGGGCGCCACCGAGCAGGAGGACCGCCGGCTGGCCGACAACCTGCTGTCGGATGAAAAGGAAAAAGCCGAGCATATCATGCTGGTGGACCTGGGCCGCAATGACATCGGCCGCGTCGCGGAAATAGGCAGTGTCCAGGTTCGCGACACCATGACCATTGAGCGGTACAGCCACGTGATGCATATCGTATCGCACGTGGAAGGCCTGCTACGGGGCGACCAGGACGCGGTGGATGTCATTCGGGCCACATTCCCGGCGGGGACATTGACCGGCGCGCCCAAAATCCGGGCGATGGAAATCATCCACGAGCTGGAGCCGGAACCCCGCGGCGCCTACGGCGGCGCGCTGGGCTACATCAGCTACGACGGCAGTATGGATTTTGCCATTACGATCCGCACGCTGGATATTGCCGACGGCACGGTGGCGGTCCAAGCGGGGGCCGGCATTGTTTATAATTCCGATCCCCAGAAGGAATACGAGGAAACGTGTCACAAGGCGCGGGGCATGCAAAAAGCCGTCATGCTGGCTGCGGATGGACTGCGTTTGCAAGCCAATGGTTAAAGGGGATATTCATGATCATTCTAATCGACAACTACGATTCCTTTACTTACAACCTGGTGCACGCCTTGGGAGCGCTCGGCGCGGACACGACCGTTCTCCGCAACGATGCCGTAACCGTTGATGTGGTGGCCGGGAAGAAACCGGAGGCCATCGTGATTTCGCCCGGGCCCTGCACCCCGGAAAAAGCCGGCATATCGGTGGAGCTCGTCCGGCGTCTTTCCGGTCAGGTGCCGATCCTGGGCGTCTGCCTGGGTCACCAGGCTATCGGGGTGGCGTTTGGCGCGACCGTATCCCGGGCCGGCAGTATCATGCACGGCAAAACCTCCCTCATCAGCCACGCCGGCCAGGGTCTATATCGGGGGCTGAAAAATCCGTTTGTCGCCGGCCGCTATCATTCCCTGGCGGTAGTGCGAACGAGTCTGCCGCCGGAGTTGATCGTGGAGGCCACGGCCGATGACGGGGAAATCATGGGGTTCCGTCATTGCCGGCATCCCACCTACGGCGTTCAATTTCATCCGGAATCCATTCTCACGCCTTCCGGCAAACGCCTGTTGAAAAACTTTCTCGACCTGGTTCGGAATCCGAAAGGAGCGGCGTCATGAAACAGTTGTTGCAGTTGCTGATCGACCATCGGGATATTGCCCGCAGCGAAATGGAAGCCGCCTTCGATCGAATGATGACCGGCGCGCTGACACCGGCGCAGATTGCGGCGTTTATCATGGGCCTGAGGATGAAAGGCGAATCCGTGGAAGAACTCGCGGGCGCGGCGGCTTCCATGCGTCGCCATGCGGTGCTGATCGATACGGGCGGAAGGCCGGTGGTTGACACCTGCGGCACCGGCGGTGACGGAGCGCACACGTTCAACATTTCGACGGCGGCGGCGCTGGTGGTGGCGGGTGCGGGGGTGCCGGTGGCCAAGCATGGCAATCGCGCCGTAACCAGCCGGTGTGGCTCGGCGGACGTCCTGGCGGCGCTGGGCGTGAATATCGAGGCGCCGCCGGAGACGGTGGAAGAATGTATTCGCGAGATCGGCATTGGATTTCTCTATGCGCCCATGATGCATCCGGCCATGAAACATGCCGCCGGCGTTCGGCGGGAACTGGGCATCCGCACGATTTTCAACATGCTGGGCCCCCTGACTAATCCGGCCGGCGCCAAGGGGCAGATCCTGGGGGTCTTCGATCCGGCGCTGACCGAACCTTTTGCGCACGTGTTGCGCGCCCTGGGCAGTCGCCGGGCCTTTATTGTCCACGGCCATGACGGTCTTGACGAAATCACGGTGACAACGGCCACACGGATCACGGAACTCCGCGACGGAAAAATCCGGACCTATGAATTTGACCCGCTCCCGTTGATCGGCGAGTACCATCAACCGGCCCAGTTGGCGGGCGGAGATCCTTCGGCCAATGCGGCGATAATCCAACATATTCTTTCCGGGGAACCGGGCGCCGGCCGGGATATTGTACTGATTAATGCCGCTGCCGGTATCGTTGCCGGCGGCAAGGCGGAAACCGTCGCCGAAGGCTATGCCCTGGCGGCGGCATCCATCGATCAGGGCCGTGCCAGGGAAGTCCTGGGTCAACTCATTGCCCGGTCGACCTGAGCACTCGCGGCCATACGTTAGCGTATTTGCGCCCGCGAGCGCTTAGCGCTGGCTACCGCACTTCAAAGTTGGATGATCTAAATAGTTACAAAAAATGGTCTAAGTCTTGTGTCGCCCGGAAGCAACCGGGTAAATAGGGGAATTTCATGCCCGTGAATAACTTTCTAACGGCGGTGATGCGGGAACGCAGACAAGATGCACAGCGTGCGAGTCAGAAAACATCATTGATCACGCTTAAACAACAGGTGGCGGCCGGTACGGTCGGCCGAAGTTTACAAAATGCATGGCGGCGGCAAAGGACGGCCGCCACCGTGCCCTGGATCATTGCCGAAGTAAAAAAGGCCAGCCCGTCCGCGGGCCTGCTTTGCCGGGATTATCATCCAGAAGCGCTCGCGCGCGATTATGAAAAGGCCGGAGCGGCGGCCATATCCGTGCTGACCGAGCCCCGGCACTTTCTGGGAAGCGATGCCGACCTCCGGATGGTGCGTCGGGCGGTTGGTCTGCCGGTGCTGCGCAAGGATTTTATTTGTGAGCCCTACCAAATTTACGAATCAGCGGTCTTGGGGGCGGATATCGTTCTGTTGATCGCCGCGGCGCTGGATGCCCGGGACTTACGGGTACTGGTGGACCTTGCCGTGGATATCGGGCTGGAAGCGCTGGTGGAGGTTCATACCCTGGAGGAACTGGAACAGGCGGTGCTGTTGGAAAAAGCCATCGTGGGAGTCAACAGTCGGGACCTGGTCACACTGAAAACGGATCTGTCGGTAGCCCGGCGCCTGGCACCGTATCTGCCGCAAGACAGACTGTGCATCGCGGAAAGCGGCATCCGTAATCGTCGGGATATCGAGGCCTTGCAGGCCGTAGGATACCGGGGATTCCTGATCGGCGAAGCACTTATGAAATCACCGGACGCCGGCGAACAATTGCGGTCATTCCTGGCGCCTGCTGTTCAATGAGATGCCCAAAGGGATTGCCCACGGAATACACGAAAAAAAACATAAGCCATGAGATAATATGCCACGAACAGTGGACATTAAAATTTGCGGACTGACAAATCTCGACGATGCGCGGGCCGCACAAGAGGCTGGAGCGGATTACCTGGGATTTGTCCTATACCGGCGATCGCCCCGGTACATTGTGCCGAGGACGCTCCAGCGACTGCTGGAACGGATGGCGGGCGCTCCCAGGACCGTCGGTGTCTTTGTCAATGAGACCAGGGAGAGGGTGTTTCAAGTTGCGCGCGATTGCGGCCTGACCGTTATTCAGCTGCACGGCAATGAGCCGGCGGATGACTGGACGCCGATGCCGGCTCCGATTTGGCGGGCAATCAAGTTTCATGACGGCGTCGCGTTGCCATCGCCGGAGCGCTGGCCGGCGGAACGTTATGTGCTGGACGCAGAGGCGGCCGGCCGGTATGGTGGCACGGGAACACGAACTGACTGGAAACGGGCGGCGGAACTGGCCCGGCACTATCCCATCATGCTGGCCGGAGGGCTGACGCCGGACAATGTTGCGGATGCCATTCGGCGGGTGCGTCCGCTGGGCGTGGATGTGGCGAGCGGTGTGGAGGAAGAGGCCGGAAAAAAAGATCATCGGAAACTGAAAGCCTTTATCAGGGCTGTTCGGAATTCCCGGATTGATGTCAGAAGGAGACCTGTGTTATGAAACATGAACCGGATGCCGGGGGACATTTTGGGGTCTATGGCGGCCGCTATGTCGCGGAAACACTCATGCCGGCCTTGATCGCCCTTGACCGGGCATACCGCGATGCGGTTGCCGATCCCACCTTTCGGACACAGTTCCAGACGATCCTGCGTGATTATGTGGGACGTCCCTCGCCGCTGTATCTGGCTACCCGTCTGACGGAAGCCTATGGCGGCGCGCGGATATTTCTCAAGCGGGAGGACCTGAATCATACTGGCGCGCACAAGATCAACAATACGATCGGCCAGGCGCTCCTGGCCCAGCGCATGGGCAAGCGCCGACTGATGGCCGAAACGGGCGCGGGCCAGCATGGCGTGGCCACGGCGACCGCCGCGGCCCTCTTTGGCATGGAATGCGAAATCTTCATGGGCGAGGAGGATATCCGGCGCCAGGCGCCTAATGTTCAGCGCATGAAATTTTTAGGCGCCGAAGTCCATCCGGTGTCCAGCGGCACGGCAACGCTCAAGGACGCCATGAGCGAAGCCCTGCGCGCCTGGGTCGCCCGCGTGGACGACACGTTTTATGTCATCGGCTCGGTAGCCGGCCCGCACCCCTACCCCATCATGGTCCGTGATTTTCAGAGCGTGATCGGCACGGAAACCCGCCGGCAGAGCCTGGACCAGGTCGGGCGTCTCCCGGACATGGTTATCGCCTGCGTGGGCGGCGGCAGTAACGCCGCGGGCATTTTTTCGGCCTTTCTGGACGACACGGCCGTAAAGCTGGTCGGAGTCGAAGCGGCCGGCTTCGGGATTAAAACCGGCAAGCATGCCGCCAGCATCGGGGCGGGGCGCGTCGGCATTCTGCATGGCAGCAAGAGCTACCTGTTGCAGGACGCTGACGGGCAGGTGCTCAATGCGCATTCGGTCAGCGCGGGACTGGATTATCCGGGCGTGGGGCCGGAGCATTCCTTCTGGGCCGATAGCGGACGGGTCGAGTATTGCCATATTACGGACACCGAGGCCCTGGCCGCGTTCGACGATCTGACCCGGCTGGAAGGGATCCTGCCGGCCCTGGAATCCAGCCATGCGCTCGCGGAAGCCAAAAAGCGGGCAATGATCCTGGGATTGAAAACCGATATCGTCATTAATCTCTCCGGCCGGGGCGATAAGGATCTGGATCATATTTTGTCATGGAAAGCAAGTCAGCGTGCCGGTGCCAAGAAACACGGAGCCGACTCGACCCGGCGCTGTCACGATGGGAAGACGGACGTCTCCACCGTAGTCCCGCCTCGCAAGCGGGACGAAGGCGGAAGGAGGTATTCATGAACCGCATCATCACCACGTTGGACGCGCTGAAACGCCAGGAAAAAAAAGCTTTAATCGGCTATTTGACGGTAGGCGACCCGGATTTGGACGGCTCGGAGCGCAACATCCGGACCGCAATCGAAAACGGCGTGGATATCGTGGAGCTGGGCGTCCCCTTCTCGGATCCCACGGCGGATGGGCCGACGATCCAGGAGGCCGGTCAGCGGGCGCTCCGGTCGGGGACGACCTTGAAACAAATCCTGGACATAGCCAAGCGTCTCCGGGGTAGCTTCGATACGCCCATGGTATTGTTCAGCTACGCCAATCCGCTGTTTAGCTATGGTTATGAACGCATCTGCGCCGCCGCCGCGGTATGCGGCATAGACGGTCTGCTGGTCGTGGACCTGCCGTTCGAGGAATCGGGGGAACTGCGCGAGCACATGAAGCGGCATGGCCTTGTGTTCATTCAGCTCATTGCGCCGACCACCTCCCTGGAACGAGCCGAGACGATTTTGGCCCAGGCGGACGGGTTCGTGTATTATATCCTGGTTAAAGGGATCACCGGAGCGCGCGAGCAATTAGATTCGAGCGTCGGCGCTCATGTGGCCGAATTGCGGAAGCGGGTCAATATTCCCATTGCCGTGGGATTCGGCATCAGCAATGGCCGGCAGGCCCGTGAAGCCGCCGTTTTTGCCGACGCCGTGGTGGTCGGCAGTGCCCTGGTCCAGGCCGCCCGGGACGGCAATCTGGCCGCCCTGGTGCAGGAGTTGGCGGAAGCCGTGCATGGCAAATCTCCGAAAGCGTAAAAGATGTAGAAGTCTTAACATAATCATTTCACCTGACTATATTGATGCCAACCATGGACAAGGCGCACAACGACGACTTCACCCGCGCATTCTAGTTGATCCGGACACGATTTCCAAGAGGACCCTGCGCAATCAATCGGTGACCCCCGGTCGAACCGCATCCGGAAGAACAGAAACACGGCGGCTATGACCGGATCAAACTTTCGGCGTTACCCAGGTAAAAGGAAGAGAGAGAATTTCCTTTAGTTGCCGGAGTGTTTTCGTGTTCTGATCCACTGTTTTATAATCTTCTTTTCCAGCCTATCCGGCTGGGGTACACTCCCCAAGCGATATCCGATTGCGGGATTTACTGCAGGAGCATCCGAGGCAGTCTATGGCGGAAGAATATATCCACGGCATGAACCCGGCGTTCGAGGTCATTCGCGCCCGCCGGCGCCGGATCCACAAGGCATATCTTCAAGAGGGAGCGGAAGCATCAGCCCGGATGAAAAAACTGGCGTCGATGCTGGAGACCCTGGCGGTGTCCATGGAGCGGGTGACGAAACAACGGCTATTCCAGCTGTGTAAGAGTTCCGAACACCAGGGCATTGTGCTAACGACGGATTCCTATCCGTATGTGCCGTTTGAGAGCCTGCTGACCTGTCCCCGGCTGCTCCTGCTTGACAATGTTGAGGATCCCCAGAATGTCGGCGCCATTCTCCGCAGCGCGGAAGTGTTCGGCTGGGAAGCCGTTCTGCTCTCCGCCAAAGGCGTTCCCGAGGTATATCCGTCCGTGGTCAAGGCCTCGGCCGGCGCCAGCGAGCACCTGCGAATTGCCCGGGATTGCCCGGCGAATGCCTATGTCAAAGAATTACTGGAGCAAGGCTATATCCTCGTGGCCCTTGATGAGCATGGCAAGGAGGATATCCAGGCGATCCGCGACCGGGCTCCCGAAAAACTACTACTGGTCATCGGCGGCGAGCACCGCTCCGTCGGTCAGCACATCCTCAATCAGGCCCGACATATCGTCGGCATCCCGCAAAAGGGCCGCATCCAGTCCCTGAACGCCTCGGTCGCCGCCGGGATTGCCTTGTTTGTGCTGGGGAAGAAAGCCGGGAGCAGCAGCGAAGCAAGTTAGCCCGCCCCGCGGCGGGCCGGCTCCAGAAGCGGCAGACAGATTAAAAATGGAGCCGGGGCGCCCTCACCCCGGTTGTTTCAAGGGAGATTAGGTTATGCCCTCTGATACGCTTACCCCGTCTTCGCTGAAATGCAACTATGCGGTCAATCCCCAGGGAATAGACACTCCCGTTCCGACCGTAAGCTGGGAACTCAAGGGCAGTGGCCGAGGCAGACGCCAGACCGCATACCAGATTATCGTGGCGTCGTCAAAAGGACTGCTTGACCAGGAAAAAAGCGATATCTGGGACAGCGGAAGGATCGAATCCTCTCAATCCCTTCATGTTCCGTATAGCGGGATCAGGCTGGAGTCAAGGCAACGCTGCTGGTGGAAGGTGCGTGCCTGGGACGAGCAGGGTCGTGCAGGGGTGTGGAGCGAGACGGCCTGCTGGGAAATGGGGCTGCTGGAAGACAAGGACTGGAGCGCGCAGTGGATTGCCTCCCCGAAACAGACGCCTCTGCCGAACCTATCGTCCCCGCCGGCGCCTTATTTCCGGAGGACCTTTACCCTGGCAAAGCCGGTCATGTCCGCGCGCGCTTATGTGTGCGGGCTCGGTTATTACGAGCTGTATTTGAATGGCCGCAAGGTTGGCGAGCATGTGCTGGACCCGCTCTTCACCAAGTACGACACGCGCTCGTTGTATGTTACGCATGACATTACGGACCTGGTTGCCGGCGGCGGGAATGTGGTCGGCGTGGTTCTCGGTTCGGGTTGGTACAACGCCCATACCAAGGAAGTGTGGAATTTCCATGAAGCACCGTGGCGCCACATCCCGAAGTTGATCGCCCAACTGCATTTCCTGCACGAGGATGGAACGGAAACTGTGGTCAGCAGCGACGCCTCCTGGAAGACCGGCACAGGGCCGATCATGTTCGACGGCCTGCGCAACGGCGAGTTCTATGATGCGCGGCGCGAGATCACCGGGTGGTGCGGCCTGGGCTTCGACGATTCCGCTTGGGACAGGGCGTTCGTGGCGCCCGCGCCCGGCGGCGTGCTTTCGGCCCAGACCCTGCCGATCAAGGTCATGCAGACCCTCCAGCCAATCGGCATAACCGAGCCCAAGCCCGGTGTGTTTGTTGTCGACATGGGGCAGAACATGACCGGTTGGGTGCAACTGCGCGTCCAGGGGCAGGCCGGAACCGAGGTGACCCTGCGCTATGCCGAGAAGCTGGGAGAGGACGGCGATATTGACCAGGGTAATATCGGCATGTTTGTCAAGACTGGCCAGGTCCAGACCGACAAATACACGCTCAAAGGCGGCGGCGAGGAAGTTTGGGAGCCACGCTTCACCTATCACGGGTTTAGGTGGGTGCAGGTTACGGGCTTCCCCGGTCAGCCGACGGTGGACAGTTTGCAGGGGAAGGTCGTGCATTCTGCCTTTGAAAGCGCCGGCCAGTTCAAGTGCAGTAATGAGCTTTTGAATAAAATCCAGGAATGCACGCGCTGGTCTTACATCGGTAATTTCACGGGGATTCCCACCGACTGTCCGCACCGGGAGAAAAACGGCTGGACGGGCGATGCCTTGCTGGCGGCGGAGACCGGTCTTTTCAATTACGCTTCGGCCGCGGCTTATGTCAAGTGGCTGGACGATTTTGCCGACGTGCAGCGCAAGACCGGGCAACTCCCCGGCATTGTGCCGACCGGCGGATGGGGCTTCAACTGGGGCAGTGGTCCGGCATGGGACAGCGCCTACACGCACATCCCCTGGTATTTGTATCTCTATTGCGGCGATCTCACCGTGCTCCGGCGGCACTATGCCGGCATGAAACGCTATGTGGATTTTATGACCACCATGGCGACCGGTCACATCCTGAGCTTTGGTCTGGGCGATTGGTGTCCGCCCGGCGGATCCGAGGCCCACAAAGCGCCGGCCGCCCTGACCTCGACGGGCTACTACTACGCGAACTGCCGGATCCTGTCGCGCGTGGCCATGCGGCTCGGCCGGAAAGGCGATGCGCGCAAGTATCAATCCCTGGCCAGGAAAATCCGGAAGGCATTCCACAAGGAATTTTACGATCCCGCCACCGGCGGGTATGCCGGCAACGGCCAGACTTCCATGGGCTGCGCGCTCTTCCAAGGGCTGGTGGATGGGAAGGATCGGCCCCGGGTGGAGAAGGCCCTGCTCGATGCCATCGAAAAGAACCGGGGACTCCTGGATTACGGGATTCTCGGCGCAAAATACGTGCCGAATGCGCTCACCGCCGCAGGTCGGACCGATGTGGCGTTAGCCATGGCCACCCGGACCGAGTTCCCGAGTTACGGCCACTGGCTGGGGCAGGGCGCCACCACGCTGTGGGAGGCTTGGGATGGCAATTCATCGCGCAATCACATCATGTTCGGCGACATTAGCGCCTGGATGTTCAAGGCCCTGGCTGGGATCAATCCGGATCCGGACCAGCCGGGATTCAGAAGGATTGTCATCCATCCCCACCCTGTTGATGGTCTGGATTGGGCACGGGCCGAGCACCGGTGCCTGTATGGAATCATTCGCAGTGCCTGGGAGAAGAAAGCGGGTTTGTTCATGCTGGAAGTGACGGTGCCGATCAATACGACGGCCGAAGTGTGGTTGCCGTCACCCGATCCCGCGCTGGTAAAGGCGGACGGGAAACCGGTGGCGGACATGGCGGCAATCAAGTTCCTCAGGGCCGAAGCGGGTGCGTCTGTTTTCGAGACCGGATCCGGAGATTACCGGTTTGAGGTGATGCAAAGATAAGACGGGCGCCGCCGGGTGAAGTGCAACTGCCCCGCGCCGTCGGGGCAAATCGGTTTCGCAAATAGCGGGAGAGTTCTTTGACACCTTGCCGTCGGGGAATCATCAAGCATCCGACCCCCCCCCATCACGACCATTGACTATCTTTTGACGCAAACCAAGCCTCGCCCCGTCGCCCGTCAAGCCCGGCAAAAGCTGCTGGCGCTGTTTGAGATTGCACCCGTCAACCGGGCTGTGTTGGAAGAAGCTCTCAAGAGCAAACTCGCGGACTTTGAGGATGCGGTGCTCGATCAGGCCGAGAGGCTGGCGGGGGCCGAAGTCGTTGTTACGCGAAATCAACAAGACTTCCGTTATGTAACCTTGAAAGTTCTCGGTCCCGATGAATTATTAGCCAGTTTACCATGCAACAAGTGACCATCGGCAAGCTGTCGTTCAGCAAGGTCCTCTGCGGGACAAATGCGTTCTGGGGTCATTCGCATTTCAGCGAAGCCCGCAACGAGGAGTACCGGCGTCGTTTTAATGATGAAGCGATCGAACAGACGATCAGGCATTGCCTTGATTTGGACGTCAATGCGGTTGAGTCATGTGCGAACGAGAGAATTGTTTCGATCGTCGCAAGACTTAGGCAGAATACACCAACCCCCATTAGTTTTGTAGGCAGCACCCGGATCGCCGAGTCCATTCAATTGATCGAGAAATACGCTTGATCATTGAAATATTCAGGGTTGAACAACGGCCTGGCAGAAGGTAACCTTTTACCATTTGCTGCAATGGTTCACTCCCAGCGCAGGAATCAGTACAATGAGTTATCAAATTGGCATGGACACCATCCTGTTGAAACCGACCGACCGCTTGGCGCACACTGAATATTGCTCCAACGATGACCTGATCCAGGCCGTCACGGACGGAACCCCGGCGTTATTCAACCAACGCTGGCAGAGCGATTTTATCTGGTCGGTCAATGATGGGCCGGTGCCGTGGGAACAGCGGGGCCGCAGTACCGACATGGGTCACGCGGAGTTTCTGAAAAACGGAACCGACAAACGGGCGTCCAAGCCATGTCCGTTCACTAATCCGGAGCAGGTCCTGGAGTTCGATGCCGTGCAGGAGTACAAATTGCCGGACATGATAGAGCTGGTTGATTTTTATGAGAAAATCTACCGGGAACAGCAAAAAGCCAACCCCGAACAGGTTTTTCCCGGTGGATATTACAAGACCATCGTCTCCGGCGCTATCCAGGCGTTTGGATGGGATATGCTCCTGCTGGCGGCGGCCGACCAGGATCGATTCGAGAAAGTCCTGGATTCGTTCTTCCGGCTTACCCGGCATCATGTCAAGGCATGGGCGCAGACCTCGATCAAGGTGTATATCTGTCACGACGACATAGTCTGGTCGGAAGGGGCATTCCTCCATCCTGATTTTTATCGCCGGGTGATATTTCCCCGCTACCGGGAACTCTGGGCGGTGTTAAAGAAAGCCGGAAAAAAAGTGCTGTTCTGTTCCGACGGACTGATCATTGATTTTATTGATGACATTGCCGCGGCGGGCGCCGACGGCTTTATCTTCGAGCCCATGAACCCGCTGGAACCCATTGTGGAAAAATATGGCCGGACGCATGTGATCGTCGGGAGCAAAGTGGACTGCCGCACGCTGACGTTCGGAACGAAGAGCCAAATCCAGGCGGAACTTGACGCCACCCTGCCCCTGGCCAAAAAATGCCCAGGCTTTATCTTTGCCGTTGGCAATCACATTCCAAGCAATGTTCCCGTGGCGAACGGGCTGTTTTATTTCGATTATCTGAGCCGCCACTGGCGCCGTTAAATCCAGCGCATGGGATCGGTTACAGGGGAAAATGTTGCGCAACTGAATTGGTCAGAGAGCTTCAGTTGTAGCGGCCGTTCGACAGAACAGCAATCCGCGGTTCTGTCGAACCGCATCTACACCCCCCCGGTAACTGAAGCAGCATAACCCGGTTCGGCATTATTTTAGTGGACTTTTAAGATGGGGTATGGTATTCGCAACAATAAACAAGGAGGGAATAAGAGAATGAAAACATCATGCAGTTCGTGGAGTTATCATCGGACAATTCAAGCGGGCTCGCTGGATCAAATGGGTTGGGTCAGGGAATGCGCCGCCCTGGGGCTGGATGGCATTGAATTGCTGGGATATCACTTTCCCAGCAAGGACCGCGAGTACCTGATCCGGCTAAGAAAAGCCTGTGCCGATCATTTCCTGAGCGTGGCCATGGTGTCCGCCGACGGCCATCTCACGGTGACGGATGATGCCCAGCGGGAAATTGAAGTTAATAATATTGGGGAGTGGGTCAAGGTGGCGGCATTCCTGGGTGCGCCGTGTGTCCGCTTTTTCTGCGGGAGCGGCAAGGAACTGGAAGCCGGCGGGAAGCCCTTATACCGGAAAGTGCTCAAGGCCGTTAAAAAGGTTGTCAGGCTCGGCGCAAAAAAAGGCATTGTCATGGCCATGGAAAACCATGGCGGCACGACGGCCGAGCAACTGCTTGCGCTCCAGAAGGATGTCAAAAGCGAGTTTTTCAAGTTCACCCTCGATACCGGGAATTTCCCGCCCACCAGCCAGGTGGGACCCCAGACCTATGAATCTATCGAGCGTTGCGCTCCCCACGCGGCCATCGTACATGCCAAGTTTTTCAATGTCCTGCCGGACGGCAGGGACCGCGATTTCGACTGGTCCCGTATCCGATCCATCCTGGAGAAGGTTGGATTCCGGGGTTTCCTCTCGGTGGAGTATGAAGGCGAGGAAGCGGACGAGGTGGCCGTAATGAGGCGGATCGCGCCCTTTTTGAAGACCCTGAGATAGCAGCGCTAAATGTTTGTCTGATGGAAAACGTGTGGAACAAGTTGAAGCACATGGTCCGGGAGGATAAAGAAGAACCGGAAGCGGTTATAATTGTACGAGCTGCCGCGGAACGAGGCGATGCCGGAGCCCAGTACCGCCTTGGCGACATGTATTACAATGGCGAAAATATTCCCCAGAATTACACGACGGCTGCGGAATGGTATCGCCGCTCTGCGGTACAGGGGCATGCACCCGCCCAGTTTCAGATTGGCAACATGTATCGCGTTGGATTAGGTGTCCTGCAGAATGCGGGAGAAGCGGCACAATGGTTGCAGCGCGCCGCGGAACAGGGCGATCCCGCCGCCCAGGCTCTGCTGGGCAAGCTGGATGGCCGGAATGTGCCGTCGGCATCGCGGGCACGGGATTTTCCGGAGGCGGTGAAGCGGTTGCAGTCCGCCGCGGAACAAGGCCAGGCCGGCGCCCGGCTGCTGCTCGGGGGAATGTACGCAACCGGCAACGGGGTGTCCCGCGACCGGATTATTGCGTTTGCCTGGAATGAACTGGCCTTGGCGGCGCTTGAACCCGGTCTCCTGCGGGATGAAGCCCTCAGCCGGCAGCGCCAGTTGACGGCAACACTGTCGGCGGATGATCAGGCGCGCGCCCAACAATTTGTGGCCGACCATTCGGTTGCGCCGCGGGCCTGATCCTTTTAAAAAGTATCTTCCCATCGGCATGTCCGATTGATAAAGTTCAGGCATGTTCCATGTACATGCCGCCTCTTATGGCCGATTCCCGGTTGGGGCAGTGATTGTCGGACTTATTCTCAGTCTGGGGTCCTGCCGCCCTTCGGCGCCGACACCGAACCGCTCTATCCAGCCCGGCGAGACCGTCTATTTTGTGCCGACGGCCGAAAAAATGGTTGCCTTGACATTGGATGACGGACCCAATGGCGCGGCGACGGAACGGGTGCTGGACATTCTCAAGCAGTTCCGTGTGCCGGCCACGTTCTTCCTCATCGGCACCAATGTCACTCACTATCCCGAAATTGTCCGGCGCATGGCCCGGGAGGGCCATCTGATCGGGAACCACTCATTTCAGCATCTCCGGTTCGACCAGATCACTTCTCGTGCAATGCTGGAGGATATCGCCAGGGGGGAAGAGGCTATTACCGGGGTGACGGGAGTGAAGCCAACTTGGTTCCGACCACCGTTCGGCATTAATGGAGTCGGCCTGGATGAGATCTGCCGTGCCCGGGGAGTGGTCATTGCCGGGTGGTCCGGCCATGCCGGCGACTGGAATCCGCAAAGCGCCGTGGAAATCGCCGAGCACATGATCACTCAGGCCACACCCGGCGATATTTTACTCCTGCATGATGGATGGGAGACCCGGCACGAGGTCGATCGCCACAATACCGTGGATGCGGTGTATCTGATTCTGGAGCGATTAACCCGGGAAGGATTTCAGTTTGTGACTCTCCCTGAATTGGTTCGGCATGCCGGCCCGCCGCTGGCTGAGTTCAGCGACGGTGTCCGGCTGCTGGGTCTGCATGTTCAAGCCCAGCCGATCCATCCCGGCGACGCCGTTTATATCCGGTATTTCTGGGATATTCCTGGCGGCTGGAATTACAAGTCTGCTGCCGCTTTTGTTCATTTTCAAACAGGAGATGGATTCCGGTTCCAGGATGATCATATCATCCGGCCCCGCGGCGACGTACGGGACCTGGCCGTGGAACGCACGCTGATCATCCCGCCGAACGCGCCGGTTGGTCGTTACCAAGGCCGCATCGGCCTGTTTGATCCCGCGAATCCCGATGTCAAACTCCGCGTTCCGGTCCGTTCCGCGGGCCTGCACCGGAAGGGTGCCGTGATCCTTCCGGATATCCTGGAGATCCGGGCGAGGAGTAATACCAACAACCAGGTTCCATAATTGATATACATGGTCGAAAATTCCATATCTCCGATGGATCTGTTTGTGGCCGTGATAAATTATAACGGCGAAGGCACACTGGCCCCCACCCTGCAATCGGTCTATGCCCTGGAGAACGTCCGCTTGGCCGGGGTCATGGTCCTGGATAATGCCTCGACCGACGGTTCCGTCGCGCTTGTCCAGCGGCAGTTTCCCGGCGCCCAGATTCATCGGTTCCCGGACAATCGCGGACCCAATCCCGCCCGTAACGAGGGTCTGCGGCGGGCAACCACCGACCTCGTGCTCATCATGGATAACGACATTGTGCTCGATCCCGGTTATGTCACCTGCCTGGCAGAGGTGTTTCGTCAGCAGCCCGGGGCCGGAGCCGCCAGCGGGCAAATCCGGCTGTATGACGCGCCGGGTACAGTTCAATACAACGGCATTGACATTCACTACGCCGGTGAAATCGCAGTCCGTCCGCTGGACGCCTGTGAAACTGTACAGGTCAGCTGTGTCTCCGCCGGCGCCGCCCTGTTCGCTCGGAACAAAGTCCTGCAGGTTGGCGGGTTTGATGAAGACTGGTTCATCGGTTGGGAGGACGGGGATCTGACGTTCCGGCTCTCACTGGCGGGCCATCCCTGTTTCATGGTCTCCAGCGCCGCCGCCTATCACCTGCGCCGGCAACGGGGCCTGAAGTGGATCCGGTATCAAACCCGGAATCGCTGGTGGTTCATGTTGAAAAATTACGACTTGCGGACAATTGTTCTGGCGTTTCCCGCCGTGGCAGGATTTCAGCTGGCCGCGGGACTGTTCTGCCTGCTGAAGGGAGAAGGACTTGCTTTCCTGAAGGGAACGCTGGAGGCTTTTGCGGGACTACCGGCGCTCCAGTCCAAGCGCCGGGCGGTTCAACAGTTGAAAGTCGTTTCCGACAAGTCACTCCTGCGGGGTGACCGGTTCGATCTGCCGGGCGGATTATCGTCCAGCCGCGGAGGCCGAATCCTCAACGCCATCCTGAACAAAATCTTTTACGGATACTGGCTGTGTATCCGGCCCCTGTTGCGCCGGCGGCCGGGATAGGTTCCCTTTTTGTAATCGTTCCAGCAGACCTTGCCGTCCTTGGCCCACCATTCGTGTGACGATCAGTTTGGTGATCATCATTTCCAAGCGTGGGCATCCGGACCAGCGCCGATTCTTGGAAGACAGGATACCCTCAACCGGGCACAGCCGAGAGGGATCATGGTAATGGTTTCCTCGGGCTGATCCGACTTGATCGGGCTTTCCTGCAGCGGCTGAACGGTGTTCTCTTCAATCCGCCAGCCGGGAATGCGTTTTGCTTTGACTGTGATCTCGATCGGCGCGGCATCCAGTGTCCAGGGTTGGGTGGGCGAAATCGATTTTTCCTTCACCTCCCAGTTTGCGGTCGGCTGATCCTGGTCGCTCACCAGGCCGTAGTTCCACGGGCTTTTGGGGAATACCTCCCACCCGGGCCATTCATCCGTGCCGTCGGCTCGCTGCCAGTCCTCCTCGATCCGGACGGAATAACTCAACGGCCCGCGATCCACGGTGACACTCCCCGTGCGCGGCCACTCGGTCAACGACAATTTCACGGGCATCACGAGCTCGACGGTGTCCGCGTTGCGCCAGGTGTTCTCAATCCGGACCCAGCTTCCCGGAACGGAATCAAACGTTGAAGGGGTGCCATTAATTGCCACGCTGAACCCTTCGCACCAGCGGGGTACCCGCAGATACAATGGGAATTCGACTGATCGAGCGCATTGGATGGTTAACTTGACGCCGGTTCGGAACGGATAGTCCGTGCTTTCCTGGATGGTGATCTCGTCGCCTTCCCGACCCGCTTTGGCGGTCACCTCTGAAGCCCCGTACATCCAGGCAGCCAAACCGTTGTCGCCGGTGGCTTGCCACAAGTTTTGAAGATACCACGGCCAGCCCATCGCCACGTTGTGCTGGCAACAGCGGTAAATGTGGGGGGAGTAGGGCAACATCCAGCCCTTATTTTGGAAGTCATGGTCATTCCGGTCCAGTTGCGGCATGTTGGCCGCCGTTAAATAATGCAACGCCTTCAGATCCGGGGTCTGCGCGGCCGGAAAGTGGTTCAGCATGATATCTTCGCACCGGTCGGCGTACACCGGATCGCCACTGATCTGTCCGAGAAGATAGAAACTCTTGGCAAACTCCGTTATGCCACATGTTTCAAACCCCTGCCGGGGATCAACCTTGCCCGGACGGATTAGTTCATCCGCGCCGAATATGCCGCGTGGCTGTTGTCCCCACGTGTTCAGGTGTTGGGCATACCAGTATTCGGTGAGTTCCAGATGGCGCCGGTCATGTGAAAGCGCATAGTAAACTCCCGGGTACTGGAACCGCTGGGTGAAATGGACCACATGATGATCCAGCCATTCGCTGGGCGGCGACGAGATGCGATCATAGAATCGACGGGCCAGGTCCAGCAGCCACCGTTCTTCGGTCCGGTTGTAGAGCCAATAAATGTGCGGCAACATGTCCCCGGCCCGGCAATGTTGGGTATTCCCGATATCATAGTCCGGTTTGGCAGAAAGGAACCTGTCATTGGGCAAGTCACGACAAAAGGCGAAAAACCGTTGCAAGAACGGAAGCACGCGCGCGTCATCCGAACATTCGGCGTGATGGATCACGGCGTCGAGCATCACCATGTGCGGCCAGAGATCGCACACGTTCTGGCCGTTTTTGCCGGTGACTGCCTTGTGGAAACGCGCGCCAAAGTAGCCATCCGAATCCTGGCTGCCCAGAACGGCGTTGATCCAGTGGTTGGCGATCTCGCGGCAACGCGCATCACCGGTAAGAACGGACAGATCATAGAATCCGCGGAACCAATACGGCTGTTCCTCCCAACCTTCCTTTTCACCTCCGAACCAACCATTGTCGGCTTTGAGAAACGGGCTCACTTCGGGAAGGCGTCCGGTCATGCCCTCCACCATCAAATCAAGTTGATGCTTGAGCCATCCCCGCGGACGGACGCTCCCGAGCGGGAGCTTGATCAACGGATTGGGCAGGAGCGGCGGACGGTTGCCGCGATAATGAGCGTTGGATTGTCCCCGGCCTGGGCAGTTCATGGTTTGGATTTTCATAAGCTCGCCCCCGTCATGTTATTATTTTGCTATTAGCTTGCGAGCATCAGCAACTGCCTGTGCAGTGTTAGATACCTTGACATCACTCGGTCGGATTAATGCGTTACATTCAAATGTCGTGATCAGCAGCGTCCCCAGAAATAAGCGATAGATGCTTATTCCCCGCGACCCGATTTGATGTCTCCTGTCCGCAGCTCCGGCCACAGACGTTCTCCCCTATGGGTGGCCAACCCGATCTGTTCGAGCTTCTCCCGCCTCCCATTGTACCAAAGTTTCCAGAGGCCGAGTTCCTCATCGTAAATCGCGCAAGGTTTGTAACACGCATCGGCATCCCAGTGGCCTTCAGCAGGAGAGAGGATCGGGTTCTGGGAATGCCGTTGCCAATGGGATAAACCGTTGCGGGAACGCGCCAACCCAATCTGGGCGTAATGGACATCGCGGAAACCAATGTAGAACATTATATACCAGCCGGTTCGTTTTTCCACCTGGCAGGCTGTAACTTTGCATTTTTCCCACTCGTTTTCGGGTTCCGGCATAAAAATCGGATTTGCCTTATACTTATTCCAGCGCAAACCGTCTTTGCTGGTGGCATGGCCGATGGCATCCGGTTCATACTGCTCTCCGCTGGAATACCACATCTTCCACAGCGAATCCTGCTCGTCCCAGATAACATGGGGACACATAACGGCCGCTTTCTCCCAGGTCGTCTCTGGGGAAAGAACGGGATTGTCGCTCATTCGCTTCCAAGAAACACCATCCGGGCTTGTTGCGTAACCAATCCAGGAACGATCCTTTGTCTGACCAGTGTACCACATATGATACGTGGTATCCTTTTTCAAGATCACTGGCCGATTGATATTCTCTTCCCATCCTGATTTCTTGTTCGGTCCAAGCACAACTTCCGGTGCGCTCCAATTCAACCCGTCCCGGCTCTCGACCAACGCCACACTGGCTTTGGGTCGCCAGGAGACCCACATCCGATAGAGGTCACCGTCTTTGAGAACACTGACGTCGAAGCAGGTTCCGTACTGACCGCCAAGTACCGGATTGCCCTTGTATTTCACCCAACCGGATAGGGTTTGTTGCGCCGTTCTTGTAGTAATAGTAATTTTTCTCATTATTCCGTGTCTTTTTCGTTATTATGCTCTCGCGCACTTTTTTGAACAATGACACTCGCCTGGGTGCAGCGCTTCGGCGGAGCCTGGCCAGTTTAGGTAAATGTTATTGATTAGCGCCGCCCTTACTCAATTGCCATGCTTTGAGTTCCCTGAAGTTGGCTTCCTCGTCAGCGAGGTTTTTCTTGGCCTGGTCCGTATCCGCCAGTGCCTTCGCTTCGTCCAGATATTTCTGGCAATCCTCAAGACTCTTGTCCCTTTGGTCCTTTTTGCCGTAGGCGAAGTACTTGTTGAATTCACGGCTGTTGCGTTCGGCCTCATGCAGGTACTTCAGCATCGGTTCGGCGGCCTTGCCAAAACGCGCCTTGGTGTAATCGTCGAGAATGGCATCGGTTGACAGCGAGGTATCCCAGCAATTCTTGGCAAAGACATAGAGGTTTGCCGGGACAGTCTTGCGCTCGGGCCATTGCGCCTGGACAGCGCAACCTGTAATGCCGATCTTCTGGAAGTACGCCAGTTCATCCGAAATGAGGCTCATAAGGTAAAAGCCGACCTTCTCCCAGGCGGAACGGCCGCAGTAGTACTCGTACAAGGTCACGTCGCCGCCGCTGGGCTTGGTCAGTTCGATCCACTGCTTAACGTTGTCGGTATGGAGCTGGAAAAACCGCTTGTTGTTGTCAGTATGGCTTTGGATGGGGTACGGACCCGGCGCCACCTCACCTTTGGCGTTGCCCCAAGGAACTGTGAACCAGTTGCGGGTGAAGAATGCGTAAGAGATGAACGCTCCGGCCAGCGGTTTCACTTTCGCTGGCGGCTGGGTGTAGCATTGGTAGGCATTGATAGCAAATCGCTTGCCCTGGCCTGGATAGAGCTTCTGAACGTCTTCGTTCAGTTGGTTGGCAAAGGCCGTGTAGAGATCTTGCGGGGCCGGCTGATTCTCACCCGGCCTTTCCTTCCACATGATCCTGTCTTTGGCGCACAACTCGCACTCACACCAGAAATACTCGTCGTTAGGGCCGGGGCCGAATATGTCCACTTCGGGATGTTTCTTGGCCATGGCAATGAAGTTCTCGCGGAAGATCTTTACCGCCTCGGGGTTGGACAGGCAGAACTGGCCCTTGGTCCGTCCGCCGGGGACGCGTTTACCTCCGATCATGGCAAACCAGTCGGGATGGTCCTTGAAATACTTGTCGGGGTTGAGAAAGTAGTAGAAGGAATGATTCCCGGCGATCAGGATGAATCCACGCGGGATCATCCCACCCTTGACGACCGCGTTATGCCATCCTTTAGCCTCAACGTACCCTTCCGTCTGGATCATGAAATAGTTCAACTTGTTCTTGATCGCCCAGTCCACATTGGCCATGGGCGTATTGCCAAACCAGGCGGCGGCAATGAACCCGCGATACTTCAAGCTGGCCTTCTGGCGATCATCGATGGCAGGGAGGGTAATTGTCCTGGACGCGGGCACGTATTCCTCGATCTGCTCGCGGAATGCGCCCGTCTTCTTCTCCTCCTCCGTCTGCAGTCGTTCTCCAAACGTCAACCACCGGCAGTCCAGATACTTTTCGAGGAACGTATAGACCGCGTAAAGGACGGCCCGCTTGTTGGATCCGACCAGGTAGAGATTCTGTCCGTCCGTCTTGATGACAAAGGCGTCATACTCGGCTTCTTCCTTGGTGAAGTTAATATCGCCAGGACCTTTGCCATCCTTGGCCTGAATTACGACGATTTTCGGGCCTGTGGACTCGGACTTGCCTGCTAGTTCTGCGCCCGATATCTGCTTGAGATACTTTGCCAGTTCTTCGCCGGCCAGCTTCTCCTGTGCTGTTGGGGTATCGGGGATCACGATCTTGTGGGCGCTCTTGCCGTCCTTGACCAGGGTCAGAGGCGCCTGATCCGCCCCCTTTGCCGGACACAGATCAAAACCGAGCATCCAAGCTGCACAGACCATCAACGTCACCCACCGTCTTGCTTTATTACTCATATGCTCATCTTTCCTACACGTACCGATTTGAACGGTTTATTCAAGATACTAATTCCAACTTGCTTAAACCTTACACTATATTCAATAGAAGGGACAAGGGGTGAGAACCGTAGAAAGAGAGGACAATTCCGACTTTTTCTTGAGAGGCGCTATTACGGATATTTTACACTGAAAACAAGGATGTTATATAAGGTGGGGTAAGGCCCCGCGCAACGCGGGGCAGGCGTCCTATTTTGGGCGCATTATGGTAGTCTTGCAAGCGTCTCTGTCAGTTCCTCTCCATCCTTGAAGCCTTTCACGGGGCTCAGGTAATGGTTGTACTCGAAGAAGACGATCCTCTCGACGTGCGGGCTTACAGCCTCCATCTGCTGGACGATACGCTCGGTCGGCGCCGGTTTCCAGCCCGAGGGAATATCGAAGACTTCCACGTCTGCCCAGAGATGGACGCCGGCGGAATGGCAGGCCCGCTGCATCCCCTCGAAATACGGCCCGATGTTCTTTGGCGTCAGGTTCCTCCCACAGCCGACACCGTCCTGGAGGGCGACGATATCCACCTTGAGCACCGGGAGGAGCTTCCGCCAACTGTCCTCGAAGACTTGCGGCGTGACATCCAGCGTGAAGTAGGGCGCGGTCATAATCGGGAGCCCCGGGCTCAGCTTGCGGAGGTGAGAGATGGCCTTCAGGTACATTTGCACGCCCGCGTCTTGCTCGGCAGGCGCATTTCCCATTTCCCAGGAAAGCGCATACCACCCCGCGAACGCCCGGCTGGTTCCATAGCGGCCCCAGAGCTCATCGGCGACGGTAAGACAGCGCCGGGCGAATTCCTCGAAATCGCCTTCATTCATCCGTTTCCAGTCCCAGGCGCATAGCCCGACGAAGACCTTCATATCCAGCTTTTGGGCCAGGGAGAGGAGAGTTGCCAGCGGATCATCCGTGCCTGTTTTTTCGAAAAGCGGGCGCTTCTCCGAGCGGTAGAAGGAATAGTTGTTATTCTCCACGGTACCAATTATGACGGTGTCCATACCCAGCTTCTTCATCGAGCGCAGCTCGGCCTCCCACTCCTTTTCCGTCCACACGAGGTTTCCGCCGTCGAGCTGAAGAAATGATCCTCCCGGCCTCTTGATTTGGATTTTCATTCAGGTTTTTCCTTGAGCCACTTGAAGACTCTGGCCATCTCTGCCGGCGGAGTCCAATGGCCAACCCCTTCAAGTTCTTTGTAGACCACGTTCTTGAAGCCTTTCTCCGCGAGGAACGCCTTCGCCTTGCGCGCATGTTCGATCGGAACGCTCGTATCCAGCGTCCCGTGGACGATATAGACTCTGGTCTTTTCGGCGCCCGGAGGCAGGGTCGGCGTGCCGAGCAGTCCGCCGCAAAGGGAAACCATGCTGGAGAACACCTCCGGATGGGCGAGCCCGAGGTTGTAAACCCAAATGCCTCCGTTTGATGCGCCCATGAGTGTCACGGCAGATGTGTCCACGGAGTATTCCTTTGTAACCTCTTCGACAACCTTGATGATGCCGGGATTGTCCGCCGTCCCCCAGCGTTCGCCGGCGGCCTTCGGGGAGGCCATGATGAATCCCATGGTCATCGCCTGCTTGCCGTCAGTAGTGGGGAACTCGCTCTCATCCCCGCCGGCGGAATGCAGACATACCACGAGGGGATACCGGTTCTTCTTGTCGTAGCCGTTAGGCAGGAGAACGGTGTATTTCATGCCGCTCTTTGTTCTCTTGTTCGCGAGCAAAGCGCCTATCCGCTTGGCCTCTTCCTTGTTGACGAGTGGCGGCATTGTTTCGGGAGTCAACCTGACTCCATTGATTTCCACCGTTATCTCGTGCGCACCCTCCGATGGCCCGCAAGACAGTTCCTTCCACGACTTGTCCGGGAGTTGAATTCGTGCGGAGCAAGACAAGTCCTTCAGGGACTTGCCGCCGCGCACGATCAGGATCGGCGTGACCTCTCTCTGTATCTCCTCAATCTTCTCTGCGGAGGGCGGTCCGTTGCCCGGGGGCGGTGGACCTTTCAGTGCCTCGGGTTTGGCCTGATACTGAAGGCATCCCTTGTCGTCCGTTTTCAACGACTGCAAGTCAGAGACTCTCAGAACGAGCTCGCCTTGAATACCTGCGCGCGCCACGGCCAGACTGCCCAAGTTCCGGACCGTCACAGTTCCTGCGACCACTTCCTTCCCGGCCAGTGGCTTCCCTTCACAAGTCAACGTGAACCGTATCCAGGCAGCGGCCTTGCCTTGGTCCATCCCCAGGCCTCCCATCAGTGGGACCCCAACTTGCAGTACTTCATCGTCCTTACCTACGGAGAGGGCTTGCGAGGTGGACTTGCCGGTCTCGCCTGCAGGGCACTCGCCCATCGCGAAACCCAGACAGACAAACCCGAGCGCCATTCCGGTCACAAACTTTCGCATCGTCATCACCTCCCTCTACCCCCCATGCCTTACAACCAACTGCCTGCCGGAGTTGTCTTCCCGCGGATGATTGGCCGCCCCGCCAGCAGGGCACTGCCCTGGCACGCCCGGCTTTTGATTGAATTTATGAAATTCCTCCAGCAGCGTACACTGCGCATCTTTCCATGGTCTCCCGGATTTGAGCAATTGAACGGAGCACTTCCCTCCCTTCAAGGACTTACCGCCAGGGACCACGACGAACAATTGGAGTTGGGCCATTGGATTAGTGTCCGGACTCTGGCCCTTAAGCAATTCCTTGAGCGATTCGGGCTTTGCCTGATAGTTGAGGCATCCCTTGGCATCCACCGTCTTTTTGACGACATCCGATAGCAGCAGGGATGCGTTACCGGGCATTGCCTTTCGCATCACAGCCAAGCGGATCCCGCCCTCGTATTGGGTAATGCCCGCAATTATCTCCTTCCCGGCGAGAGGCTTGCCGTCTTCTGTCAGCGCAATTCGAATGCTAGCGGCCGCATTCCCCAGTTCCTTTGCCAGAGGAGGAAAAGAACAAATCCAAACGGCATCATCCTTCCCGATGGAAACAGTCCGATCTGCGGCTTGGCCGGCCAGACAGCGTGGCGAGGAAATTCCGGCGCCCAAGGCGCCTAATGCCAAAACAACCGCGAAGCTCCCAACGATTCCAAAACTTGTCTTTTTCATCGCTTTCGTCCCTCCTATAATTAATGCCTGAATATTGTACAAGTTGGTTAATTTTAGACTCCAAAGTTCTCCCTTGAAACAACCGGGGTCAAGTTCCACAACGCCATTAGTAATAAAGCGTAGCCGACCTGGATTTTTGTCTAAGAAATTTTCATTTACCCAGCGCGTGGTGTAACCAACGTCCGGCAGGAGGCTACAGGACCACGACTGCTACGTATTCGTCCCCCACTTTCGGAGCCGGATCGTCGGCCTTCCAGAACGGCACCAGGGCGAAGCCCTCGGTTATCACCATATCCTTGGGCCCCTTTGTCACTTCCTCCTGCACCGGTGTCCGGGTTTCCAGGAAGAAGGCCGCCGGACGGGACGGCTTGGCCGCCACGCGCATCTTTACGATGAACGTCAACTCCGTCTTTCCGCCCGCCAGTATTTTGGTGCGCAGTTCCTGGTCGTACAAGGGTGGCACGGTGGGTTTCACGCGCGCATCCCAGAGCGGATCGCCGTAGAAAGTCGTCGTTTCGTGCAGGAACCGCATTCTCTGTCTGTCAAAACATGGCTGCTCGTCGCGGCAACACATGTACTTATCATCCCCGATCGTACCGCCGCTCATTTCAAAGCGCAACGCCTGGCGGTTCAGCCACTCCGCCTCGGCGAAGCTGAATCGTCCTTGCAACGACAGGAAGTATTCCGCAATCCCCCACGCATAGCACGACTGCGACTGGAAGCCCACGTGGCCTGAGAACTGCATCGCGCCGTGATGTATCCAGGCCAATACCAGGCAGTCCTTCCCATCCGTGCGCGCGATGAGACAGTTGCCGGGCGAGTAGTATATTTTCGGATTGGTCGTCAGGATCTGGTACGCCTTGTTCGACGAATCCACTGCGAGCAGATGCCCTGCGGCGGGAACTATCGAGCCGCTCTTATAGCTAAAGCCCATTTCCCAGTCGTGCTCGGTCGCGTGGCCGCTGGTGGACACCATGTCCACGTTGTCCGTGTTCAGTTCCGCGGCAAATTGCGCGGTCGTGTCGTCCGGCCCTTTGACTTTTTCCGGCGGTTTCCCGGGATTTTTGATCCACTTGTCCCCCTTCACGCCTTCGCTGAAAGAAGTGCCGCTTTCCAGATAATCGAGCCACCCGCCGCCGACGTGCGAAAGCCCACGGTGCACCACAAGAGGCTGGGCGGATACCACGCGCATCGCATCTTCCGGCGTGGCGCCCGTGAGTATTCCCCAGATCGCGTCGTCGTAGGGATCGTCGTCGAGACCTCGCATCAAAGTTCCCACGGCATGGTAGTAGGCGCCGCAGACAGGAAAATCATTGGTCACGCCCCCCTGGAGATTACCCGTTGCGGTGGTTGTCAGGTCCAACTCTTCCGGACGCGCCACGAAACACACGTATCGGGGACGGTAAGCGGCCAGATTCCTCCGTAACTCGTCATCATTCTTGCCCCAATAAAAGATATCGGCGGAGCGCTTCTTTTTAAGGGCCTCTACTACAGGCATCCACGCCTTGTCCTCGGGCATCGTCTTGTTCACCACAATGGCATATCGCCGGCCGCCTTCCTGTTTTTTCGTTTGATCCGGCGCGGCTCCGCAAGCATCCCCGCCGAACAGGACCAGCATCGCCAGCAGCAGACCCACTGCACATACCGATCCGACGCCCGCCCGATCTGCCGGAGAACCCGCAATGCATAAACAGAACTTCAGATTTTCTGATCTCGTGTGACAATTATTCATGTTTTCGGAATATTTCCGGAAAAATAATTTGGCACATTATGTGGAGGGCAGGTGGCCGCCCCGCCAGCAGGGCACTGCCCTGGCACGCCCGGCTTTTGATTGAATTTATGAAGTTCCGACACAATTCGCCCAGTGCTTGGCGGGCGGCAACGGAGTCGTCCTGGCCGGCACGGATGATCAGGCTCCAATGGGTGCTTAGGAACCGCGCGCCGGTGTGCGGTTCATCAAATGGCGGGGAAATGGAATCAGGTTTGGTCATGAGATAATTAGCACACTATAGCTTTGGGTACGGATTATGGCATTTGCGTGTTCCGTACGGTAGTCTTCCATGCTTCCTCCAACTCTGAGAACGACAATTTAGACAATTCTTCAAGTTTGGAGCGATAGTTTGCAGTCGTCACGTCGCAATAGAAAGCTCCGAATTGCCTGGTTCCATATCGTTGTGCCAAGAACTCGCAGAAAGAATAAGCGACATAGTTCCCGTCTCGCCCGAAGAACCCGAACCGCTCGATATTGGCAGACAATGACTGCTCTGCGGCTTTCGTTTCCTTGGCCAGTTGAAAAAAGTTCTTGCCGCCGATGTTAATGCCAATTCCGCAAGCTCCTTCATTAAAAAAATACGGCGCATTCGGGTTGACTGCGTCGTGAAAGAAGTGTCCCAGTTCATGGGAGCTGGAATCCTTTTCCTTCTCGGTATACACCATATGCACTCCGTCTTTATCGACGAAGCCCCATACAGTTGCCTTGCCATGCTTGAGCGGAAAGGTGTTGTGAAAGAAACAGTTGATTTTGACCGTCGGTCGAAAGATGAACATACTGCTGGTTTCTTCGAAGTAGCGTTCAAAAAGAGATGCCAGTTGCTGAATATCGCGTTCTGCCGGTGACGCTTGATCGAAGTGAAGCAGGAAATGGGCAGTTTCCTTTACTTCCCAGTCTGGCTTGACGCCACTTGGTTCAGGCTGCTGATGAAACCAAGCTATTGCTTCCTTGATAATGTCGAAGTAGTTGGCGGGAAGCGAATGTCCCCCTTGAAATTCCTTCAGCAAGACACTAAAACCCTGTTTCTTCAGATAATCGCGGGTGTCTTTGCCAAGAGATAGCGGCATCATCGCATCCTGATTGCCGTGGACGATATAGAATGGGATCTTGCCGGAAGCTTTTCTCAATTGCTCTTCAGATAAGTATTCCTTCTGCAATCCTCCGCTGAAGGCGATGACACCCGCGAAAACGGCAGGATCATCGAGGGCAATAAGATAGGACATGCAAGCGCCCGATGAGAATCCAGCCAAATAGACCTGATCCTGCAGGATGCCCTTCATTGTCTTGATCTTTCGTATTATCGTCTGCGGATCTTTCTTGGCATCCCAGTTGTAGGCCGGTTGTCCGTCGGGTCGCATTCCCATCTTCACGCTGCCACATGGCAGGAAGATCGAATACTGCCACGCTTTTGCAAGTGGCGCCATGAAAGATTTTACGTTTCTTGGAGAGCCTCCCATACCGTGCAAGAAAATAAGAAGCGGCGTCTTCTGTTCTTTCGTCACCCCTTCGGCCTCGAGGAACAAATCCTCCGGGTCAGGCGCCGCGGCCACGGCCCTACCTTGGGCTACCGCCATATCATTGGCCTTCTTGATAATCCCGGAATAACCGGGCGATTTACGGAGGGAGTCCAAGTCGGGGTCCTTCTCCATGTGTTCCGTATCATTTAAACCCATGCTGATTGCCTTGGCGAGATGGTCCAAGGCCTTTGTTTTATTGCCGCTTTTAGCGTAGGCACAGGCCAGATTGTATTCAAGCATGGGGTCCGGATGTTTCTTGAGGATTTGTTCCAGCAGAGTTATCGCCTTTGGATAGTCTTTTGACTCATCCGCTTGCTGGGCCTGTTGAGCGAGCTCCTCTAGTTTCTGCATGGAGTTGTCAGGGCTTTCACCAGCAGAAATATCCATTCCTGGTGCCACGATAAGCATCAGGGCAACGGCGCACATTCCTGTCCTTCTCATATTCTTCTCCCGATTTACAATGGTAGCACAGCCTGACCACCTATGGCGCGAATCGTCCCGATGAGCCGTCCGTTTCTTTGTCATTAGTTTTGGTTTGCTTGAGATGGCAATCGTCCGTCGAGTTCCTTAAGCATTTTTTGCGAGAGATAGTAAGACGGGAAATCAAAAGGATACTCCAGCGACGTTTTTAAATATTTTCGCGCTGCGACTGGGTCATTTTTAATGGTCCGATAGTATTCCGCAACCAGATAATAATAATGAGAAAACGACTCTGATTCCAGTTTCAACTGTGCCAAGGCGCTCAGCATTTGGGACTCGGTAGCCTGACTGATCAGCAATTTAAAGAAGATTTCGAGGAAGAAGAAGCGTTCATCAAATCGCGGCAACCCATTCAGAATGCGATCGATGCTTGCCTGCGCCTCTTGTGGCTGGTTATTTTTCAACAGTGCTAGCGGTAAAAGGACATCAAATATTCCGTCGGACTCCGCTGCTTCAAATTGCCTGATTGCATTCCGGTAATCACCTAGGCCGTAATAAATGTTCCCCTGAACACGTTTCGCTTTGGTGGTATCGCGATCCCGAAAACAGGCCAAGACCTTTGTTTCATTATCGCGGTCGCCGTCTTGCAGCAGGCAAAAAGCATAGTAGTCTAAATCGTCAAGATAACTATATTCCCCGGCCGGAACCGATTTGCGATAAAACCAGTTAGACGCTTTCCCGTAAAGATACACGTTTTTGCGAGTATGATTTAGCCGAGTTATGCGGCCAGATCAAGTAGTTGGATTGGTAAATCATGGGTTTTAACTTTCAATGCGGCAGACATGAAAGCATGCCCGCGGTGAG
>JAHIJO010000178.1 GCA_018898455.1 Verrucomicrobiota bacterium | reverse complement strand
TTGATAGCTTGATCCGCCGAAGCCCAGCATCGAAGCGATGGTATAGCCGCTTCCGGAGAGCTGTACGTACCAGTTGCCGCCCTGCCCTGAGCCTGCCGAAGGGGTGGCCGCCTGGTACACGGCCGGGTCGGCTTTGCCGTCGCCGTCGAAGTCGCCGTTGACGGCCTGATAGCCTGAGCCACCGAAGTTCAGGGTCACCAGACCATAGCTCATCGCCGATAGCTTCACGTACCAGTTGCCGGTGGCAGATCGGTACAGGGCTGGATCGGCCTTGCTGTCGCCGTCGTAGTCGCCGGTCATGAGCGTATTACACGATGACGATGCCGGCGTTATCTGGATGTCCTGGCCATAAAGGCCGATGGAGGTGCCAACCAGCAGTTCATCCCAGTACAGCATTTGGACATGCGTGCCATTGGGATAGATATAAAGGCTGACCCAGCTGGACCCGCCCAGCGGCAGATAATACAAGGTCCTGGTCACCGCCAGAATGGGAATATCATTAGTGGCGGTATCCTGGCCCACGGTAATGACCGGTCCGCCCTCACGGCCGACAAAGTCCGAATCGGTGATCCCCGTAGGCAGTCCGCCGGTGGTGAGATCGCTCCATGCGGTGGCTCCGGGCGCTTTATAATAAACCTTAACATCATTGCCTGGAGGTGTGGCTGGAATCGTTCCCGAAGCATAAATACCGCCGCTGGCATCCACGGCCAGATCGCGGACATTAACGGAATTAGTCAAGTCACGAACAATGCCCGCTCCGGCCACAAACCGGTAAATCCCGCCGTCATCCGCTGTATTCAGCTTTGACACCGCCACATAGACGGCATGCGTGCCGCTTTCATCGTTGACGATGATGTCGTTGACGTTAATCCCGCTCATGATATTCGTCCATGTGACCCCATTATCCGGACTCATATAGAAACGGCCTTCACATGTTGCGGTGTCATAGCCTTGAAAACCGGCATACACGGCATTGCCATCCAGTTCTATTGCCCGGCACGCGCCATCACTGATGCCGTTCGTTACGCCCGGCCCTCCAGCTTGCACATCCAAAACCCTAATCCAATCAGACACGTTGGTTCCCCCGCCCGTGGTGGTTTTATACACCCCAAGCGCACTGCCCGCATAGGCCGTCAGACCACTGGCATCCGCCGGGTCCATGGCGATCGAACTGACAATGGCATTGGGAAATTCGCCGTCCGTCCATACCGGCGTCGTATTGAAATTCGTGGCACGCCGGACACCGGCTTTGGAAGCCAGCCAAGCAATGTCCTTGGACGCCGACATACTAAAATCATTGATCTGCACAGCCAACAGCCCATTATTCAGTTCAAACATTTCCATGGCGTTGTTGGTGGAGCCGCCGAATCCCTTATCGGTGGTGAAAAAAACAATGTTCGAATACAAGGGGTCAATGGCCACACAGCCGGAGTTGACATGCGAGGCAATGGCATGCTGACCGCCGCGCGGCATCGCGGTCCAACTGCCGCTCTCTCCTTTATTGGAACTGACCTCGGTGCCATAATAGACCTCATAAGCATTTGACGACCCGTTGGGCACGATGTTCAATCCCGAGCCCACGCCTGCGCCACCGCCGCCGGTCGCGACCGTTGTCCAGGATGTGCCGTCGTTATCAGAATAGACAACGCTGAGCCCGTTTGTTCCCTGGGTAAAACCGCCGACAAAAAGACGGCCACTGGGGGCAATGGCAAACTGAAGCGTTCCCGTGAAATTGGTAATATCAGTCGGTAAGGAAACGGCGGCGAATGTGGTCCCAGCGCTCAAGGCGTCATATGTTGAAGACGACTTGTAAAGCGCCGTCGTCGTATTATTGCCCGAGCACAAGACATATAGCAGGCGTGTTATCGAATGAACGGACATTCTTTGTGAACCATAAAACCCCGGCGTGAGTGGAGAGCCGGCACCGGGGGTTAGCGCGCCACTGGCGGCATCCAGTGTTCCGAAATAGAGAGATTTTTCGGTTTCGGGAACCCCGCCGCCACTGGCCGCAAAAAGGGTATTGCTCTCAATGAGCACGTATGCAATCCCGCTGGCAATATTAGTGATCAGACTGTTACTGGCTATCGTACAGCTCAGCAGGCCATCTTCGTCATCGGCCACATACAACCGGTCGGACTGCGCATGAACGGCAATCCCTGCCGGAGTTCCATGATTGCCGTCCGCGTCCAGATCGGGCACAACCGCAAACGCAAAATTCGTGCCGAGCAGACCTCCCGCTGAATAATCCGCATCGGCATAAAAGACCGAATTGGGACTATCCATGGAGACAAAGATGCGTGTTGCATTAGTTGTGCCGGCCAGGGGGGCGGCCTTAATCACACCCACGGTGCCGCCATAGACTGCCTGAGCCTGGGGCACGGAACTCGTGCTTTGCGCTCCCGCCGGCTGGATTATGATCCAGGTCCCTACGATCGCGATCAACGACGCCACCATCCATTTATAACTTTTCATAACGGAGACCTCCTGGATTAATGTTTCGTATCTTAAACTTCGATTCTTTAACTAAATGAGTCAAACAATTATGCCTGATGTTTGTAACTTATTCTTTCATAACTGGTTTCAGCGTTCAGGCTTGCATGCCGTAGCCACGAAGGGCGAAGACAGGACGGAACAATCTTTCCCGAACACCGAACCCTGGAGCCTGAACACTGCCAAATTTCAAAGATATTTGGCTAGGGCGTATAGCCGGAGGCCAAGGTGGCCGTCGCATACCCGCTGGCCGATAGTTTGATGTGCCAGATTCCGGTGGCTGTATCAAGCAGGGTAGGGTCGGCTTTCCCGTCCCCGTCGTAATCCGCCGCTGCCGCTCGTTTGCCCGTCCCGCCGAAGTCCATAATCGTGACTGTGGCATATTGGTTCCCCGAGAGCTTTACCGACCAATCACCTATGGTTTCCTGGTAGATCGCCGGATCGGCATAGCCGTCACCGTCAAAATCACTTAGCACAGGCGTATAGCCTGCGCCGCCGAAGCCCCACAGCGTTGCCGTGATGTAATTTTGCGCCGACATCAGGACCGTCCAGTTGCCGTTGGTTGTGTTGTAGATCGCCGCGTCATACCGGTTGTCGGAATCATAGTTCTCCTGAACGGCCGTAAAGCCGGTCCCGCCGAAGCCGGACGCCGACGCGATGCCGTATCCCAGGCTGGACATGGCCACTTGCCAATCCCCGTTGGCGGTATTATAGATCGCCGGGTCGGTTAGACCGTCCCCGTCGTAATCACCGGCCACGGCCTCATAGGCCGAGCCGCCGAAGCCCGCCAGCGTGGCTACGGCATATCCGCTTCCGGAGAGCTGTACGTACCAGTTGCCGCCCTGCCCTGAGCCTGCCGAAGGGGTGGCCGTCTGGTACACGGCTGGGTCGGCTTTGCCGTCGCCGTCGAAATCGCCGTTGACAGCCTGATAGCCTGAGCCACCGAAGTTCAGGGTCACCAGACCATAGCTCATCGCCGATAGCTTCACGTACCAAGTGCCCGTGTCAGCCCGATACAGGGCCGGATCGGTCTTGCTGTCGCCGTCATAGTCGCCGGTCATGATGGAATTCTGGCTTATGTCCGCTGGCACGATATTCTGGCCATACAACCCTTCACTGGTTCCCACCATGAGCTCATCCCAGTACAAGACATTAATCTGCGACCCATCCGGATAAGTCAAAGCGGACGAAGTCTGCCACGTAGTCCCTCCAGCCGGCAGGTAATACAACGAATAACCCACGGCAATGATGGGTAGATCATTAGTGTTGCTGTCTTTTCCCACGGTCATGACCGGGCCGCGGCCGCCCGGCGCCTGGGTGGGCGTGGAAATACCCAAAGTGGACACGGCCGACCAGCTGGAAGTTGAATTTGCCTTGTAATAAACCTTCACGGCATAATTCGTGTCATTGCCGCTGGCATAAATGCCGCCGCTGGAATCCTCCGCCAGATTGCGGATGCTGACCGCATCCGTCAGCTCGTGAGTCGTTGTCGTCAAGGTTACGTTGAAGATACCGCCGGTGCCCGTGGACGAGTCATAATCCGCCGCCACCAAGATGCCGTTGGTCATCAGCAGAACATCATTCACATCAAGCTCGCTCATTAACTGTGCCCAGTTATTACCGCCATCACTGCTCACCAGCAAGCCGCCGCGGGTGGCGTCTGCAGGATCATAGTAGCCGGCAGCCACTGTCTGGCCCGATACCGCCAGCGCCGAAAAATCCCCCAGATTCTCAAACCCGTTGGTATTGCCCTCGATGTCCCACATCTTGGTCCAGTTAGTAGTGCTACCATCCGTCGTTTTGTAAATCTTGTTATTTGCAGCATACACAGTGTTGCCGCTCGTGTCGTCCTTGTCGATGGCAATGGAGTAAAACGGCGAGCCATCATCCATCGGGAAAATACCGTTTGGCGTCCAGGTCAGCGCCATGGGCGTGCCGGTACCCTTGCGCAGCCCGGACTTGGAAGCTGTCCAGGCCAAGGTTTTGGCGTCGTTCATGTCCAGGTCCTGGATTTGCACGGCCTCAAGGCCGTAATCGATCTCGAAAAGGTCGTGTCCGCCATTGGTCGAAGCGCCGATGCCCTGGTCGGTAGTGACATAGACAATAATCGGATCGATGGCATCGGCGACGACCACGCCGTCGTTGGGATGGGTTTCAAACGTGCCGAATTGAGCGATGCCCTCCCAGGAACCGGTGACGCCTTTATTGGTGCTGACAATACTGCCGAAATACACGCGGTAATCATTGGTGTCGCCGGCGCATTCGACATTGCCGCCGGTCGCGCCGCCCAATCCGCTATCAACCGTAGTCCACGATGTGCCATCATTGTCGGAATAGACGAAGACTTTGTTGCCTCCGGCGGAATTGCCTCCGACAAACAACCGGCCATCCGGCCCGATGCCCAAGCGCCTGTCGCCGGTCCAGGACGATATTGCGGGAGGCACGGTCACACTAGAGAACGTCGCGCCGGAAAGCGCATTAAATGCGCCGGACGATTTGATCAAACCGTTGGTGCTGTCACAGTCATAGATATAGACACACTGATTGGTGGGATGGACAAGCAGGGCACGGGTGTTGGCGCCGCCGGCACCTCCGGCGGGTATCGGAGAGCCAGCGTCCTGGGTGAAATTGCCGCTGGCATTAATGGCGCCGAAATACAACAGATTGGAATCGCCCATGTTGCCGATGGCCAGCAGGGTGGAGTCTCGAATCAAGATGGAGCTAAAACGCGGACCAGGCGGCGCCGGCGGCGCGGCTTGTCCGACGATATTGGTCACGCGCGTGCCGGCGGTGGTCGGATCACAGCTGAGCAGTCCTTCGTCAACCGTGACAAATAATTGGCCGGAGTCCGGATGGCCGGCAATGCCGCTGACCTGGCCAAAATTGGCCTGGGCATCGAAATCGGGAACGACCGTAAACCTGAAATTATTGGTGGCATAGGGCGCGGCCAGGGCATGATCCACGTCGCCATAGAAAATAGAATTGGCGCTTTCCGTGGTGGCAAAGACGCGGACAACATTCGGTTGACCGGTCAGTTCAATGGAATTGACGTCGTTAATGCGCCCGCCATAGATCGCCTGAATCTGAGGCAAGTCATTGGTGGTTACTTCCGCCGCAATGCTCATGGCCAGCGTCAATAAAGCCGCCACACTCACGCTCACCAAGAATCCCGTTCCCCGCCGCACTTTAATCATCTTCATCGGTTTTCCTCCAATAGTTAGACCTGCCGTTAAAACTACAATCATTTTACTTCGTGATATTCGGAACACAAGCCCATTTTTACCGATTATTTCTCTGACAGTAGCGGCTTGCCATGCATCCGTTACGCAAGAGACGTTTTCGCCAAATGCCATTACTTCCTCTTGTCACCCCTTGCTTCCCGGCGCCGGCTCAACACCTGATGTTCATAGGCTTTCATTTCTTCTATCCAGCCGGCGCCCGCAGGAACATTCTGACGTCGGCAATAGGCATTCCACACGGCGCCGAAAGGAAGCGTCTTGATCTCTTCCAGAAGGGCGAGGCGGGAGGTGTAGTCGCCGGTGCGTTCCAGTTCCTGGAGCCGGGCCGTAGGTTCGAGGAGCGCCAGCAGCAGGGCCTTGAGCATACCTCGGGCGCCGATCACCCAGCAGGCGACGCGGTTGATGCTGGCGTCAAAAAAGTCCAGCCCGATGTGGATCCGCTTCAGATACTTCCCGCGCACGATTTCCTCGGCCAGGGCCTTCACTTCGTCGGTAAGCGTCACCACGTGATCACTGTCCCAGCGGACACCCCGGCTGACGTGGAGCATGAGCTGATCCACCTGGCCCAGGATGGCCGAGATCTTGTCCGCCACGGATTCCGTCGGATGAAAGTGGCCGGTGTCCAGGCACAAGAGCTTGTTATGGATCGCGGCGTAAGCCAGGTAAAAATCATGAGATCCGACCACGTAACTCTCGGAGCCTAGCCCGAACAATTTACCTTCGATCGAATCCAGATTATGAGCGGGATTCAACAGCTCGGCAAAGATGTCGTCCAGCGAATGGCGAAGTCGTTCGCGGGGTGTTTTCCGGTCTGCCGGCGTGTCCTTGGATCCATCGGGAATCCAGACATTGGTCACGCAGGGCGTGCCCAGTGTTTTGCCCATGGCGGCGCCGATGCGCCGGCAGGCGATACCGTGGGCAACCCAAAATTTACGGATGGCTGGATCGCGGCTGGAGAGGGTGGCCGGGGTGGCTTTCGGGTGTGCGAAAAAGGTGCCGTTGAAATCCAGACCCAGGTGGCGGGACTTAGCCCAGTCCAGCCAGGCGGCAAAATGTTTTGGCTCCAGCGCATCCCGATCCACGCGTCGGCCGCCGGTTTCGGCGTAAATAGCGTGCAGGTTCACGCGATGGCGACCGGGAATCAGGCTGAAGGCCTGATCCAGGTCGGCCCGCAATTCCGTGCCGTTGCGTGCCCGGCCTGGATACTGCCCGGTCGGGAGAATGCCGCCCAGGGCGCTGGCTTGCGGCGGCTCGAAGCCTCGAACATCGTCGCCTTGCCAGCAGTTCAGGGAAATGGGGATCGCGGCCAGCTGTTTTATCGCTGTTTCCGTGTCCACCTTGTGGCGCGCGTAAATGTCTCGGGCCAGTGCGTAAGCCTGTTCCTGGGATTTCTCGGATTTCATCAGGATTGCTTCCTTCTTGAATGAATTTTACGATGATCAACAGCCCGTCACTATAGTGGCCGGTCCGGATTCACAGCCAGCCCTGGTCTTTCCAGTATTGATACTCGAAAGTCCAGTGGTCTTTGCGCCAGGCGATCAGTTTTCCGAAGTATTGCTTCTGGGATTCAATGGCCTGGAGCTGGTCGGGAAACTGCTTCTTTTCCCGGATCGCGATGACCAGGGTTTCACCCAGCGCGGCCGCGGTGGCGAGATCACCGGGGTTGAGCGGAACCTTGGCATCCACCCCGCCGACACCCTGGGCGCCCACGGTGATCCCGTATTTTTTCAGGTAAGCCTGCACGTCCGTTCCGCCCCCGCCGCCGCTGGTAGTCACCACGGCCAGGTATTTCCCCGTCAGCCGCAGGCAGTGCACGAAATGGCTGGATCGGTCCAGTAACGCTTTCAGCTGGGCCGTCACCTGGTTGAGGTAAACCGGCGAGGCCAGCACCAGGCCGTCGGCGGCCAGCATTTGTTCCAGGATGCGCGTACCGTCATCCTTGAGGATGCATCCCGGTTTCTGGTGGCAGGCTTCGCACGCCCGGCAGAACTCCAGCCGGACCCGGCTTAAATCCACCAGCTCCACCTCGGCGCCTTGGGCTTTGGCCGCTTCCAGGACTTTTTCGGCCAGCACTTTTGTCTGACTCTTATCACCTCTCGGGCTTCCGCATAGGGCGAGAATCTTCATCATGCACCTCCCGGTTAAACTCCGGTTGACCCGCTATCAGGATATAGTGACTCAATATAACCCCGGCCGCAATAAAATATATTTTTGGAGTGCATCGCGCTACTCGCTCCGCTTGCGGAGCGGCTGGCAGGCACAGTTTGCGTTCTCGCAAAATCTCCTCGACATTTCCTTATATTTTATGGATAATATTATATGTTATGAAAATCCTGCCTGTCATTTCGTCGGTCCATCCGACATGCGTGCTGGGTCTGTTGCTGAGCGTGGCGCTTATCATCCTCGGACCGTTGCCGGCCGCCGCCGGGACTTTCATGGATGCCGTCCGCGTTTTCACGACCGAGCCCGCCTGTTTCGAATACCTGTTCACCGGCGTGGTCAGCGAAACGGACGGCCAGCCGCTCCTGGCGTTCAACCAGCGCAACGGCCGGACCTCTTTTGCCAAGGTGGGCGAGACTCTGGGACCATTCCGGGTGGCGGCGTTGGAATCGAAAACCAACCGCGTGTATAATCCATCCCTCAATGCCTACCTAAACCAGCCGGCTGACCGGGTCACGCTTACCGGGCCAACGGGCACTCCCCTCGTCCTGGAACAGGACCAGCGTTTGCCGCGGCCCGGCTGCGTGGCCTGGCTGGTCCGGCTGGATAACGGTCTCTGGTGGAATGTCCAGGAACTGGATGTTTTCTTCATTGACGCCGGGCCGGTCTTCGTGGAGGAAATCGATGAAGACGGTGTGACGGTTACGGCGGGACAGGAAGTGATATTTATTCGGCGCACTTCATCCGGAGAAAAAAACGATCTGAACCGGCTCTGGGCGGAACAGAAACGCCAGGAGCAGAAGAACCAGGAGTTGGCTCTTCAGCGCCGACAGGAACAGGAAGCGGCCAAGCCGAAACCGGCCGCCACCGCTGACAGCGGTGCTTCCTACTTTACTTACGAGCGGGGGCCCCACGTGGAGATTCGGGGACCGGCGCAGTTTTTTTACGGTTGTGAATACCGTTTCCCGACGGCTTTCAGGGCCTATCCCTGCACTCAATACGTAAATGGCCAGCCGGTTTGGTCATATGTCGTGCTGCCAACCCGTTTCGAAACCCGTTATTCAGGAACTTTATTGATCGGACCGTGAAAACCAAGTGTGATCCATTCGGAGATTTGTGAAATGCTCAGGGCGATTGTTCGAAGTGCTATTCGGTCTTCTCGACCCGTTCAATCTTCTCGATACGGTAGTGCTCGTCGAAGACCCATGATACCTTAACCTTATCGCCGACTTTGAACCGCTCTAATTGCTTCATCATATCCTTGTCGAATCCCCCTCCGTCCTTTGGCGTGCCACCACGCCAGTGTGGCATCAGGGACAACAGTCCTTCTTCCCCTTTGACCAAGATCTTTCCGCCGTCCTTCTCCGTGATCTTTCCGACGATCTGTCCTTTGGTTTCCTTGGGTGTTGGCTCAGGTTTCGCAAATGCGAACCCCATGCAAAAACATCCAACCAGCATTGCCATCAACATCCGTCGCGTTGTCATATCATACCTCCTGTTACTTGCTGCCGTTCGGAACACACTGATTCTTTGCGCATGCCTTCTGCCTTCATCACCTCCTTCTTCGTCGAACGTGGCCGTTGACCGGCATCCCGGTACAGGGGTGGGCGGGGATGCGCTTAGCATACCCGGCCACCCCAAGTACGGGCCGGCGCCACTGTCTTCGGCGGTGAACGGTCGAACGCATTGTTCTCCGCCATCACTGCCTCGCTTTTTCCACCTGTTCCGCCTGGGCTTTTGTCAGTTCAAGGAATATCAGGTTGTCGCCTTCGGCATGCTTAACGTCGAACGAGTTTGAATCCCCTGCCTTGAGAAGACCAAAGAACTTCCGTACATGGGCCAGGTAGCCCTTCTTTTTCGCATAGGTCTGGGGGACGATCTTGATTGTCACCAGCTTGCCGACCAGGCTTTCTGCGTTCTCCGCCTTGCTGTGTTTCCAGGTGCGGTCTATTTTCGAGACTTCGACCAGAACCTGATCTTCTCCCTTGGAGACCACCTTACCGGTGATCATACCGGCGAACCCCTTGGCTCCTCCCGGGATCTGCGCTTTTGTCTCCTGGGGTTTCGGATCCGTTGCTTTGTCTTTTGCAAAGGCCTTCAGTAAACTGGCCGCCTCTGTTTGATTGGATGCCAAGGCGGGCAGGTCATCTTTCGTAAAGGCATTGGTACAGCCGACGACAATCAACACGGCCATCAAGGCCGTGGCCCCTAGGGTTTTCCGATATGTGTCCCGCGTAAATTGCGCAATCATGTGAATTCTCCTTTTGATCTGTTTGTTATCTTCGAGAATGCCGACGAACCAACGGCGGGAGTGGTTGGCGCTGACTTAAGGGACGACGCATCTGATCTGCCATCAGTCTGAATGACCATGTTGAACACCGGGGCATAGACTACACCCAAAAGCATGGAACGGGGCGCCATGTGCGTCAGGTTGAATATACTGAATCCGCTGGCGGGCAGCAGGGGGGTATCAGACGCAACGCCACCAATCCCCAGAGCAGGTATTTCCAGCGCGGCGCCAACTGCCGGCGAAACAGCCATTGCGCGGCGAAGATCAGGAGGATCAAGAGCGAGGCGTACAGGGATGTTAATATGATCCAGCGGAGAACGTCACTTGATAATTCCAACATCATATTCATGGTTGTTTCCCTTTCTGCTTGAGAATGGCCTGGAGTTCCTGAATGTCTTTCGGCGTCAGCTTCTGATGCCGGACAAAATGGGCCATCATCGGCTGCAACGCGCCGTCGAACACCCGATCCAGAAACGACCGACTCTCACCGCGAATACCGTTTTCTTCTTTTAAGAGCGGCCAATACCGGTATTGCCGGTCCAGTTTCTCGAAGCGCAGTGCGCCTTTCCGGACCAGGCGTCCAATCAAGGTCTTTATGGTTTTCCGGTGCCAGGGCGTTTTATCCGCCAACCGCTGAATGATTTGGTCTGCCGTCAAGGGCTGTTCTTTCCAGATGATCTTCATGACCTGCCATTCGGCTTCCGAAATTCGCGGTGGCTTGCGCATAGGGCGTATTCTCCTTAACGGACGGTTGAGCGATGACCTATCGTTTGAATGGCAATATAGACTACAATTGTAATCCCGTCAATAATTATTTTAAAATATATTTACAGTCTATTTTCCCCGGCGGCTGCCGGGGATTCTAAAAAGCCGCCGCCTTTTTCGAACCGAACGTGTGCCACGAAGATCAAGACCGAAAGGAGGAGATCGCAACTGCGCAGCAGATGAGAGAAAGCAAAGACCTCTCGGAGCCGCCTTGCAGGAGGAGGCTTCAAACCACCCTGAGTTGCTTTGATAAAGAGTCAAGGTGATA
>JAHIJO010000177.1 GCA_018898455.1 Verrucomicrobiota bacterium | reverse complement strand
TTACGATCAGGACGCCCAGTGCGACCCGGCCACGGTCCATATTTCCGGAGATTTCATTGTCTGGAGCATCCAGCGCTCATCACTGGGATACAAGGGCCAGTCCTTCCAGATCGACACCGGACAATGGCGGGTCAGCTGGTAGCACGCTGGTCAGGTCCCCGATCACGCCGGATAAAAGACAATGTGATAAGCGCCCTTTGGACCGTCATTCTAATGAACGGCATTGACCCGAATGATTCGCGGCCCCCAGGTGGCTGCCAGGGAATCATCCGTGATCGGCACTTCAGTAACTTCCACGGTGGGCTTGCTCCACCCCGTTCACCAAGGGCAGATTATGTCCCGCCGACCGAATGCATCATAGGTCGTAGCGATCTTTACTGAACGTCTTGCGCGTATAGGTTTCCACCCCGATATTCACGATAACCGGTTGCCCGTCGAACATGAGGATGAATTGCCCCACATCATATGGATTGATTTTGAAAGGGGGTTGGGATGGGCGTCGGAAGGCATCCAGTAGAATTCTCTGAGCATGTGAATCAGAGCTCCGCCGCTATAATCAGCCAAGGCAGGACTTGCCGGCTGATCCCGCTTCCATTGGCGCACCGCCAATAAAGCCAGGTTTTTCATATCCTCAATCCTTGCCCGCGCCATGACGACTTGGGCGCCAATATCTTTATTAGCGTCTCTACCGAATACTTGTCCTGCAACATAACGGCCCACCTCTTCCCGTGTTCATGCCTCAGGCCTGCAATTCCGGCTGGCAAAGTTCGTAAAAATTGCATCGCTCGCAGAGGTGCATATCGGCGGATAGTTCCCAGTCATCCCGGGGCAGTGGTGTGTTCTTCCGGATATCGCCGCCTTCCAGGTACTCTGCCATTTCCGCCACCGACTCGGTTACCAGGCAACGGGCATAATTCAAATCGGCATCTGTCAATCCGTTGCTGAGCGTTGTTCCCGACGCGAGGTATTCCAAATGCACCCGGATCTGATCGGCCGGAATGTGATGCTTCAGGTTCGCCCACAACCCATAAACGGCCATTTGATCCCGGTGAACAGGTTTCGGATTCCCTGACTTCCAGTCGTGAATATGCAGGCGGTTGTCAGCCCGGTAGGCATAATCGGGGATGGCGTACACCTTCACATCCTCAAGCCGGAACGATTCAGGATCTCCGGTCCCGGTTGTGGCAATGGCCAGCTCCTGTTCCGGGCGAATAGCGCCCAGCGCCGGCAAAACCTTTTCCAGGAAGTGACCGATACAGAGCTTGACCTGGGATATCATCTGACCGGTCATCGCTTCCGCCGGCTCCCGATGAAACGCCGCGTAGTAATGCTCATGGAGACAGCAATGTCGTTTGGGATTCGCCTGCCAGAGTTTTTTCCGGGACTCGTTCCAGCATTGGTTCAGATACGGTTTGACCACCGCCTCGTAAGCCTGATCCGCCGTGACCGTCCGATCCGCCTGGCGCTGACGCAACGCCCACATCACCGCACGCTCGACAGCGTTGCCCATCAGGGTAAACCGATTGTCCATCTTGCTCAACCGGTACGCCGTCCGCTGGAGTTCGGACGCCTGTTCCTTCCAACCGTTCCACATGGCATACTTCGCCCAGTAACGCCGGCGCCGGCATTCGGAAAAATCTTCCCGTGCCGAAATGGACCAGGAAAAGATATTAACAAGTTCCGCCATCTATTCATCCAGGTGACCCGGCATCAATCCCAAGGGTAAAGGCGCGGGCCGTTCGCAGGGAATTTTCAAGTCCACGTGTCGGCCCTGGTCCGACGCCTCTTGAAACGACTGCATGGCATCCAGCACGTGGAGGGCCATTTGGCCTGACGCCCGGTGATCCCGACCTGAACGCAAGGCATAGGCCATATCGGCGACACCTATGCCTCTACTGTTTTCCGAATAGCCGTGAGTTAAAGGTAATTCCGACCATTCATTGGCGCCCGTCCGTAAAATCCTGATGGGTCCCCCAAAGCAATTGGGATCAGGCACGCTCAAGGACCCCTCAGTACCGTACACCTCGATGCGCGGGACGACACCGCCCCACACGTCAAAACTGGTAACCAGGGTCCCAATCGCGCCATTTACGAATTCCATAACCCCGGCCACGTGCGTCGGTATCTCGACATCTATCCATGTGCCCGCCTTGGGCTGACTGCTAATCAAACGCTGCGGGAACGTAATTCGTGTCATGGCCGTCACCCGGCGGATGGGTCCCATGAGCGCCACGAGCGCCGTCAGGTAATACGGGCCCATGTCCAGCATCGGGCCGCCGCCATGCTGATAGTAGAATTCCGGAGCTGGATGCCACCCCTCGTGGCCGTGGCACAACATAAACGCCGTCGCTGCCACAGGCCGGCCGATCCAACCGTCATTGATCAGCTTCACGCAGGTCTGAATACCGCCGCCCAAAAACGTGTCCGGCGCACACCCGACCCGCAATTTACAGGCTGACGCTGTCTGTAATACTGCGGCGCCATCGGCGCGGTTGAGGGCAAGCGGTTTCTCGCTGTGAACCGACTTGCCGGCCTGCAGGACCGCCAGGTCCACCTCGGCATGCGCCTTCGGGACAGTCAGGTTAACGACAATTTGTATCTCCGGGTCGGCCAGCAGTTCCTTCGTCGTACAGGCCCTGGGAATCCCATGTTCATCGGCTTTTGCCCGAGCGCGCTCCAAGTCCAGATCCGAGCAAACTGCCAGATCCAGGATCGGAAATTTTTTACAAGCGTTGAAATACGCGTTGCTGATGTTGCCGCATCCAATCACGCCGATTTTAATTTTTTTCACGACAAATCTCTCCATGTCAGAAAGCCAGGCGCACAGCGGCGCCAAGCGTCACCGTATCGGCACTGATTTCCTTGCCCTCGGTGCTGAGGTCATCCCAATTTTCAAACCGGTAATTGGCGTTGACGTCCAGGTGCAGGACCGGCAGAATGGGAATATCCAGGCCGGCGCGGAACGCATAGAAGGGATTGGCGGCAAGCTTGCCGTCCGTGTAGTAGCCGCCGATGCCCGCGGCCGCATAAAGAACCTGGCCAAGGATAAGGTAGGCCTGGGGCTGATACACATCCTGACTGGCGCCGCCAAATCCTTTTTGAAACCATTCAACGTCCGCTTCGACCCCAAGCCAGCCGTAGTGGTACTGATACATCAGCATGTACGAAAAGCCGTTCTTGTCCACATCCTTGAAATCAATGTTTTTAAGGGTCGTCCAGTAATGCGCGCCCACGCCAAACTGGTTGTTTTTTTCAAGGTTCTCTGCCCGGCCAATTGATGCCGCCCAGAGGAGTCCTAAACTTGCGATCCAGAATACCATCATGCGCTGTTTCATAATTTTTCTTCTTAGTTTGTCGTTGGTTTACCATGGATGCAGGACTGCCCCCATTCGGGGCTAAAAGCCCGCGTTTCACCGCTTTGATTTCAGGCATGACTTAAAGAATCAACGTTTTCACATCGTGCACCGGGTATCTATCTCGTATTCCGAGTTCCTCCTTTATGAAGATTCCCCAAGACTTCTTGACTCATACCCTATGCAATGAGCCACGTATTATCAAGCCAATTATCAGCGGCCTCGTAACCGGCTAGTTATTGGGGTATTATTTAGACGGTGACGGCAGCCGGCTTGACTTTCTCCATCTTTCTTATATCTTTAATCGGGTTGGCCAGTCCTGCGTGACCATATTCCGGAGGGATGGCTGAGTCTGGTTGCCACGTCGGCCAAAGGCCAGTGGTTACTTAGCCCGGCAGCCGCCGGGCTGACGTGACATGCGCCTAATGTTGATTATGCCTTGGACAGTATACATAATCAGAAGTAAATTAACGGGAAGATATTACCGGGGCAGTTGCGAGGATTTTAAAGACCGGTTGTTAGAACCTGAATATTGCGCGAAAATCGCGCAATATTCACTTTTCGTCAATGCTGACAAGGCATTGGCGAAAAGACGTCGCGTTGGGCGGATAACCCAATGGGTTATACCCTCAACGCAAGTGGTTAAACCCTTGTAACCCCGCATTAATGCGGGGTTACGACGGCCCGGAGGGTGAAAATTGCACGCCTCCGTGCAATTTTCAGGTAGAACATAATGCCGGCAAGGTAACAAGTACTAAAGCTTATCGCCCTTGGGTTAAACACTATATTGAGGAATATGCCAATAAGACTGATGCTTTGAAACGTGAAAAATTCTTTAAAACACGTTCAGGGTATAGATGGTTGAAGGAACGAACCATCATTTAACAACGGAGGGATGGCAGAGTCCGGTTGAATGCGCATGACTCGAAATCATGTGTGCCCGCAAGGGCACCGGGGGTTCAAATCCCTCTCCCTCCGCCATTCGGATAAATTAGTGCAAGGGCACCGGGGGTTCCCACGTCGGCCCCAAGGGGGCCAAGTGGTCCCTTAATCCCGACCTCCGTCGGGATTGACGGGAAAATCCCTCTCCCTCCGCCAATTTGAAACTGAGCATGCATCCTATATCCAGATTCTATGCAAATTGCTCGGCCGCTTCCCTAGCGTAACGCGTCCAGACATGCAAGCGGTCCGGGTGCCCGCCCAGCGTCTCCAGTTCTCTCAGCACAATCTGATAATAACACCCCTGCAATTGCCGGGCGCCGTTTAACAGATCCTGCCTGATCGTTCCGCTCTCCTTCGGAAAAACCACCTCGCTTGCCTTTTGCCGCCACATGATGCAATAGTTCCGCCCCACCCGCTCCAGCACGGTCTTGAGATCGGTCCAGGCGCTACAGGTAAAAATACGGAGATTCGGGATCGAGAGCACGCCATTGATCTTGTGCGTCAGGTTTTCACAGCATCCGTATCCAACCAGCCCGAAACGTTCAAAGATTGGCTTCTGGTAATTCAGACAGAATTCCTCCCACATCACCGGCGACACCTGATCGAATTCCTGTGAGTTGGCCATGCACCACAAGTTGCGGGCGGTCAGCCTTCCATCCGGTTGCGGCCTGCCGATCGGATCACTGCAGGTCATCGCGCCGACATTATCGGCGGTGAGAAGATTTTGAGCTTCGACTTGATCCAGGGCGGACAGCACGGTATCACGCAAATACGCCATGAGCCGATGCATGAGCGCGGGCTCGGTCGCCATGTCCAGCATCATTTGCTCCAGGCCGCGCAAATCGGCCGCCGCGGTTCCCAGCGTGGCACCGAGCAGAGGTCCGACACAAAGTTTCACCGGCAGGATGCCATCCAGCAATTCGGCGATCTGCGCCAGTCGCCGGCGGGTGGCGGCATCATCAACGGTGAACGTCGGAATACGCAAGCGATCAAAATCGGCCGCCTGTTTCAAAGGCGGATCGTAGCCCCAGGCCCCGCCTGGGGCGTCGGATACGTGGCGACCGATATCAAGCCCCCAGGTATTTTCAGGATCCCGCCGGATGATAGCATTAACCTCAAAATACCCCTCCACCGGCGTATCATCATCCAGTTCCCGCTTGTGAATAATCTGCCGAAAGTGATATTCCATTTTCCGTAACTCGGAGTCGGAACAGAGGAGAGACTCTTCAGGAATAATCTCCCGCCAACAGCCGACCGGACGGCACCATACCGGCGCCCGGTCAGGCTTGCGGAGCGCGTTGACGTCACACCAGCGCTTCCGGATGGCCTTCATCCGGGGTTCCGCGGAAATAGCGGTCACAGTTCTGGCCAATTCACGGACGATCTCCCGTTCTTTTATCTCTTTGGACATACCCCTATCCCATCGTGAAAAGTATTGATCACAACCCCGCGTCAATTGTCCATCAGGCACCCGCTTTCCTCTTGCGTTGAAATTCATTTATAGCATTCATCCGGATAATACAGAAGCGCGAAAAAGAATGGCATCAACCTCTGATGTTGAGGACTTGCAAACCGGCCCGCTAAAGGTACCATAGGTTGCTGAAACGGAAATCAACACAGGGAACAACGAGGCGTTTATGAATCGACGCGAACGCATTGTGACCAGCTTGCGGCACCGGGAACCGGATCGGGTGCCTATCGACCTGGCCGGCGACAATTACACTTCCCCATCAGCGACAATTACATTTACCCATAGAAGTTGATCTGTGAGCATGA
>JAHIJO010000176.1 GCA_018898455.1 Verrucomicrobiota bacterium | reverse complement strand
TCAATCATAATACCTGAAAATTGCACGGAGGTGTGCAATTTTCACCCTCCGGGCCGTCGTAAACCCCCCATAATTCGGGGTTTAAAAGGGTTAACCACTTGCGTTAAGCGGATAACCCATTGGGTTATCCGCTTAACGCGACGTCTTTGCACCAAGGCTTTGAAATCATTGGCGCAAAGTGAATCTTGCGCGATTATCGCGCACGATTCAGGTAATAAGAAACGTATGGACACGTTTTACTGAATCCTGACCGCCGGACGCTTTACAGAACGGCCGGCAAGAGACTGCCGGCCCTACCAAAAGAAAACTTTGGCGGCCGCATTCGTTTTGGCTGGTCATGCTGGATTACAAAATAACGGGAGGACAAGTTCTTGACGGCACGGGAGCGCCGGCCATCCGCGCCGATCTCGGCATCACCGGCGGCCGTATCGCCGCGATCGGCGATTTATCCCGCGCCGAGACCCGGACCGCTATTTCTGTCGAGGGCCGGGTTGTTTGTCCGGGCTTTATTGATGTCCATTCTCATTCCGACACCTACCTGTTAATCGAGCCCTCCGCTCCCAGTAAAATCCACCAGGGCATCACGACCGAGATCGTGGGGAACTGCGGCGCCTCGGCGGCGCCGTTGGCCGATCCTTCCTTCCTGCCTTCGGATTGGCAGGAGCAGATTTACCCGGGTTCCTGGCGGACCGTAATGGAATACCTTCAGTTATTGGAGCTGGCCCAGCCGGCCCCCAATGTTGCCGCCTTGATCGGGCATGGTAAATTACGCAGTTGGGTAATGGGCTACGAGGCGCGTCCCGCGAAACCGGATGAGCTGAAGGCTATGTGCCGTCTGTTGGAGGAAAGCCTGGAAGCAGGCGGCTGGGGACTCAGTAGCGGCTTGATCTACGCGCCGGGGAAATGGGCTGCGCGGGAGGAACTCATGGCGTTGGCGGGGATTGCGGCTCGGCATAACGGGATTTACACCTCGCACCTGCGCAGTGAGGGATCGCATCTTCTGGCGGCCATCGAGGAGACGCTGGCCATCGGGCGAGCCTCCGGTGCGCGAGTCGAGATTTCCCACTTGAAGACTGGCGGTCGGGAGCATTGGTCCCTGTTGGATTCTGGATTGACCCTCATTCGCCGGGCGCGCGCCGAAGGCGTAGCCGTAGCCGCCGACCGTTATCCATATGTCGCCTCCGGCACTGACCTGGATGTCGTTCTACCGGACTGGGCAACCCATGGCGGACGCGATGCGATCTTGCGGCGCCTGAAAGAACCCCATATCCATGACCGGCTGATGCAGGAGATTTTTACTGCCGGTCGCTCGCCGAATGACGTCGTGATCGGGTCCACGGGCCAGGAGCGGTTTCGCGGCAAGCCGCTGGTGGAAGTGGCCCGCGTGCTGGAACTGAACCCGGCGGAGGCCGTGCTGTTTCTGCTCGAAGCGGATCAGCTCAAGACCAGCGCGTTTTTTATGGGTATGAGTGAGCCGAACATGTGGCGGATACTGGCCGAACCCTATGTCATGCTGGGATCGGATGCCTCCCTGAGGTCGCTCACCGGTCCGTTGAGCCGCGATTTTACCCATCCCCGCGCCTACGGCAGTTTCCCCCGATTCCTGAGGGGGGCGCTGGATGGCAAGACCGTGCCGTTGCCGGAAGCTGTGCGCAAAATGACGTCGCTCGCAGCGGACCATTTTGGCTTGAAGGGCAGGGGAACCTTGGCTGTCGGAGGCATGGCCGATATCGTGGTGTTCGATCCCAAAACCGTGGCCGACCTGGCAACATTCGCGTTCCCGCACCAACTGGCCAGGGGTATCGACTGGGTCATCGTGAACGGCGTCGTCACGCTGAATCCCCAGGGGCTGACCGGTAAACGTGGCGGTTGGGTAATCCGTCGCTGAAGATTGGCCGACGAGAAAAAACCGTTGTTTAATGAATGAATCAGGTTATGATCCTGTCAACTATTATCTGTAAATAGCATCTGAACTCAGGAGAGTGCCATGAATGTGAAATTGCTGGCCGTGACGGAAAACGCCGAGGCCTTGATCGAATACGCCGCGCGGGTCTGCTATCAGAGCACGGGCCGCTGTCAGCCGGGAACCTCCGAAAAATTTCTTCAGCGGCTGATTTCCCAGGGCCATGAATCGCCACTGGAGCATGCCTATGCCACCTTCCATATCTCCGGGTGTTCCCGCGCCATGACCCACCAGCTCGTGCGCCATCGCCTGATGTCGGTTTCTCAACAGAGCCAGCGTTACGTCACGGAATCCAACTTCGAATACGTCATGCCTCCCTCCGTGGCCGACAAGGACAAGAACGAGTACGGCAAGGACATGGAGGTTGTCCGGGCGATGTACGCCAAATGGAAGGAACGTGGGTTGAAAAACGAAGACGCCCGGTTTGTCCTGCCCAACGCCTGTGTAACGGAGATCGTCATTTCGGCCAACTTTCGCGAATTCCGGCATATCTTTCAGGTTCGCTGTACCAGGCATGCCCAGTGGGAAATCCGCCAGGCCTGTTGCGAGATGCTGAAAATTTTGAACAAAAAGGCTCCGCATGTCTTCGATGATTTACTCCCCCTGATCGAGAAATGCGGCGGCGAGTAACCTGCCACGCCAACTTGTCCGCCGTGCCTACTTCGAAGAATCGGAACTACGAAGGCCGGGAACTCCTGGAGCGAAGGCGGAAGCCCTGGCACAGACACGACCGATATCAACCCGGGCGGCATGATATATCGCTTGGCGATATATCATCGAGGTGGCTGGAAAATAGGGGACCGATCATCAAGCGTAGGAGGAGTCTGCCCGCCGGCCTGTCCTCAGACATGTCCACCATAATCCCGATCCGGATCGGGACGACGGTGGAAGCGGCCTCGCGAAGGATGGTGGGGGAAAGCACCAGAAGGTAGTGATCTGCCCATGTTGTCCGGTCGCATTTTCCGGATCGACTTCCGAAGTCGGAGGGGTATATGGGTAGATTCAGGGCTTTCCATGAACCTCCATCTGCATTCTCCGTGCACTCCGTGGTTTATTTTTTTAACGGTTCCCAATGGATAAGGTGTTAAGGCGGGCTTGCGCCCGCAACCCAATTTCTGATTGCCGATTGCCGATTGTTGATTATTGAATACAAAGAAGGCGTCCATCCTGTAGAATCGGGGAATCGCCAAACTACACCGAATCAAGCATCAGGAGGACGCCTTG
>JAHIJO010000175.1 GCA_018898455.1 Verrucomicrobiota bacterium | reverse complement strand
CGAAAAGACGTCGCGTTGGGCGGATAACCCAATGGGTTATCCGCTCAACGCAAGTGGTTAACCCCTTGTAACCCCGCATTAATGCGGGGTTACGACGGCCCGGAGGGTGAAAATTGCACGCCTCCGTGCAATTTTCAGGCATAATGTTCCTGATGGCTAATAGAACCATACCAACCCGCCCTGAGGCTACTTGAGTCTTCCCGCCGCCAGTTCCGCCCACTTGGTTCCCTTGTATTTCTCCGCGACTTCCCGATAGACCTTGAGAGCTTCCTCCTTGTTGCCAAGCGCTTCGCAGCATTTGCCGCTTTCGAATATCGCCGCGGCAACCCACTCCCTGGCATCCGGGTACAGCGCCTGAACACGGAGATAGGCCAACGAAGCCCCTTTGAAATCACCGCGCGCCTGCAGTACCTGACCCATGTAGAACTGCGCCTGGGCGGCGAGGTCGGACCGGGTGAGGGCCGGCACCTGGCCAAAGCTCTCCAGCGCCGCATCGTATTCTTTGAGGTCGTATTTTGCCCGGCCGATCAGGAAATAGGCCTGCGCCGCGGAGGAATGTTTCTTGTTCTTCGCAAGCCACGTGTCAAGGATCTGCACGGCTTCCGCCGGCTGATTCAGAGCCAGCTTGGCTTCGCCCAGGCCAAGGTGGGCTTCCGCCAGGTACTTGAAACCCGCATACTTCGAGTTCTTGATCAGTTCCTCGAAACGTTTGCTCGCCAGCTCCGGTTCCCCGGACCTGGCATACGATTGACCGGCCTGGAACAGTGCATCCGGAACCAGTTCGCTGACGCCGAAATCCCGGCAAAGTTTGTCGAACTCGGCGGCGGCCTCCTTGTACTTCCGAGTCAGCCAGTAACACCATCCAATGCGGTAGATAGACTTGTCGCCAAGACGCTTGCCCTTCGACAGGGCCAGGACCTTCGCGTACATCTCACGGGCGGCATCCAGTCGTGGCGTGGTCTCGTCCGGCGGCGCCGGCGGGACAGGTTCCTTGTACTTCGCCTCTGCAAGATAGAACAGCGCGTCCACCGTAAGCGGATCGCCCGGAAACTTGTCGGCCAAGGCACGAAATGCTGCCAGCGATTCGGCATCCTTCCCTGCCTCCCGCCATGACCAGCCCAATTCGTAGAACATTCGGGCCTGGTCTTTATCCGGCGCAAAGTCGTCGATAACCGATTGGAAAATCTTGGCGGCCTCCGCCCACTTCTTTTGCTCCTGCAGACAAGTGCCGACCATAACCAGGGACGCCCGCGCCAGTTCGTGCTTCGGCGTCGCGGCCAGCAGTGCACGGAACACCGGTTCCGCCTCCGCCCATTTCGTCAATTTCATCAGGCTGGCCCCTTTCCGGTAGAGAGCATGGGGGATAAGATCGGGGTTCTTAAACTTGTCGACGACCTGCCCGAAACTTTCCGCCGCCGCCGCCCATTCTCCCTGGTCATAGCGGCACACGGCCATGCCAAACATGGCATAGGGACTCAATTCGTCCGGCGGCTGGCGATCCGCCACCTTCTTGTAGTTCTCGATGGCCTGGCCGTATTGCTTGAGATCGTAGCAGCACTCGGCCAACTGATACTGGGCCTGGGCCAGCAGCTCGCTCTTGGGGTAATCACGAAGCAAACGCGCAAACGCTTCCATCGCTGCTTTGGGCTGATTCTGTTTCGACTGGGCGATGGCCAGCTTGAGAAGCGCATCGTCTCCGAACCGCCCCGGGTCGCCGGACTGAAGATAGGCCGTGAAGGACTGAATCGCCTCCGGATACTTCTTCAGCTCGAAGCAGCACGTGCCTTTGAGGTAACCCACCTCGCCCGCGACCGTCTTTCCCGCCGCGGCGCCGTCCACCTTGGCTAGTTCTTCCAGCGCGGCATCGTAGCGCCTGGCATACCGATGAATCCACGCCAGGCGAAAATGCGCGCGCGCCGCCAGGTCCGCCGGAGCGTCTTTCCGGTCCAGGAAATCCTTGTACTGTCCCGCCGCCCGATTGTAGTCTTTCTGGAGAAAACGGTTTTCGGCGCTGAGAAACATGACCTGCGGAACCAGGTCGCTGCGGGCATAGGCCTTCAGGAACTCGGCGCAGACATCATCCGATGGCGCATATTTTTCAACCCGGTGCAGCGCCACGGCGGCCGAATAAAGGGCGCGCGGGGCTTGCTCGGCCTGACGGCTGCTCTGCGCGTATTCGCGGAAGGCCTCAGCCGCGGCTTCATGCTTGTTCAAGGCCAGCCGCGCATCCGCGAGACCCAACTGCATGTCGCCAAGAAGCGTGGACTTTGGGAAGGTCCGCATCGCCTCCGTAAATTCCTGTTCCGCATCGGCGGACCGGCCTGACTTCAACAGGCTCATGCCGATCCAATACGCGGCCTCGTCAGCGAGCTCCTTTTTCGCATCCGCCATCGGCTTGAGCCTTGCCATCGCCCCGGCATAGTCGCCCGCGTCGAACAGAAGCGTTCCGGAATACAAGCGGGCCTTCGGACTGCGCGCACTGGCCGGAAAGCGCTCGGCCATGTCCGCAAAAGCCGCTGATGCGTCCTTGAGTTTCCCCGCTTTGTGCAGCGCCAATCCCCGCTCGAAAGCGGCTGCGTCGGCAAAATCACTCTTGCCTTCGGCAACCGGCTTGTAAGCGGCGGCGGCTTCGACAAAAGCGTCTTGCCGGTACAGGGACTGGGCCTGGCGGAATTTCGCCTCTGCCTGCAGCTTGCCGTCCGGGTACTGACCCAGGAAGGCCTGAAAAGACTTCTGGGCAGCCACAAAGTTTTCCTGGTTGAACTGCGCCAGGGCCGCATAGAACGCGCTGCGCTCCACCAGGTCCAGGAACGCATCGCCGGCCTTGATGCCCGCCTTGTCCAGCCTGCCCAGCATCTCCCCGGTGGCCGCCACCTTCGATGCCGGTTTGCCCGGCGCCGTGTACTTGCCCAGGAACGTCTGCAGCAGCGGCGCCGCGTCCTTGGGTTTGCCCAGGCTGATGAGACAGGCGCCCTCACGGGCCAGGGCCCAGTCCGCCAGATAGTGATCCGGAAAACGGGAACGTAGATCCGCAAAGAGCTTCTGCGCATCGGCAAACTGATTCAACCCGATGCGCGCCTGTCCCAGTTGAAACAGCACTTCCGGCATTTGGACGAAATTGGGGCACTGGGCACGGACCCCTTCATACTGTTCCGCCGCTTCCTTGAAATTGTCCTGGTGGAAGAACGACTGCGCCAGGCCAAAACGCGCATCGGACGCCTTCGTATGATCGGCATGGTTCTTCAAGAATTTCTGGTACGACTCCGTTGCCATCGCATACTTGCCGCTGTTGTAGAGCCAGGCCGCAAAGTTGTAGTCGTCAATGGCCTTGGTGTCCTCCTCAGCTTGCAGCCGCATCGGGAGGATGACCGCCATTACTACGCCCGCCATGAGAACTGCCTTGGCCCAACGATTGAATTTCATAGAGTCACACTCCTCCGGTTATTCAGCCATCGTGTTGGCTTGTAGGAGACGGATAGACGCAGCGTCCCTGCCATCAAATCGGCCATCACTGAAAGGAGGTAATATAGTCCGAATAAGCGGACGTTGCAAGGAGACGATTGGCCGCGCTGATGTTAGGCAAAGCGGCCGGGATGAACCATCGGGACATCGGTAGTTTGCTCTGCGAACATTCCCGCTGCCAACCTCCGGCGGTTAAAATAATCGCCTCATTACGCCTCATTTACGGCTCATCCGCCGTCGTCTCTTAAAGGGAAGGGCGGATTATGGCGGACAGGTTTGCGGCTCACGGTCGTGAGCCGTATTTTTCCCGCCTACCGACGGCGTTGGAGCGTACCTGTGGGGACCTATCCTGCCTGTCCCGCCGTAGCCTCTTGGCATAGGGGGAAACGATGTCGAAGGAGCATAGTCTAATCAGCGAGCCCGTGTCTTAGTCCGTTCTTCTGATCCGAGATCCGCTAAGTCTTATTTCCGGGCCTGACCCTAATCCGCCCAAGGCTATAACGAAAACCACGGCCACTTTGATTATCTTTTTCATCTTTGGTCGAACGATACGGGTCAGGCTGAACGCGGAGCGCGATAGCCTGAACCCGCTGGTTGGAGCTATTGTTGCTTTACCAGTGATCGTCCGGCTGCGAATTTGTGCAAAACACTGGCAATGAATGTCTGATATGGAAGCCCTTCCTCAACTGCTTTTGTCTGCAATGCCTCCAAATCGCCCGATGATATACGGATATTCACGCGTTTATCCTTCAGCAGTGTATTCCTAGCGTATTGCTGATGCTTTCCAATCTCTTCTTTTACATTTCTTACGGAACGCCATTCTCCGCGATTGAGAGCTTCTTCCATGTCCTTCTCTTCTTCATCTAAATAAAGTGTTTTTTTCATGTTTCCTCCAGATATTTCTTTGTTGCTTTTCTACTGGGCATTATGGTTTTCAAGAACCAGTCATCCCCATTTTTTATAAATGGCACTGCAAACATATAGTTTCTGATCCTGACAAATAGAATCTTCTGGCCGTGATACTTTATTTGATCGGGGTGGTCAATAATGTCTATCAAATCACCCTGCTCGATATGCAAAACCACCTGATCAAAACTGATGCCCCGTGTGCGCTTGAGCAATTCGTTCTTATCCGGGTTCCATTTGTACTTGGTCATGGCGGGAGAATGTCACAATGTGTGCATTATGGCAACATTATTATTTTCTTTTGCGAACGATTGCCTTGAGGCGCGGGCCTTAGACCGTCGTCTCCAAGGCCTTGTTGGCTAGCGGATTTCGATCGTCTGCAGCAGCTTGTTGAATCCGGTGTCGGGTTCCCACACCTTATCGTTTGCCAATCGAATGGCGTATTCAGGGCGCGCATTCAATGAGCGCGACGGATCGCCGAGATGCAGCAGCAATTCGTATCTGCCGCGAGGAACAGTCTTCAGGTCAATCTGCTCTTTGATCTCATGTGGGCCGGGAAGCCATCGACGAGGATCAACACGCAATGGCACGCGGTGTATCTTCCCTCGTGCTTTGTCTCGCAGAATGAGGTCGCACTCTCTCCGGTTGAACGGAGCTGCATAACCAACATTGACGAACGACAGCCGGAAGTCCATGGCGCCGCCATGCGGAATAGCCGTGCTCGCCGTACTCGTCTTAAGAACAAACCGGTATCCTAGTTTCCTGCGAGCAATCTCGATGTTCTTATCCCAACTCGCCAGCACCTTCGGGTGGTAGCCCGCATTCAGATAACTCATATGGTATGCGGCCATGGCTTCGGAAGCGATTTCCCAACAGGAGTACTTGGGATTGTGCGCACAGGTCTCGCCTCCCATAGGGACGAACCGGGTCTCGGACTGCATGTATGTCCTCTCACTGTCGTTGTTAAACGTGCCCATGTCATTCTCCGTGGCACAGAATGCATCATTGTGGAATCCGACCCTTGCTATGTCGGAGCCCGAGAACGCTTTTTCTGCAGTCAGCCCAGCAACGCCGAAGATGACTTGTTTGTATGCAGGCGTCCGGAGTTGAACGAAGAGTGGTTCAGGTACGGCTTTCAAGAGTGCCTGAACCAGTGTCTTCCGGCGAGCAGAACCGCTGCCGAAATTTTTGGAAGAGTGCCATTCGCCCCAGGCGCCGATGATTCCCGCCTGGACAACTTCAATAACGTCCGCGTGTCTCTTCAGGAGGGGCGTCAACTGCTGGAGGTGCACCAGGACTTGGTCGAGGGGCGCGTCATCCTTCTTCTTCATGTCGTGCGTATACGCGAACCGAAGAATCATTTTCAGACCACTGCCGCGAATGGTGTTGAAATCCTTGTCTATGAGAGCCAGGTACTCTTCGGATATCGGTGAGGTTTTGAACGTATCAAGGTAAACACCGAAATAGATATGCGAAATACTCTCGTCTTCCCGTACCTTCTTCAGGTCGTGGATCGTGAGCGGCTTGGGTTCGCTCGAACTCGACTCACGGTGACGATAGAATCCGCGCTCTGGATTAGGGAAGTTCGCGTCGGACTCGGTGTAATCTACCGTGCTGGCTGCCATGACCCAAGATGCGCATGACGTGAACGCAATGGCAAGCATTCGTGTGACAAAGACTAGTGTCGGTTTTATCATAATCTCTATCTTTCGTAGAGCCAACGAATAGCGTTTTATCCCAAGTGCTGCGAGTATACCGCGCTGGCGTGGGGAGCCAAGCGATTTTCGAGCAGCATTTGGGATAAAACGTTGTTGGACGGAGCCGCGGAGCGACTGACTATTTTGGCTATGGGGTTTG
>JAHIJO010000174.1 GCA_018898455.1 Verrucomicrobiota bacterium | reverse complement strand
GAAAAGACGTCGCGTTGGGCGGATAACCCAATGGGTTATCCGCTCAACGCAAGTGGTTAACCCCTTGTAACCCCGCATTAATGCGGGGTTACGACGGCCCGGAGGGTGAAAATTGCACGCCTCCGTGCAATTTTCAGGTATAACAAATAGGCGTGCAAACATATATGAATTATAAGCGCCTATTATGTCAATATTGATCGTGAGACACCGATGGGAGGTCGTCAACCAGGCGGTGCGCACGCTCGAAAAGGATGTGAAAGATTATCTGAAAGCTCCACGCCGAACTCGGCGCGACGACCTTGGAGAACAACGGAGGTGATATTCAATCGCGGGCCTTGGTTCGAGATCTCTTAATTTTTCCCCCTGATTTCGAACCCTATGAGCAAAAAAACACGCTGACCATTCGTATCCATCGCATGGCTTGTCCGGTCCAAGACAAGGCCATTGAGATCACGTGCGGGAGCGGATAGGATTTTTACCCGTAGTGTTCCGTCGGAATGACTGAAAAACCCGAAAGGGAACTCCCCTCAAGCCATGACTTCCGCGACCGTAACTTCCCGCGCTTCCTGCAATGAGCGTCTACCCGCATCAAGGACGGCGATAACTTCGACTTCTTCCTCGACCGGGACGGGTTCTTTTCCTGTCCTGACCATGACCAGGAACTGATCGAGCAGGTACGTGTACAAGTTGTTCAGGTCCGGCGTCAGGGTGATCCAGTCCTTCTTGCCATAGATGTTGATCTGGTAGCCGGACCGCATGTGGTCGCTTTCGGCCACCATCAGCGTCAAATCGCATCCATTCTTAAAGCGTACCCGCACAATGTTCCGGCCCGGCCGTCCGACGTTCACGCAGGAAACCGCTCCGCCGCCGAACACGCCGTAATACATGGCCAACGCATGGATTCCATAGTAGACAAGCTCGTTGCCGCAAATGGCGGTAACCATGCTTATCTCGCCAAATTCACCCGCCGCAACCCGCTTCTTCAGCGCCAGGATGTCCGGAACGAACCGCAGCGAACTGGCGGACATGAACGGCGTGCGGGTTGCGCGAACAACCTTGGCCACGTCCTGTGCCAGCCGCGCGGTCATCGCCAGCGGCTTGTCGCAGAATGTCGGGATGCCCTTCTTCAGCGGGTGCATGGCGTACTTCCACTGCTTACCGGATCCGTCATCGACAATGACCACGGCGTCCACGTCATCAGCACAGTCTTCCGGCGTGTCCGCAACCTTGGGGATGAAACAGACCTCGGCCAGTCGTTCCGCCCATTCCCGGTGCGGGTCCCATATCTTGACAACTTGGGCGTCGAGCACCTTCTTGTTGGGGACGAAGGTCCATTGCCACTTTGTGGCCTTCTCTTCGTCGCAGCCGTTGCAGACGCCGGCGAATGCGGTGCCATGAAACGAACCCGGCGTCCTGGTCGCCGCGCCGTCCAGGTAGGATGGGCCATAGGTGGCTGCCGAAATTAAACCAATTCTCATAATTGTCTCCTCCAGAATTCGTAGGGCCTGCGCTTGCGCATGGCCATCTGTTGCGGCGCGTCGCAAGCGGCGGCCCTATAATCGGTCCAGTTAATTTCAGGAAGGTTGGTACCCCACCCACCGGCGGGCGGAACGCTCCCGGGTAAGATCCTCAGGACAGACGCTACGGCAGATAAGCGTTTTCCTCCTTCAGCCTCTTCCGAAGACGGTTCACATCAATACTGTGGACATCTACCGTATCCATCACCATGGCATGGGCGGCGGCCATTCCCGCCGCTTCTCCCATCGCAAGACACACCGGCATGACACGAATGCTCCCTTGCATGATCCGGTCGCAAGAGATGGACCTTCCGGCAACCAACACGTTCTTAAGCCCCCTCGGAGTGAGACAACGATACGGTATTCCGTGAGATTCGCCTTTGCCATAATACTCTGTTCGGTCCACCATGGTTTGAAAACCCTTTATGGGATCGGTATTTTCCTCTTTGCTGGGATGAATATCGATAGCATAGCTGTTGCGGCAAATCTCATCCGGAAAACCTCTGCGCGCCCGGTAATCGTCCACGGTAAGGCAATAATCGCCGATAATCCGCCGACTTTCCCGGGAGCCCATGAGCGTGGCAGTGCTCACCAGGTAGGCATTCGCAAATGCCCTGGGATGGAATTCCGCCAGCGCATCCCGGAACGCTCCGGCAATCTTCCGGCCCTCTATCATCGCGCGGGATACTTTCCCCGGCGCCGTATTGTCCACGTCCCATAAATGGCCGGCGTTGAACCCCACCGTTCCGGGTCCAATAAGATTATTACAAAAATGGATGTCAGCGATTAGAGGATATTTCCCCGAACGCAATATCCGATAGACGACCCCATTCTCATCCGGCGGCCATTGGCGCATATTGGAGCCATGTCGGTACGCATATTCATCCACATTCGTAAGAACAAAACAGAGCGTCGCAGGTTGGACTTCCCCCTTCGCATCTCCTTGCTCAAACGCCGCGCCGGCCCAGGCCGCAAGGTCCGCATCGCCCGTGCAATCAACATAGACTTTCGCCTTGCAGGCGGACAGGCCGGATTTATTCGCAAGAAGGATGGCGGAAACCTGGTCGTCCGTGTCTTTTTCCACGGATGCCAGTACGGTATGGAAAAGGATTGTCGCTCCTGATGCCGTTACCAAGTCGTCATAGACGCGCTTGAGATGCTCCGGGTCTATCGGCACCCAATCGAGAGCATCAGGCGCCACATGCCGGATGCCCGCTTTGCAGGCAATAAAGACTTTTTCCGCCAGCCCGCGGTAGATGATTTTCTCCCGGTCTGAAAACGGGCACCAGCAGGGCACAAGGCCGCAAGTCCCCATCCCGCCGAGCGCGCCCGTCGCTTCTATCAGTAATGTTCTGGCGCCCTCGCGCGCCGCGGCCGCCGCCGCGGTACAGCCCGCGGGACCACCTCCCGCAATAATGACATCCCAGGTATCATCCAACGGCAGGCTCTTGATTTGAGGCGTGTAGCTTTTCATAGGCTTACAAATCTCCCTACAGGTTCATCGAATACGCGACATACGTTGCAAGCGGAGTAAAACCGAACTTTTCATACGTCCTTCGCGCGCCGGCGTGCAATTCATCCAGGCCGGTCATTACTTTGGCATATTTCAAGCCTTTCTGGCGGAATATGCCAAGAATGTTCTCGATCTGAACGGAACCGATTCCTTGTCCCCACATATCCGGATGCACCGCGTTGTATCCAACGATGCCGGTTTTATTTTTGTCATCAACCGAATACATGGCAAAGCCCGCAACTCTGCCGTTGAATTCCGCAACAAAGATATTGCTGAAATCTTCAGCAATACCTCCCAGGACCGAAGCGATCATTCTCTGCTGCCAGGGAACATTTTCGATCACTCCGTATTTCTTTTCCATAAGATGGTCTTCAGACCGGCCATCCCATGCGGCCACAATGATGTCTTTTATTGCCGCAAGGTCCGCTTGGTTTGCTATCCGTATGTTTGCTTTGCTCATTATGCCAACTCCCTGTCCGCATTTTGAATGATCCGACGCAGTTCCGCGCCTTGTTTGGCATCGATCAGCAATGTGGGTTGATGTTCCTTGAGAATCGTCCGCGTCTTATCTTTTGCAATCTCATAGGCGGTCTTATAATTTTCCATACATTGGCCGGGCGGTTTCCTGTCAAAACAACTCGGCATCCATAGTTCCGTTTTGAAATGTTTTACGGTATGCTCTTCCGCTATATAATTTGCGCCAATCCCTTGTTTCCTGATCAGGTCCAAGGCCAAGGTTTCATCATTCACGTTGATTCCGCGCAAAAACCTTTCCGCCATTTTCACCATGTCCCGGTCAACTAGAATCAACGGCAAAGAGGAGACCAGACAGTCCGCCAGCGTCCCCAGTTCCGAGAAAGACCGGAATCCGGCCAGCAATCCGATCATCACTTTATAGGCTTTTTCCATTCCCGCTTGAACGTCCGGGAATTTCGAGTCCGTCTGGAATGCCGCATTCCAGTTTTGCATTGGGGTCCCATAATAATCCGCCATCTGCTTGGTCGCCAATAATAGCAGGGGGAACTCCGGAGCGCCCTGACAACTGACAAGTTCGCGCATATCCAGGATTGCCGGCTGTCCGCCGTAGCCTCCAAACCTTCCGTCGAGTATCCACGTCAGCGCCATGGCCGCCAGGCTGTCCACGGTTTGGACCACCAAGGTGCCAGCCAAAGTCACCGGCGCCGTGGCCCCCGGAAGAATCATGACTCCGCCAATCACACCCCCCAGTCCACGCTCATGAAACCGCATCGTGATATCCAGCCCCGTTTTCCCGAAAACATGGGGAGAAGTGGCGCAACAATAATGGCAGAAACATGGATTTTTCTTTAATTCTTCCAACGAACCGCGAATAATTATTCCCATTTCAATTGCATAATCCACTTCTTCCGGGCTGTTGATGCAAACATTCCTTCCTGCAATAGAAGATGAATTTTCAGCGGTGGTCAGAAGAAGATGCAGATCGTTGGTTTTCTTGGGCACATCGGAAGGGATGAAGATGGCGTGTCCGAGCGCCACATCTTGCAGGGCATCGACAAGTCTCGTCGCATCCGCAAGGTCTTTCCGTGTTGCCGGGCGTAACTTGTCCGAGTCCATGTCAAGGATGTATATCGACTGTGCCGAAGCAATCATCTGCAACTCGGCCACATCTTCTTTCTTGACCTGTCCTTGGGCATGGGCGGCTTTAATCTTGTTCAGAAGATTTTCCATGAAGGCTGTTGGGAACCTGACGATGTCTCCATCAACAGGACATCCCTGGTCTCTGCACATTTTGCATATCTTTTCATTTTCCACCTTTATCCCGGTATGCTCCAGAATATCCAAAGAAGCATTATGGATTTTTGTAATGTCCCGCTTGCTCAATGCCTCGATCTTGCTGGTTATCATGTTGTTTTTCCTTTCTCAAACATTTGCCCCGTCTGTTCTTAAAATCACTTTTCCCGTCTCGCCATTGGCAAACATCCGGTATGCTTCCGGAGACTTGCTTAACGGCAAGACATGCGTAATCATATCCTTCACCGGCAGGCCGGCCGCCAATTCAAGTATTTCCGGCCATTCAGACCGATGATAGTGCCAGCTGCCGACAAGCATCTTGTCTCCGACTCCAATGAGACTGAAACTGTCGAATAAGTATTGGGACAATCCGCCCAGAACGAGAAGCCGCCCCAAAGGGGCCAACGATAGAAGCGCCTGGCTTGCTGCCTGGTGATTTCCCGTGCAAAGAATAGCCCGGGCGTTCTTTTTCTTCTTCAACTCCGCCACAAACATTCCGCTGTCGTCTCCCGGTTGGCTCTTAATCATTTCCGCTGCGCCCAATTTTGCCGCTAGATTCAAACGGTACTCTGAAACATCTATTGCAATGGGTTGTGCTCCGAGCTTTCTCAGGATCACAATTGCCGCGAGCCCGATAGGCCCGACGCCAAAAACAAGCACCGGCTCATCCTTGTGAACATCCAACCGTTTGATCCCGTGCCAGGCGACCCCAATGCCGCACCCGCCCACGGTAACAGCAGTCTCAAAATCCATATTATCGGGAATTTTCAGGCAGTTCCTTTCAACCAGCGCCAACTTCTCGGCATGGGCAAACGGACGAAACGGCCTTCCTTTGGACCAGATATCGGGACAATAGTTCTCGTGGCCGGTTCGACAATATTCACACTCGCCGCAACCGGAAACCGCGCACAAAACCACACGATCGCCTTGCTTGAGCAGTCCTGATTTTCCAGGCACGGCCACAATCCCGGCCGCTTCGTGGCCGGTATCCTTCTCCCCATTGGGCTCCGCATGATAGGGCCCCATCTCGGAACCACAAATGCCGCATGCTCTTACTTCAATCAAGGCCTCATCGTCTTTGGGGATAATTGCTTCCGTTTCCCGAAGTTGAATTGTTTCCTGCCCGGTAATTACAATCTTTTTCATGCATGTCTCCAAGACGTCAGTCGATTCGCCTTATTTCTCGTGCTTTTGATCAAACCAGACATTGGAGTCTTTCAGATATTGCATCAGCTCAATAATGGCGCCGTCTTGACATTCATAAAATCCTACACGCACAAAGCCGCCGACTTCAAAGGGAGTCAGCAGTACTTTCAAACCACGGGATGCCGTTTCAATATTGTCAACTTGGTAAGCTACATGAGCTTTTTCACGCAATGGTCCGCTGGTTGGGGAATCCGGTTCATACCGCAACCATTCCACATGAAACGGATGGATTTTGGGATTCGTCACCCAGACCCGGGTGGCTTCCACCCAGTTTTCATCGTCTTTCTTTTCATTTGTAACCAAGCCGATATGATCGAATTTCATAATCCCCGTCCTTTCTTTGTTTTGTGATCTTCTCTTTACAACACTGAACACTTGAGTAACTTCAAAACAATTTGACAACTTCTCCTGACTCTGCCGACTGTTCCGCGGCGTACATGGCAACGACGGCCGCCTTGGACTCGGTCGGCTTGATAACCTCCGGTTTCTTTCCGGTTTGAATGCAGCGGATAAAATATTCCAATTCAGTTCGCAACGCACCGTCCCGCCGGCCATAAAGGTCGGGCCAATATACCGTGTCCGGTTTATGCATTCCCTGGGCGTCGTTAATGGTCAAGCCGGCATTGCCGCAGTCAATATAGAGCGCACCTTTGTCGCCGATGATTTCCAGGCGCGCGTCAATTGCAAAGGGGGTGCTGTCCGGTAACGCCCAGATGGTTTCAATGACTCCGACAGCGCCGCCCGCAAACCGGCACATTGCCCAGCTGATGTCCGGATAGCGGTAATTGCGCACACGAACGTTCTGGGCATAAACCGACGTAATCCGGTCGCGCGTCAGCCAAAGCATAATATCCACGTCATGAATGCCATCGCCCATGAGCGGTGAAATCTTGTCAAGAACCCCTCCGCCGATGGAGGCCGGCAGATTGCGCGCGGCATGCATGGAAACAATTTTACCGATACGTCCCGCATCCAGCGCTTGCTTGGCCAGGACCACGCGCGGATCAAACCGACAGATATGGCCGACCATGAGCATTCCCTTGGCGCCGTCGGCGGCGGCGATGATGGCGTCGCAATCGCTGGGCGTGGCGGCCATGGGCTTTTCAAGGAAAACATGTTTGCCCGATTTTAAAGCCGAGATCGCAATATCGCGGTGGTCATTGAAATGCGTCACGATGCTGACCGCGTCAAGTTCGGGGTCGCGCAGCAGCTCGTTATAATCCGTATAAGTTTTGGCGACATTAAACCTTGCCGCCATTTCCTGAAGCCGATCCGGCCGCCGTGTAGAAACAGCGGCCAGTTTAACCCCCGGAATATCCTGAAGGACTTCGGCGTGTTTTTCGCCGAAAAACCCAAGCCCGACAATGCCGTAACGCACTTGTTGCATAGTCAAATCTCCTTCCTCGACTTTGGACGTTTGACTTTAGACGGCGCTTTTGCGCCTATTGTAATTCATCCGATATATTTTGTCGGCGTCCGTTTTTTTCCCGCCTGGCGGAATGCAACCGCGTCGTCAATAATCCGGGTGATATCATATAGGGGATTGTATCCCAGAATCGAGCGCGCCTTCACGATGCTGTGCGCCAAGTCATGGAAATAATCACATGTGAACAGCACGACCGGCAAATGTAGTATTTTCGCGGCATATTCTGCCGCAACCCCGTAACTGAACGGCGCCGGGCCGGTAATGGAAAAGGCCTGACCGATTGCCGCCTGGTTACCGATGGAAAGCATAATGCCCTGCACAACATCCTTAATGCCGACAATATGCCTAATGCCGGGTTGTCCGCCGGGATGAACCAGACAGGCGACTCCATCCGCTTTTTTCCTGAAATATTCCTTCTGTTTCTGAGTTTTTGCCAGTTCTTTCCAGACCGGCACGCCGAAATTGGGCACTTTCAGCGTTAAATGCGCCAGAATGTCATCCTCGTCATGCACCCATGAGAAACGCAAAACAGTCACGGGTAGTTTATACTGGATAACGTATTGCTCGCACATTGTTTCTTCCAAAACTTTTGAAAAGGCGTAATAGCCGGGATAGGCCTGATGGGGCATGGTTTCATCAATCGGGAACGGATGCGGATAATAAAATATCCCCACCCTGGCGTCTGATCCGGCCTGAATAAACTGCTTTAGATGCCCGCATTTTTTACTTTCATCCAGCAGGTAAAATGTGCCCTTGATGTTGGTATCCAGGAAAAGCTCGCGGTTTTCCTTGCAGTTGGCCAGATGGATAACCGCATCCATGTCCTGCAACGCTTTTTCTGCCAGGCGGACGTCCCGCAAATCGCCAGACATAACTTCAACTGACTTTGAATATTTTACCTTTTCATCAAACTCAAGCGCCCGGATACGATAACCGGCCTTGACCAGTTCCGGCAGTAATGCCCGACCTATTTTTCCGCTCCCTCCGGTGATGAATATATTTTTAATTCGGAGCATGATTTATTCCTTTGAATTTCAAGTTTTTGATTCCTGAAAGATAATTTCCGCCGGTAAGCGCACGGAAGCAAATCGGGCTGTTGGTTTTGCGAGTTTAACCGTAAGGTATTTTGCCGTCTCCTCCGCCATGGCCGCCACATTCTGCCTGATCACCGGAACGGGCGCCGTCAGTATTCGCCACGAGGCAAAGTCTTCAGCTCCATTGATTACCAAGACCGGCGAATCAAAGCCGATAATCGGCAGATTGACCGGAATAGCAATTCGGAGCTCGCGGGCCGCATCCAAAAGTCCGGGCAGTAATCTGTTTGACTCAAGAAAGAAGCCGGCGCCGGACAGCGGATCGCGCAAGGCAGTCCGACATCTTTCATGAATTTCCCCGCGCTCCGGCGCGCACAAGATAATGTCTTTTTGACTCATTGATACGGCGTCTTTAACGCCGGCAAGCCGATCATCCAGCGCCTGATGGCGTTGCCTTTCACCAAGATAAAAAACCCGGCTGACACCCTTTCCTGCAAGCCAGGCGGCGCCTTGGCGAGCTGATGTTCGCCCGTCGGTTGTCACATAATGAAATTTCTCCCGTGGTAAATAAATATCAACGCATAAAACCAATGTTCCTGATTCGGAAATACGGCGTAAAAGAGGCGCATTAATCCCGTTTTCGGCCGGGGCGATAACCAGACCATCGATAAAACGACTGCGTAAAGTTTCCAGATGTTCCTTTTCGCAAAGGGCATTGTCCTGACTGTTGCAGATTAACGTTTGATATCCATGAGCAAACAACTTTACTTCAAGCAGTCTTATTAATTCCGGATAGTGCAAAGTGGTCATATCCGGCACCACCACGCCGATGGCACCGGCTTTTTTTCTTTTCAGACTGCGGGCGATCAGATTGGGACGGTAATTAAAATCACGCGCCGTCTTGACGATCAAGCGGCGTTTTTCGTCGCCGATGCGGATTGGCCGGCGATTCAGAACGTTGCTGACCGCAGTTATTGACACGCCTGTTTTTTTGGCAATATCTTTTAAACTAAACAAGCGCATCTAATTCCCTTTCAATTTTCGCGCCATTTCGAGAGCGCAACGCCTCGATATAAGCAGAAAGTTGTTAAACAATGCCTGATTTATCGTTTAACCATACGATCTCAAAAAAAGCGCCGAATGTCAATTATTGTTTTGATTTATTGTAACCCCTCATTTAAATGGTAGGCGGGCTGGCTGATCGAGGGGGAGTTGGTTATTGGAAACGAGCGTGTATTTCATAAATACATAGGCCTTTGGCCGGGGTAGGGCGACCCGCACTGCGCCTTGCCGGTCCGCCTTGACCCGTTGGCAACGCCCGGCGCCGGCGAGTATTTTGAGCTTCAGTGTCGCCCCGGGTTTTACGCCCTGCAGGATGAATATCCCGGCCGGTCTGGGCGTCAGTTCGCGGAAGATCATCAGGTAGCCGTTTCGCGGACCGGTCACGGACTGGAAGCCGGTCCAGGATTGTCCGGAAGGTTCTTCGCCGATCGGGTACACCCGGCCGCGCAGGATGGCTTCCTGATGCGGCCGGTAAACGTGGATCAGTTTGGCCAGACGTTGCTGGTCGGCCTCCGATAATTGGGCCACTTCCATCCAGCAGAGCGGATTGGAAAACAGCGTGATCGCGCAGGAATATTCCGTGCCGAATTGCGCCGGACCCAGCGGATCGCCGGCATAACGGTCCTTATTGATTTCGGTGTTGACGAATTCCATCTGCAGACGGTGGCTCGGAATATACTTGCACAATTGCCACAGGTTCCTCAGGGTCCGGTGCGGGTAGTAGCTCTGGTTGTTGGTGTACCGGTTTTCCACGAACAGGTTGCCGGTGAATTCGGTGTTGTAGAAAAAACCCGTGCGCCGGGCACTACCGCCGGTAATGTCGAAGTTCACGCACAATTTGCCGCCGGTGCGCAGATGCAGTTCCCGCAACAGCGCCAGGAAATTGGCTTCGCCCTTTTTCGTGAGCACGGATACATCGTCAATCTTGACGGCGTCAAACCCGCACTCCCGCCACATTTCCAAAATGACTTCCACGTCCTTCCGCCAATTGACGTTGTCGCGCGTATGGTCGGGATCGAACCAGAAGCCCAGCCGGATACCGTGTTGTTTGGCGAGGTCCGCGATGGGTTTCAACCCGCGGGGAAATTTTTCCGGGTGCACGGTCCAGAAATCGGAACCGATACCGTGAGGGCTTTTATCCATGCCCCGGCCTTTCTGCCAGCCGGCATCAACCTGGCAGTGCGTCAGACCCAGGCGGGCCGCCGTCTTGATTTCCTCGCTGAACATGGCCTCGTTGAGATTTTTGCAGCCGTTGCCGTCGCCCCAGGTGTTGGAAAGAATCGTGAATTTGACGGCCGGGTTCGGCGGCATGCGTTGCCGGTCGAGCCGGTAGAAAAGGTCGGCGCCGGATTGGACGGCGCCGTCGGTGACGCCGACGGCATAGGCATAAGAGCTCAGCCAGGCGCCGGTCTCAAGTTCCCCGGCGCTGAATCCCGTGCCGGTAATGGCCAGGGTGCGGCCGGAACAGGCGAAATCATGGCCTGGGTAGTTAATCTGTTCGCGGGGTGATGGCGCCAGCTTAAGCGCCAGCAGGCCGCCGGGGCTGACCCGGTCGCACAGGTGCCAGTAAGCGCCCGGCTCCCGGATATCCTCCTTGGGGTAGGGGAACCCCGAGCGTTCCTGCACCAAGTTATCGTGATGATCCGACTGACAGGTAAAAGTGGTCACATGATACGTCAGGTGTGGTGGCTCCAGGCCGAAGAAATCCAGCCGGTCCGGCGACGGGTAAAAATGCAGGATCCCGCGGTCCACGAATTTTTCCGGTTCCATTGCCGCCGGCACACCCGTTTTCTTGACATCGAACTGCGACCAGATGATCGGGAGTTCCGGCCAGATCCGGTGTTGCCATCGCAGCTTGACGTTTGGATAGGCGAGGCTGACTACGACCCGGAAGTGCTTGGCGGAAATCCCGAGATAAGTATCCGACCCGGCTTCCAGGCTGATCTTCGGCGGTCCGACCAGCGGCAGGTGCGGATGCCGGAAGGCGTCGCGGTACGGCGCCGCAGCGGCCCATTCCCGTTTTCGCCGGCGGTCGCGGATGGAAATGGCGGCCGGCGCGCCTTGGGACAGGTCCCAGTTCCGCTCTATTCCATGGTTGCCGATTTTCAGGATGGCGCCATCCATGATCGCGTAACAATCAGACCAGGTTTTTTTCATGGAATTATATCCTCAAGTTTTAATCAACGGCGCTATCGGAAAACAGGCGGAATGTAACACAAAGTCGTAAAGTCGCAAAGTAAAACAGATAAGGCGCAAAAGTGGTCGGATCTACACCCATATATAGATGTTCAGGTAAATAATTGAGAATTGCGGGTTATTCAAGGGATGTCTTGACAAATGATAAACAAACGAGGAAATTTACAATCAGTGTTATGTGAAATAACGCTGGTAAAGTACAGAGGTGTTTATGAACATTGCATATAGAGTATGGATTAGCTGTCTGTGTGCGGCGTTATGCGCGGCACCGCTGACGTTGCCGGCTGCAAACCGGACTTGGGACGGCGGCGGCGGCGATGAACTTGCCTCCACGGCCGCCAACTGGGATGGGGACAACCCGATTACCAACGGGGATGCGATTGCGTTCAACGCTACGTCGGTCAAGAACTGCATGTGGGACATCAGCACGAATGTGGCCGGCATGTCTTTTGCCTCGACCTATAGCGGCTCATTCACAAATGCGACCACCTTGAACTGCACCAACGGCACGGCCAACTTTACCTGGGATGGCACCGCCTATTGCAACCTGAGCCCAGGAGGAACCTGTAACATATCCGGTACTTTCACGATCGATGGTGTGAATAATAGACTTACTTTCGCCAATAGAATGAACTTTTACGGCAACCTGGTTTGTAACGGCGTGGGTTTTGATTTAGCAAATCCAGGTGGTACTTACACTTCATATATCTGGTCCGCATCCACAATGAGCGGGTTTGAT
>JAHIJO010000173.1 GCA_018898455.1 Verrucomicrobiota bacterium | reverse complement strand
GCATACACGAGATTGTTGGTCAGGATGGTCCGATCCAGGGCCACATTAAGGCTTTCGACAACATTGCTTTTCCTGGACGCCGCATGCCAGCCCGATTGCGTGGAAAGTTCGCCGACCTTCCTTACGACAAGCCCGGCCTTCGAATTGATCGTCGAAAACCATTTGCCCCCATCTTTCCAGGCACCCAGACAATAATTTGGCTTCGCGTAGTCGTAGAGGTCTCCGTCAGTAAAAAAGGGCGAGCCCCACTGGAGGAAAAAGCGACTGACGGGATTTTCATCGAGATCATCCGGGATCATGTCGCCGTCGGTATCTTGAGCGAACGGATCGGTTCCGAAAACTGCCTCCCGAGCGTTGACCCATGAATCGCCGTCGTAATCCAGGAGAGCGTCGGTTGAATTTTTGTAGTCCAAATGGAACTTTTGCTCAAATATATCCGGCATTCCATCGCCATCGGCATCGGCCTTCATGTTTGGCGTGGGACTCTTCGCTCCGATCAGGATGAGGGCGGAGACCAGAATCGGAAGGCTGACGCACACCGGCAGAATATTGTTTTTCATTTCCCAACCTGCTTTCTTTCAAAACATAATTCTTCCAACAACGCGTACAAAGTGGACTGTTTTGGGTTTCGTGTCAAACAAAAAACTGGGAATATATTTTTTTAAGGGGGGGGTAACTCGTTGATGTTAATTAACTTACAACCGAAAATAAATAATAAAAAAGCAACTATGCCGGTCATCCAACTTTGGCTGCCATCCCGCGAAGCGCAGGACAAGCACGCTTGCCACGCCCTTAGCATGGCCACGAGTGGAGAGCGGGAGTGCCGGCTACCGATTCGCCAAGAAGTATCCCCGGGTCAGGACGCATCCCAGTTTCTCCCGCGATTTCTTATTGTTCCGGAGAAGAATTTAAAATTGATAGGAGACGCCGGCCGCCACGACCGGGTAAAATTGGAACTTATCAGCCTCGTTCTGAATGTCGTCCTCTTCCCGGGCCAGGTCCGCCTGGAAAGTGGGATCGCCCGACATGGCGCCGTCAGCGGACAAACTGATGCCCGGAACGCCCTGGAACATGACGCCCACGTCAAAGACAAAATTCCAGGAGGTATCGGGTCCCCCGACGGCATTGCCGAAGCCCAAGCCGACATAAGGGGCAAACTGCCTGAAATCAACACTACCGGTGAGCGTGCCAATTTCCTCGGGCGTATATTCGTGATCGCCGATTTTCTGCGAATCGTTCAGGCGGGCGTCCAAGTGGGCGCGATTGCGGTTGTACATGACACCGCCGGTGATCCTGAAATTATTATCAAAAGGATGCCAATCCAGCATCATGGGAACCGAGCCCCAGTTGATTTCAACCTCGTAATCAACATCCTTTATTTTTCCGCTGAATTTCAGGGGCAGATAATTGCCGCCCACCCGAATATTCAACGCATCTTCCATCACGCCCAGAGTCAATTCGGCGCCGGCGCCCAGGGTTCCCGCCTTGAGCGCCAAGGCGATGTAGGGCGGGAAATAGTCGTTTTCCTCTTCCCGCATCTGCGTTTGAGCTTGGATTTTAACGGTTTGAGTCGTGGTAGTGACCTGGGGTATCGTTTTGCCCTGAGTCTGGGCGGCCTCTGCCCCTACACTGCGCGGTGTCAGGCTGATGAGGGTGGCAAATCCCGCCGCTAGAATCCAAATGCGTTTAGGCGTGTTCTGCATAATGGCGAAGTCCTCTTTGTTTATTGACCGCAGGATTACATAACGTGTATTTTAACCGGCATTAATTGCGAGTTCCTATACGCAAAATGATGCGGTAAGTCAACGGTATTCTACCGCATTCCTTATATTGAACTGGTTTCCTGAAATCGTGTATAGTTCCGGCAAGCATTTTGGAGTGCATTCCAAATATTTTTTTTCGTTCCGCAAAGATAAAGGACATCGGCACACGATGCGCAATACCAACCTTGAACCGCCTCTTTCTCCCATAACAGAAACGGGCAGAACGCTCGCGCCGTTGATTGACCATACGCTCCTGAAAGCCGACACGCGGCATGACCAGATCATCCAACTGTGCCGGGAGGCACATTATTATGGTTTTTTTGCCGTCTGCGTCCTGCCAACCCGTGTTTCCCTGGCCGTCCGATCACTGGCCGGTTCTGCCGTCAAAACGGCAACGGTCATCGGCTTTCCCCTGGGCGCCACGACAGCGAGCGCCAAGGCATTTGAAACCACGGAAGCCGTCCAGGCCGGCGCCCAGGAACTGGATATGGTCATGGCCGTGGGCGCCCTGAAGGACCGCGATTATGACTATGTCAAATCCGACATCCATTCAGTCGTGCGCGCGGCCGGGGGGCGCACGGTGAAAGTGATTATCGAGACCGCGCTCCTGACCAACGATGAGAAGGAATCCGCCTGCAAGCTCGCCATGGAAGCCGGCGCTCATTTTGTCAAAACATCCACGGGCCTGGCCGGCGGCGCCACCGAAGCGGATGTCCGGCTTTTGCGCCAACTGGTCGGCGACCGGATCGGGGTCAAAGCCAGCGGCGGCATCCAAACCTGCCGGGATGCCCTGACCATGATCCGCGCGGGCGCTACGCGGATCGGGACAAGCTCGGGCGTGGCGATCGTGACGGGAATAAATTCTACGGAGTAGAATTTTTTATGCGGGCCATTCTTATCATTCTGGATTCCGTCGGCATCGGCGCGGCGCCTGATGCGGACGAATTTCATGACGCCGGCGCCAGCACGCTGGCGCACCTGGCCCGGGCGGCCGGCGCCCTGCATCTGCCGATTCTGCAAAGCCTGGGCCTGGGCAACATCCCGGCGCTCATTCCCGGCGGCGAACTGATTGCCGGCGTTCCGCCCGCGCCCCGGCCGCTGGCCGGATTCGGGGCCATGCAGCCAGTGTCAAAAGGCAAGGACACGACAACGGGGCACTGGGAAATAGCGGGACTGGATCTGCAGAGCGGGTTTTATGTTTTTCCCAAAGGGCCGCCGTCATTTCCCCCGGAACTGGTCCGTGAACTGGAAGCCCGCACCGGGCGGCGCCTGATCGGCAACAAGGCCGCCAGCGGCACGGCCATCATTGATGAACTGGGCCCGGTCCAGATTCAGCACGGCGTCTGGATCGTTTACACCAGCGCGGACTCGGTCTTGCAGATTGCGGCGCATGAAGACGTTATTCCGCTGAAGGAACTGTACCGCGCCTGCGAAATTGCCCGGGAACTCTGCGATCGGTATCCTATCGGCCGGGTGATCGCCCGCCCCTACCTGGGCCGGCCGGGGGCTTTCCGGCGCACGGAAAACAGGCGCGACTTCTCGTATCCCCCGCCGGAAGCAACGCTCCTGGACCGGCTGACGGAATCCGGCACGGCCGTGCATGCGGTGGGCAAAATCGAAGACATCTTCGCCCGGCGGGGCATTACCCGCGCCTATCACACCGGCAACAATCGCGATTCGCAAGCCAAGGTCATCGAACTCATGCGCGGCAAGGTGCAAGGTCTCATCATCGCCAATTTCATTGACTTTGACATGCTGTACGGGCATCGGCGGGACGCCGGCGGCTATGCCCGGGCCTTGGAAGACACGGACGGATTCCTGAAACTCCTATTGCCGCTTCTCCAGCATAATGATCTCCTGATCCTGACGGCGGATCACGGCAATGACCCGACCTTCATGGGAACCGATCACACCAGGGAATACGTGCCGTTACTGGCTTATCAAACAGGCAGGCCAGGACGAAGTCTTGGCATCCGCCGCGGATTCTTCGATATCGCTCAAACACTGGCGACCTTCTTCCGAATCCAACCCATGCTTCGCGGAACGGCATGGTAGGCCCATCATTGCCGGCGGTACAAATACATCGCGTGCTCCTTGGGAAAGTACAGCCGGCGGGTTGCCTCTTCCATAACCACGAAAGGAACCGTCACGTTTCCCGATGAAATTCTAATCTCCACCCCATCCGGCTGATAACGGCACAGGTACCCGCTCATGGGCTCCGGATTGCCCGTAAGTTGCAGGATAACCTTGTCGCCGATGATCGGGCGATTTTTCTTACTTGAGAGTACCGATTTCTTGCCGTTTAAGAACGGCAAACGCTTATTGAAACTCATTGTCGTTTTCGCGTGATTAATTGCAAGCGGAATCCATTTGCATGCGCACCGCATGTTGATCCCCACTCTTGG
>JAHIJO010000172.1 GCA_018898455.1 Verrucomicrobiota bacterium | reverse complement strand
GCGCAAAGACATCGCGTTAAGCGGATAACCCAATGGGTTATCCGCTTAACGCAAGTGGTTAACCCCTTGTAACCCCGCATTAAGGCGGGGTTACGACGGCCCGGAGGGTGAAAATTGCACACCTCCGTGCAATTTTCAGGTATTAATAATACGGAGAAACGACGATGTCGTCTGTTCTGTTAGCCAGACGGAAAAGCACGGTGTTGTGGGACGGCGATGTGATTGTGGCCGGCGCCGGATGGGCCGGTTTTAACGCCGCTCTGACCGCGGCCCGGGCAGGCAAGAGGACCTGCCTGCTGGAGCCGGGGCCGGCCTTGGGCTTTGAGTTGAGCCAGTTGTGGCTGAATCACCTTCCCTTCGGCCCGCTCCCGGATCGCGTCCGGGAATTCTGCGCCGGTCAAGGCGCTCAACGGAATGACCGGGCCGATCTCGTTATCGGCGCGCTGGCGTTTGACCGCCTGGCGGAAGACGCGGGTCTGTTCAGTATCGTCCGGGTATTGCCGATGCGGCCGCTGGCCGATTCCAAGGGGATCCTCGCCGGCGTGGAGATCGTGGGAAAAAGCGGCCGGCAGATAGTGCAGGCGCCGGTTGTCATTGACGCCATGCCGGGGCGCCGTTTTTCCCGCCGGGTTGTTGGCCAGCGCCTGCCCGAAATCAGGTTGGTCGAGCGCCGGCTCTATGTGTATGGCGTGGTTTGCCCCGCCGGGGAACAACGAATCGGCGTGCCTTCGGAATTGGGACTGGCGGGTAATGCGGTGGCCGTCCTGCCGACCGTCTGGCCCTGGGAGGCAATTCTCAGCCTTGCCATGGAGGTGTCGCCAGCGGCATCCAGGGCCGATATGTATTTGAAGACATTAACCAGCGCCCTGGCCGTGATAAAGCATCTGCGGGCATCGGCGCCGGCGTTTTCGGCCGCTACCCCCGTCGGCATCGCCCCAGCCGTGCGCGATATGAATCCGGCTGACCCGGTTGATGATCAGGCGCTCGCAGATACGGGACTATATCCCTTGCCTCAGGCTGAAACGCCGGAGCGGGAGATGGAACTGGCGGAACAGATGGCGCAGGCCGCCGCCGGGTCGGATCGTCGGCGCAAAAAATTGCCGCGGCGGGATAAGTCCGATGCCGGCGAGCGGCTAAAAACTGCGGAACTTTCCGCGGCTTTCGATGGGGGATTTGCAAGGGGCATGCTTGCGGAGGTTGGAGCCGAACGCCATGAACCCTGTGATGTGGTGGTGGCCGGATGCGGTCCGGGTGGTTCCCTGGCGGCGCTGGCGGCTGCCGGTCAAAAGGCGCGCGTGGCGGTTTTGACCTTGGAGCCGCTATATGGCGGGATCGGCACGGCAGGCCATATTCATAGTTATTATCATGGTTTAACCGGGGGACTGCAGGACGGGCTTGAGCCGCGGATTGCAGACGAAAGCGCGGCCGTAGGTTTTAACGGCTCAGGTTTTCATCCCATGGCCAAAGCGGAGATCCTTGCCAATGCATTGGCGGAAGCGCAGGTGGCGATGTGGGCGGGCCATATAGTCTTCGGCGTCCTCAAGAGCGGCCATCAGGTGCAGGGGGTCTTGGCGGCCGATGAAAACGGGTATCATGTGTTTCCCTGCGCGACCGCCATCGATGCCACCGGCGATGGTGATCTGGCCGCCGCCGCCGGCGCGCGCTTCACGCTCGGGCGGAGCGGTGACGGATTTCCCCAGCCCTACAGCTATACCCCCGCCATGATCAAGAACGGAAAGTTGTCACATCGGAACTTTGATGCCGGGTGGGTGGACCCGACCGATACGCTGGATTACTCGCGGGCTCATTTTGAAGGGCGGCGAAAAATAGAGGCCCAGGGCCCGTTTTCCGAGACGCAGCATTACTGCGCCTTGCCTTCTGAACTCGGCGTCCGGGAAAGCCGGTTGATTCGCGGCAAGATAACCCTCGGTTTCGAGGATATTTTGACGGGCCGCGCATATCCTGACACCGTCTGTTCTTCGTATGCGCATTATGACAACCATGCCATGGATTATGCGGCGGAAAGCGATTGGGCGCGTCGTTATGTCGTCATGTTTGGCCTATGGCAGTATCTCTGTCGGGGAGATATCCCTTACCGGGCGCTGTTGCCGGCGGGTATCGAAGGACTGTTGATCGCCTGCCGGGCGCTGTCCGTGGATCATGATCTGCATCAGTTGGTCCGCATGCAGCGAGATATGCAGACCATCGGCGAGGTGTGCGGCGTGGCCGCGGCCCTTGCGGCGAAACAGGGAATCATGCCTTCGCAGGTCGATATTATCGGGTTGCGTCGTTTGCTTCAGGAGCGCGGTCTTTTACCCGAACAGCCGCCGGCGCCGGCCTTGAAGAAGTCGGCCCGCGATCTCTTGAAAAGCTTGGGCACGGAACAAAACGGCTTGGCCATGTGGCGTTTGCGGATTCTTTCCATGCGCGCGAAGCCCCCGCACTGGGACGCCTTTTTTGCCGGAGAACACGATCCCAACCGGCGCTTCTGCGCCGCCGTGACGGTTTCGGTATCAGGAGTCCGTCATGAGGCATGCCGGCAGGAGTTGTATCGGGTGCTTCGGGATCGCGTGGAGGGTCCGCGCCTGGGGGTGAAGTCGCCCGCCCGCTTTGTGGTGGCCGCGCTGGCTTTGGCTGAAATGAAAGATCCGGATATCGCCGGGGAAATCGGGCGCCTGCTGGAAGATCCGGCCTTGGATCCTCCCACGCTGGTGCTGTTGCTCAAGGCCCTGGAACAGACCGGTCCCCGGGGTATTCAGCCGATTCGATCGTTTCTTGAACAAAATGCCCATCGGGAATTTTTGTTTTCACTCTGGGGATGCGATCCCACGTGGACAACATCCTTGCGGTTTGTGATTGAACTTCAGGCCGTGAGCTCACTTCACGTCCTGGGATGCCGGGAGGAAGACAACCGGTTGCAGCGCTATCTCAGTCACCCCAATCTTCTGGTTCGCCGCTATGCCTTGAAATTGGATTCGAAAGGTTAGACTGGCTACTGACGCTGAGCTTCACGCCCAAGTTAATAAAATCGAGAAAGCGTTTCAGAGGAGCTGATGAACAAATCTCTAATCTCAGATTTCCTGATCCGGGCGGAAAATAAGATGGCACCTTTTGCCGGTTTAGACAAGCTCATAGATCATCCGCGCGTTTGTTTCCGGGTGACGAAAATGAAGATTGGTTAGGTCGGCCAGAAGATTGCTTGTAGCCTTAT
>JAHIJO010000018.1 GCA_018898455.1 Verrucomicrobiota bacterium | reverse complement strand
GTATGATTTGATAGCTCATCGGGCACTATAACACACGGATTTGGGGCAAAGTATCCTTTTAGGGTACTCTTGCCCCTCCTCTTTAATACGATATGCCCTGTGTTTTCAAGACCCACGGAATAACGGGACAGGCTCTATTTTAACAACCAACGGGACATTACCTTGCACCATCACAATGTAAAAGTAATTTAGTGTTTGCATCATTATAAGCATAAGGCTCAGTTGAAGGTGTAAAATCATTTATCCATCTCGCAATTCCCTTAGAAATTCGTAATTCATCTATCCAAATATTACCAGTATAAAGCTCGCCCCCATACCAGCCAGCACCTATAGTCAAATTCTGGTCAGAATCAGTCCAAACGGCTGTATCAGCAGATGCCTTGTTAATACCATCTACATAAATGGTAGTCGTGTTACCGTTTTTAACAAAAGCAACGTGATACCAAATGCCCGTACGAATAACGCCCCTAGCCGATGCAATCTCGTTTAATCCAGCTTTTCCTATTGCTATAATACCACTAGGTTTTATATAACTCGCGGTATTCTGTGCATTACTACATGTGGACACAAGGTGCGCGGCGACGGATGGCATTGTATTGACTTTTACCCAAAAATCAATAGTCCCATGTGTGGCAGTAAAATTCCAATCATCTTTATCCGCTAACCGCAAATAACTGGGATTTACTTCATTTCCGTCAATCAATAGTGATCCTGTCCCAAATTTCTTTTCTGTTGTATCCATCTGTGCATTTCCAATTGCTTGCACATAATCTGTTAATTCAGATTGAGCGCCGTAACTCACGTCAATTTTGGTGATTTGCTCCAGACCGACCGACACTTTTCCGAACGCAGTCTGTAAGTCCAGAGTTTTAAGAATCATGGCGCCCTTGACCCTGTCGCCGTTAGTCATCTCGAACACGGCCAGTTCACGATTCTTCTCCACTGTAATGCTCCGAACGTGCTTCAGCGCAATATCCAGTTTGGCATAGGCGGTCTGCACCGGAATGGACACGATGCCCGGAACCCCAATGAGGCGCGAGCCATCCATCAAGGCAATGACCAGGCTGATGGGCGGTTCATTCGTCGTTGCGGGTTGTTCGTTCGTTGCGATCTGACCCCAGGCCAGCGGGATCAGGGTCAGTACGGCCAGCAGAACCGACATGCGTTTGACGGTGTTCATCTTATCCTCCTTTATGGGGTTTGTGTTCTGATAATGGTGGCGCGTTATACCGGTAGCCGATGCCATGGACGGTCGTCACAATCCGGGGATGATCCGGCCGCAACTCGATCTTCTTCCGCAACTGGGCCAGGTGCTGATCCAGTGTCCGCGTGGTACCCAAGTAATGCACTCCCCAGACAGCATTGAGCAACTGGTCCCGGCTGAGGACTTCATTGGGATGCGCATGGAAAAACTGGAGCACTTGGATTTCCCGCGCGGACAGGGGAAAGGTTTTTTTTCCCACCCGGACCAGATACTGGCGGGCATCCACCACCGCCGGCCCGATGCTAAACCGGTCTGGCATCTTGCGATTGTCGCCGGGCTCGGCGACTCCACCCCGGCGAGACCGTCGAAGGATCGCCGCAATCCGGGCCAGCAGTTCATGCACGCCAAATGGCTTGGTGATATAGTCGTCCGCTCCCAGTTGAAGGCCAACCACCTTATCGATCTCTTCGCCCTTGGCCGTCAGCATGACGATCGGGGTGGTCTCATTGGTTGACCGGATGGCCCGGCAGACATCATAACCGCTCTTTTTCGGCATCATGATATCCAGGAGAATCAGGTCAAATGACTCCTGCTGGAACAAGGCCAGAGCCTGCTCTCCATTGACCGCCGATGTCGTCCGGTACCCCTCGCTTTCCAGCGTATCAATCAGGCCGGCCCGGATATTGGCATCGTCTTCCACCACCAGGATATGGATCGAGGGCATTATCTTCCTTTCATAAATTGGCATCTATGGTGATGCCAATTCCACCGGCCCATCCGGCGGCGCGGCACACGGCAGGCATGCCACAAAACAGCTTCCGCCGCCGGCACGGGGTTCAAACGTCAGGTCTCCGCCCAAATCCCGGAGCAAACGGCGGGCAATGCTCAACCCCAGGCCCGAGCCAGGTTGACGGGCGGTCAGTGAATCATCCACCCGATAAAATTTATCAAAAATCCGCGTCCGATGCGATGGGGAAATACCGGGACCACGGTCCATGACCGCCAGCCGGCAATGACCTGGCTTCCGTTCCAGCGTGATCTGCAGCTCGCCGCCCTCGTTCGCGTATTTCACCACATTATCGACCAGGTTCAGCAGAACCTGCTCCAGCGCGTCCCGGTCAAAGGGCATCCACAACGGCTCCTCCGGAAGTTTGGCATGCACCGTTAGACCGGCTTCACCCAGGCGGAGCCGATGTGCCTCGATAAATTGGCGTACGAAATCAACGCCTTCGATGGATTCCCGGTGATATTTCTTTTTACCCTGCTCCATCCGGCTGAAATCCAGGACGTTATTTACCAGCCGGGTCAGGCGCTGGCTTTCCGCGGAAATCACCTGGAGATACTTTTGCGTTTTCTCCGCGTCGGTGATGCGGCCTTCGCTCAATAGTTCCGCATATATGCGGATGCTGGTTAACGGCGTTTTTAATTCGTGGGAGATGTTGGAAACAAACGATGTTTTCTGGAGGGCGTCCGCCAAGTGGCGCTGCGCCTGCCAGGTCAACAGGGACCCGCCTGCCAGAATCGCCACGACAACGATCGCCAGCAGTAACCCGGCCAACAGCACAAAGCTGCGACCGGCAGCCTGCAGCATGCCGCCATCAGCCAGATACACACCCACCGACCAATGCGGCAGATAAGGGGCCAACGCCGCGGCCATATCCGGCCGCGCATCGGACTTAAGCTCCATCCGGCCAACCTGGCACACGATCTTTCCTTCGTCGTCCAGGAGAGCATAGACCGCGCCGTCGGACGCCGTGGAAGGGAAGACCGTCATCAACCGCGACAGCAGGGTTGCCAATTCCAACTCTATACCATACACCGGCGATCGGGAATCGCGCTGGACCCAGCCCAGCACATAGAGCCGGTTCTCGGTAAACCACGGTATCCATCCGCCCATCCACGCCGAGTTTGGACTTTCCCGGTCGGATATCCCGTCTGCGTCCTGCGGGCGTGCCGTTGCCGCCAGTTGCCGGCCGCCGGCCCGGATTTGTTCAACCTGCCGGATAAAATCCGATGGACGATTGGACTCCGCCAACGGCTCGGTGTTCAGGACCCGGCTTGAAACCGCCCCCCCGACTCTGACCGGTCCCCGGACCGTGCCGTTTGTTTCGGAGGCCGCTGAAAGCCATGGAATCCGGCCGGAAAAAAGCGCATCGTACCGGACAATAAACCTCCGCTCCTCCGCCGTCCAACCGCCCTGCTGGGACGGCATCTGCAAGCCTTTTTTTGCATCCCAGATAAATACGTTTCTCACCAGCGGATTACTTCGTTCCCAGGCCGGCAGGGTTTCGGCAAGCGCTGACGATGGAATCCGGCACAGACTCTCGCCAAGTTCATCCTCCACGGATGAAACCGCCAGGCGAACATTGTCCGCAATGGCGCGTACCCGGTCCAATTCCGTCGAGCGGGCCTGGGCCGTGATCCGCTCCCCTTCGTGCCGGATCAGCCGGAAAGCGGCCGCGCCAACCACCACGGTCGGCACAAAGAGCAACAGCCAATACCCCAGAATGGCGCGCCGGTTCATGAAATGAATCATATCAGAGCCCCATGATAAAGCAACGCTCGCGGATTATATCGGTGCTCCTAGGCACGGCGATGGCCGACTTAACCACAATTATTCCAATTTCGTTTTCTGTCATTCTCTGCGTTTCCGCGCGAGTAACCTGCGAGCCAAGTTGGAATCCTTATCAGGGAGTGAATGCCATAGGCCCGAGGGTGCCTCAGCTGGAATACGGATGCTGAGCGACGCATGCTACTTTACCTCCAGTTTTTTAAGGGCCGCGGCGATGGCTGCGTTATCGGGGGCGCGTTTGGCTAACCCGGCGTAGTAGTCGCGGAGGCGCTCAGCCAACCCCGCGGCGGCCAGGGCCTCCAGGCCATCCTGTTTTGTCAGGTCCAGGTTTGCCTTGCGGCGCCACAAGCGCATGGCATCGTCCGGAGCGCCGGCTTTGGCAGCGGCTACGGCAATTCCGCCCAGTGAATCTTCCAACCCGGAAAAACCAGGTTTATTCTGCAGTCTTTCAAGTATTTTTTCGGCATTTTTCCAGTCGCTCTGGCCGACGTAAGCGCCCAATACTGTTTTGCCGACATGAATTTCATTTGGATAGCTATTGAGTGGCCATTGGTCATAGGCTTCAACCACCATCCGTAATCCTTCTTGAACTTGGCCGTGCCCCTGCAAGATCGTGCCCAGGCAGTACCGCAGCGGCGGCGAACAGGGGTCGGCGGCCAGGGCACGGGCTTTCTTCTCGAACGCCGCCCAACCCTCCGGCGTCTTGGTCGTCTTTTCGGCCGCCCATCCCAGCCAAAATTGCTCCGATTGCCCGAAGTTTCTCTTTTTCGCTTCGCTCAGCCACTGCCATATTAGCGGCTCGTCCCAACTGAATCGAACGCCACCCTTGCCATCCATACGCTCCAATTGGTGGAACCAGAAATCGTTACTACCGTTCGGGTCATTCAATCCGATCCGCGCGATCTCGGCCCGGTAGAGTTTATCCGCCTCGCCATATCGTTCACGGTTGAAAAGAAACCACCCATAGTCCCGCACCACCTCGAAGCGGTGGCCATCCGGCGGCAATTTCAATGCGGACTGATAGGCCTGCTCGGCCTGCTCGAATTCCTTTCGGCCTATATAGTAATTGGCCCGGTTGAGCCAGTAGCGGACGGAGCCCTTCTGCTCCTCCTCGGCCTTCTTGATCCTGGCTTCGACGACGCGCTGTCCGCTGGCGGCCTGCACTTGGCCGGCGAACAGGAACGGCCCCAGATCAGCCAACGTGCCATCCTTCTTGCCTGTCAGTTCCTCGACAAGCTTCTGAGCCCGATCCAACTTGCCAGCCTGGAAACACGCCTGGGCCAATGCACCCCGTGTCCATTGGCGCAGGATCGGCTCGACCCCGTCCGGATGAACAAACATGCTGCACATGCTGACGCGGTTGAAGTTCTGGCGGTCGTAGTCGGCGACGGGGCAGGCCAGAGACTTGTCGAAGAGCCGAATCGCGCCCTCGTATTCCTTTTCATCCGCCAACATGCGGCCCAAACCCCAGTTGTCCAGGGCATGTTCGATGCGAACGACATCGGCCAGCCAGCCGATGGGCATGGTCTTCTTGGCTGTATCGTCCAGCATACTTCGGGCCCCGAGATATTCAACGACCGCATCTGTCCTCGTTGGCTCCTTGCGAATTTTTTCAGCGAGGGTCGCGACGTGGGACTGCAACTTCCCATTTGCCTGGAGCCGTTCCCAATAGAGCTGCGACCATCTGCTATAGTCATACCACCCGCCGATGGCGGACCTTGTCGAGCGTTCGTGGGCAGCCTTGTCGCACAGCCAGGACTCGATGGCCTTGGCGCCTTCCTTTTTCTCGAACCAGTTGAGAAAGGCCTTCCATTCGCCAGTGCTGTAAATATCCTGCGGAAAGGCGTCCAGCCATTCCCGGACCTGCTCGTAATGGCCGCTTGGGCACAGCCAGTAGATCACGGCCCCGTCTGTCCGTTCGGCTTTGAGTAAGTCTTTGAGCCGCGGGATAACCTTGGATATGCGCTCAGGCTGACCAGCCCGCTGAAATACAGAAATGGCCAGGCACAGCGTCGGGCCATCGGCCGTCGGGATTCCGGTAGCCAGTTCGTCCGACCATTCCAGCAGGTCGCGGCGGGGCAGTTCGGCGGCCAAGGTCCGCCCGGCCTTGTCGGCCCACCCGCAGTAATCCCGTTTATCTTCCGCCGTCCTGCCATCGCAGACCACAAGAGATGCCGCCATCAAGACCGCAGCCGCCGTTTTTCTCTTAGCCCAGACCATATTGCCCATCCATGGTATTGCGTTCATTCTCAATCATCCCCTTGAATCCGTGACAGGATTTCCTGTCACTTGATTTTTATCCGGTACAATTCGTTCGTTCGGATGCCCGGTCATCTTTTCTTGTATTTGTTTACGCTCCCGTTTAATCTGTTTCTGTTTTGGCCCAGCCGGGTCGAAATGCGAACCGAGGGAGCATTTCCAGTTTTGCGTTTCGGTCCTGCTATTTTCAGATTCTTTTCTCGGTCCGATCTGTCTCACTCCTGAAGCTACCCACCCCCTGCCCCTCTAGGGAGGGGAGTTTTATTTTCACTCCCTGGCAGCCTGCCGGACCCGGCCTAGGCAGAGTCCAACAGGCTGCCGACGGCTTCTTGACGCGGTTTTTATTCAACCAGAAGGATGGAGGACCCCGATTTGGATCGGGGTCCGACAGCCTCCTAGCGATTGGATTGCTGATTGATTTCCTGATACGATTCCGAACGCATGATTTTACGGGTCGTCCGGCTCATGCCGTCTTTTCCTATTTCCTCCGATTGCTTTTTCGAATAGGAGCCTTTTTCTTTCAGTTCCTTATCATTCAATTCATCTCCAGCCTTGATTAGTTGAGCCCCCGCTTCCCTGAGCTTTCTTGCTGCTTCTTCGCGTTTGCCATCATCGGCCAACGCGATGGCATCCACCTCAGCCACGGCATACAGGTTGATATAGTAGGCCTTCTGCACGGGAACATTGACCGAGTTGTCCACATCCTTGCGATCGTTGCTGAAACGGAACCGGGCAGTTCCGCCAGAGCTTTCGCGGGACTGGGTGAACGGATTATCATACGTGACCCTGGCCACGGCAATATCGCGGCTGGCGCCATGCTTCCCGGAAGAAACATCCACTTCCACCAGCACGTATTTCTCCTGGCCGCCGTACAACTGGTTCAGAAACAGCTCCACGGTCTGTCCCCGGATGCGCCCTTCCCGCCCGATGACGGAAACCGGACGAACGCCTTCCGGACATTCGATAACCAGGGTAACTTTCTTGGCCACCACGCTTAGGACATCGCCCAGTTCCGCCGTGAAAATGCGCGGCAGGTCCCGGCTGTTTTCCACGAAATACGTGCTGCCGTCGCTGTTCTGTGACAACCGGGCCATGAGATCCTCATTGTAGTCCGTGCCCACACCGACGGTCGTGACGGCAATGCCCTCCTTGATCAGCGCGGCACCCAGCCGGCCGAGATCCTCGGGGGTGCTCGGGCCGACATTGGCCAGGCCATCCGACAGCAGGATAATCCGGTGCACGTATTTCCGATCCAGGTTCTTGCGGATTTCCGCCGCCCCCTGGCTTACGCCGCCGAACAATGCCGTGCTATTGCCCGGCGTTATCTGCCGGATCCGATTTTCGATCCATTCCGCGTTCCCGGCGCTTTGAGCCGGCACCAGCGTCTCAACCTGCGTGTCATAGACGACGAGGGAAAAGATATCCCGCGGCTCCAGCCGCCGCAGGACCTCGATGGCCGCTTCCTTGGCCTTTTCCAGTTTCGCGCCGCCCATGGAACCCGAGCGATCCAGCACGAGCGCCAGGTTAACCGGCGGCCGGTTCTGTTTCGGCGGCGGGGGCGCATCCAGTGTGATTTTTATCACCGCCCGCTGGGCTTCATCCGCCGGCAGAACATTCCGGTCCAGCTCCACGCGGCAGGTGACCGTGTTAGCGCCGGCCAGCGCCGGCAGACTGCCGATGCCAAACAGCGCCAGCAGGGCCAGGGTTCTCCATCCCGATCTCCGCTGCATTTGTTCTCCACTCATTGCCCACCTCCTGCCAGTTGCCACATGCCCGCGGAAATTAAACCGTTTTACGCGGGACCGATCCGGGGGCGCCATGTCCGAGGGTCATGCGGCAGGGTTGAATAATTCATGGCACTCCTCTCTTTTGTCGCCGGTATTCAATCATAATCCGCCGCTCAAGTTGTCATACGCAAGTAAAAGAATTGTAAATATTTTGTAAAAGCGGCGAGGGCGCCGCTTCTACAAAATATGCCAAATTATTTTTCACCGGGTTCAGGAAATCCACAAGAGCCGGCCCGCCTACAACGCTATGCGTAGCATTGCGGGCAGGCGCAATATTCCTTGTCGCCATCCTCCCGCCCGGACGATTGAGGCCAGCACGCTCAATTATTATGTAGGGGCTGAGCTCTTGTCACGCCGTAGTGCGCCACGGCGAACGAAGGGGGATGCTCAGCCCAGATCTGTATTGCCCACAAACGGGTTCAGCCACGTCGCCTCGAAACGAGGCAAGTGATCCCTGGGTCGCCGACGGGACAAGCTGAACCCCTACCATCATTCCAACGTTCCAAGATCCCTCGGATGAGTTTCCTTTCCAACTCATCACCCATGCGATATACTACCGTCATGAATCGCACTGAATTCATCACCGACCGTGAAACTTACAGGCGTGTCATCCTCGGCATCATTCCCGAAGCGACCCGTTTCCTTTGGCTGGCCACATCCGGATTGAAAGATTTGTACCTCATTGAGGGCCGGCGCCGAGCGCGGCCATTTCTCGCTCTGCTGTCCGATCTGGTCGGTCGCGGTGTGGCCATCCGCCTGCTGCATGCCGGGGAACCCGGACCCGCCTTCCGCAAAGATTTTGACCGCTACCCCAACCTGATCGACGGCCTTGAACGGGTGCTCTGCCCCCGCGTGCATTTCAAATCGGTGATCGTCGATGGACGTGTCGCCTATAGCGGGAGCGCCAACCTGACCGGCGCGGGACTGGGCGCCAAGAGCGATCGGCGCCGGAACTTCGAAGCCGGGATACTGACCACCGACCCCGATCTGGCAACCAGGATTATGGCTCAATTTGACGGCGTCTGGATGGGAAAACACTGTGCGGCTTGCGGGCGGAAAGCTCATTGCATACCTCTTAAGGATTGACCTAAGAGGAAGCGGACCTCTATCCTTGGGACGCCATATGAACAGCCAAGGCAACCGACAACAGCTTGCTTTCTTCAGAATCCGAACGGGAAGGAAGTATGATCGGCACTTTCGCACCGATCACAACGCTGGCCACCGTGGCGTGCGCGAACCAGACGAGACATTTATAAAGCACATTGGCTGCCACGATCTCGGGGAGCAACAAAATATCCGGATCCCCGGCCACGGGACTTTCGACTTGCTTGATGACGGCAGCCTTCTTCGAAATCGCAACGTCAAAGCCTAACGGACCATCCACAAGGGCGGTTCCAAAAACGCCGCGTTGGCCCATGGCTTTCAATTGTTGAGCTTCCGCGGTACTGGGCATTTTCGCTGAGACCTTCTCGACAGCCTCCACACAGGCGATCTTGGGGTGTTGAACCCCCATCTTGGTGGCAAGCTCAATGGCATTCTGCAGGATCAGCACTTTGCCTGCCAGCGAAGGCGCGATGTTGACCCCCGGATCGGTGATAAAGAGAAGTTTGTGATAGGTGGGGATTTCAAAGACCGAGACACAACTGATGAGTTTTCCTGGAGGGATCAGGCCGTGTTCCTTGTGCAGGATTGCCCGGATGAAAGTGGCCGATTGGACCAGTCCTTTCATCAGTACCTGGGCCCGTCCGTCACCCACAATTTGCGCGGCTTTGTCACAAGCCGCCTGTTCATCGGTCTCTTGAATAAACTCGGCCGAAGAAATATCAACCCCTTCTTGCAGGGCCACATTACGGATCTTGCATTCTTCACCCAAGAGGATGAACTTGGCGATTTTCTTCTCCAGAGACGCCGCAATGCACCGGATGCTATCCGGGTTGTTCGCCAGCGGCACCACCACGGTCTTGCGCCGGCTGTCCGGAATGGGCGAAATAAAATCGTGCAGCTTCATCAGCTGTATTCCCTTTCAGGCTCCACCTTGCGCAATACTGCTAAAACAGCATGGGCCAGTGATGTCATTTCCCGCTCGCCGGGCATTACCTCCACGGGAGCAAGAAAACCGATGCGTTCCTTGATTTTTTCCATAAAGGTCTCATCACCAGCCAGTCCACCTGTCAGAATGATACGATCCACGTCGCCTTTGAGTGTGGCGCCATGCATGGCAATTTCCTTACTGACTCTGTAGGCCATTGCCTCGTACAAGAGTTGAGCCTTTTCATCGCCCAACATCACGGCTTTCTTCAGGTCGGCGAAGTTGTTCGATCCACGATAGGCAACAAGTCCGCCTCTTCCCACCAGTTTCTGCTTCATCTCCACCAGGGAATATTGACCGCTGAAACACAGCGCAACCAGTTGTCCGGCCGGCAATCCTCCGGCGCGTTCCGGCGCAAAGGGACCATCGCCATCCAAGGCGTTGTTGACATCAACGACACTTCCCCGGCGATGGGCCCCAACGGAAATCCCGCCCCCCATGTGGGCAACAATGAAATTACATTTTTCATAGGGCTTGCCGATCTTCCTGGCCACTTCCCTGGCCACCGATTTCTGATTGAGAGCGTGATATATGCTTTTCCTTGCCAACTCTGGGATTCCGGTGATACGGGCAATATCATCCATCTCATCAACCACCACCGGGTCGACGATAAAAGCGTTTCGGCCCGCCTCGAGGGCGATGCGGTGGGCAAGGATGCCGCCCAAGTTGGAGGCATGTTCGCCAAAACGGCAGGTCAGCAGATCTTCCAGCATGGATCCATTCACCCGATAGACACCGCTCGGGATCGGTTTGAGAAGCCCGCCCCGGCCAACAGCAGCGCTTAAACTTCCAATATCCACGTGGTGATCATCGAGGAAACGCCGGATCAGGACCAGACGGAATTCCGTCTGGTCCATAATGCGTTTGAAGTCCTTGAGCTCCTCGGCCACATGAGAGATCGTTTTCTGGACAAGTTCCAGCTCGTCTTCAAACACCGAAAGTTTGGTGGAGGTTGATCCCGGATTAATGACCAGTATCCGGTACATCCGGGGCGCCTGCCCATTCCCTTCGCCGGGCGTTTCAAGCCTTGTGGTATCCCCCATGACCATGCCGTTCATATTTCCATAAATATATCGTCAGCATGGACGCCGACATAATTGATTTCGCTTACTTGTTCCAGAACCCGGCGCGAAATATTTCCTATCTCCATCCGATGGCCCGGACAGCCGAGTTTGGCGCAGACATATATTTTATTTTGATTCCCATGCAACGCAAAACATATTGCCTGGCTGGAGTCGCATCCTGCCTGGCGGCATTTGTCTTTCACGATCATACTCATACCACAGGCAGGACATAACGCATTGACGATAGGTCCGGTTGACGACACATCAGGAATAAAATTATAAAGTTTGGCATGCCCCCCCCAAAAGGCATCAAGGAATACAAGCCCTTCGCTTCCTCCGACCTGCAAGCGGAAGTTGATGGATAGCTCGCCGTGGATGCGCACCACGTCAGCCATGAGGTTGTGTCCTTTCGAACAGTATACCTTCTCGACAACGAGGAAATCTTGTTGATGCTTTTTGATAAACTTGACGCCTTCCGGCATTGCATTCAAGAAGTGGGCGGGGATTTTTTTATGAATGAGCTTCATGATCGCTCCTTTCCGGGTTGGCGCCTGTTGTTCCGTCACCAGAATACTCATTCCTTGCATTGATTACAATTGCTTCTGAAGCGACGCGACATATGCGCCATCGGCCTGGCCCGCCGGCGGAACGATCTTCTGTTCCGATACCAGCTGGAATTCCCCATGGGCCTTCAGGAAGGACGCCACCAGCAGCTCGTCCTCTTCCGGCTCCAGACTGCAGGTGCTGTACACGAGCCGGCCGCCGGGCTTCAGCAAGTCGGAAACCCGTTCCAGCATCGCGTGCTGGGTTCGCGTCATGCGGGATAAGCGCGATTCCGAGAAGCGCCAGCGGGCGTCCGGCCGGCGGCGAATAACCCCGGTGTTGGTGCAAGGCGCGTCCAGCAGGATCCGGTCAAAAGGCCCGCCGGCTTCATCGGTCACATTCATGGCATTGCCCTGCACCACATTCACAAAGCCATCCACCCCGAGCCGGGACAGGTTGGCGCGCAAGCGGAACAGGCGGTCGTTATGCAGGTCCATGGCTGTCAGCCGTCCCCTCCCCTGCAGACGCTCTGCCATCAGGAAGGTTTTGCCGCCCGGCGCGGCGCAGGCGTCCAAGACGTGATCGCCGGGCCGCGGGTCCAATTGAGCCACTGAGATCAGGACGGAAGGATCGAGCACTAAAAATAAGCCTTCGTTATATCCCGGCAATTCTTCAACGCGCCATCCATGGGGAATCGCCAGACACCCCGCCTGACCGGCCGAAGATGCCGGCGCATCCATCCCCTTGGCTTGAAGCTGTTCCAGGTAGGCGCGGGGATTGATTTTCAGACTGTTGACGTGGATCATGACCTCCGGCCGGGTGTTATTCCACTCGCACAAGCGGCGGACAGCATCCTCGCCATAAACGCGAACCCAGCGTTCGACCAGCATGTCCGGGTGCGACTGTTGAATGCCCAGTGGCTGTTTTTTCAGTTCCTGGAGAATGGCCTCTTTTTCACGTAGAACGATCCTCAACAACGCGTTCACAAAATCGGCCTCACCCTGGGCGTAGCGCCCCTTCACCGCTTCCACGGTTTCGTTGACGGCCGCATAGGGTTCGACCTTCGTCATCACCAGTACCTGGTACAAGCCGGCCAGCATCAGCGCCCGCAATCCCGGCTCCGGCATGTGATGCACCCGGGCGGCGGCCACCCACTCCAGCATCCGCTTCCAGCGGACTACGCCATAGACCAGTTCCATGACGAAGCCCCGGTCCGGCGTGTCGGGCGGAATAAGGCGGTTGGGAAACTCGCCTGATTTCAGCCAGCGGGCTATGATCTGCGCGGCAATTTGACGGGATGAGGTGGGCATAGAAATGTTTTTTTGAGCTACGGATTAACCTTGCCCTGTTTTCACAGGCGCTCGCGGTCATACGTCAGCGTATTTGTGTCCGCGAGTACCTATGGATTGCGATAAAAATTTATTCCGCCGCAACGGCGATATATTTTCCGGGTTCCTCCCGGAAAAATTTCAGATCCGTTCCGGCGTCTCGATCCCCAGCAGGTCCAGCCCCTGGCGGAGAATGCGGGCCACGACGCCGCAGAGTCGGACCCGGCTTTCCCGAACACCTTCCGGGGCCTTCAGGAACGGCACATTCTGGTAAAACCCGTTATACAGACCCGATAGCGCAAATAGATAGTCGGCCAGTACGCTGGGTTTGTACAGCCGGGCCGCCATCGTCACGGCTTCGGCGAAGCGCGCGACCTGGAGTGCCAAGGCCCGCTCCACCGGTTCATCCAGGCGGATGGGAAAGGCCTCGGGATCGCGACCGGGAAACTGGTCCCGGTACTTGTCCTGCACGCTCCGGATGCGGGCATAGGCGTATTGCAGATACGGCGCGGAATTACCGTCCAGCGCCAGGGCCTTATCCCAGCTGAACGTCACCAGGCTTTGCGGGTTTTGACTTAAATCCGCGTATTTCACCGCGCCGATCCCCACCGCCCGCGCCACTGCCTTCTGCTGATTTTCCGGCATCGCCGGGCTCGTCTGCCGGACCACGGCCAACGCCCGGGTCTCGGACTCATCCAGCAGGCGCTCCAGTTTGATCACGTTACCCTGGCGGGTCGAAAATGTGCCTTCCGGAAGGCGCATCAGGCCGAACCAGACATGGTGCAGGCGGGCCCGGATGCCGAGCTTTTTGCCAACGGTAAAAATCTGCTTGAAGTGCAACTGCTGGCGCTCGTCGGTGACATAGACGATGGTTTCCGGATCGAATTCCTCCTGGCGGCTGATGAGCGTGGCCAGATCGGTGGTGGCATAGTTGTACCCGCCGTCGCTTTTCCGGACCATGCAGACCGGCAGTTTCTCGTCCTCCAGAAAGACGACCAGCGCTCCTTCACTTTCACGGGCCAGTCCTTTCTGCTGAAGCATGTCGATGACCGCCGGCAAGCGGGGATTGTAATAGCTTTCCCCGCGGGTAAGATCGAAAGCCACGCCCAGGCGCAGGTAGATCCGGTTGAATTCCTTGAGGGACAAGTCGACAAACTGCCGCCAGAGCGCCTGGTTTTCGGCATCGCCCGCCTGGAGCTTGACGAGTTCCTGCCGGCATTGCTGGAGCCACTCATCGCCGGCCTTCGACTGCTCGTAACTCTTCACGTAGATCCGTTCCAACTCCTCAACCGGCGAGTCGGCCAGGGCCTGCTGATCGGCAAAATGCCGATATCCCATGATGATAATGCCGAACTGGGTGCCCCAGTCCCCAAGGTGATTATCCGAAATCACCCGGTATCCTAGAAAGCGATGGAGGCGATCCAGGGCATTGCCGATCACCGTCGAACGGATGTGCCCGATATGCATCGGTTTGGCCACATTCGGGCTGGAATAATCAAGGACCACCGTCCGTCCGGTTCCAATCGTCGGCACGCCCAGGCGCTCGTCCTTCAGAACCGCCGCCACGTGGCCCGCCAGCCAGATTGTCTTGAGGTGAATATTGATGAACCCGGGACCGGCGACTTCCAGCCGCTCGACGCTCTCCGGCCTTGACGCCTGATCCAGGAACGTCTGCGCAATATCACGGGGCTTTCGTTTCAGCGACCGGGCCAGGGCCAGGGCCGCATTGCACTGGTAATCGCCGTAGTCCGGGGAACCAGCCGACACCACTTGGACGGCGGACAGCGCGTCACCGGCTTCCGGAAATATCCGCGTGAATTCAGCTCTCACCCAATCGGTCAGTATCTGATCAATCGTGGTCATGAAATACAATCGTTCCTGGTTCTTCGTTCTTTGTTCGTCGTTGTTTAACGAAGAACCAAGGACGACGAACGGTTTTTAACCTTATTTAAACCCCATTGCCAGGCGATACATCCAGTTGGCCAGCACCATCAGGGTGGCGGTGACAATGATCCACAGTCCCCGCTGCCCATCCAGCCTGAGCCACGAACCCCGCTCCAGATTTACGCCCAGGATCAGCGCGGCCGCATGCCAGGCAAAGAGCATGGTGGTCAGCCCGTACAACCCGGCCGCCAGGGGACAGTCATGGAGAACCGCCAGCCATTGTCCGTTGGCCATGGCAACAAAGCCCCGCGTCCAGCCGCAACTCACACACGGATAACCCGTCCAGCGCAGGAAGACGCAGGTACGGAAGGTGATCTTATCGAGCGGCAGAAAAAAAGATCCCAGCAGGAGGGCTCCCGACAGCAGAACCCAAGGCAGGTGATTCACCATCACCCGCCCGTACAATGCCGGCCGCTCAGCCCTGAACAATCCCGAAAGGCCGCGGTTCATGGATCAGGCGCTCACCGGCGCCGGCCCGAACACATCACGATAGGCCACCGCCAGACAGCAAATGGTGATTGGCAGCGTCACGATCAGGCCCAGGCCACAGACCATAAATCCGATCGCGTTAAACAGGGAGGCGATAAGCATGAAGGCAAGCAAAGGGAAAAAGTTTCCCTTGACCCGGTTGATGCTGGCCATGGAAGCCGGCCAGAATTCCAGCTTGCGGTCAACGATCAGGAAGAGGGCAAACATGAGCATGGTTTTCAGGCCAATGACAAGAACCACCGCCAGCAGATGCCCGACACAGACAATAATGCTCAACAGACCCACCACCACGAAAACCAGGATTCCCCACACCAGACAAAAGAGAAAGGTGTTCAGAAAATAATCGAACCCCTTGAACACCGCGCCGATATCCGGCTTGGGTTCTTTCTTGTCCACCAGGGCAAGGGCAATCAAGATCACACCGGCAAACATCGGCCCACTGAGAATGAACCCGGTGGCGCCGCCGATTACCAGGGCCAACAGGCTGGCGACAATCAGCACCACGGCGTTCGCCTTGAACAGCTCGAATCCCTGCCGGATCCACTCGCCGAATTTCACATCCACTTTTACCTCGTCCATGATAACCCCTCCTTGTTTGATGCTGTCTTTGCCTCCGCTCGAATTTGTCGCCAGAGGCAGAAAATCCCTATACCCAAACTTAGCGAACGTGGCAATACTATAAAGCCTGGTTGGACATGAATCAATAGCGGGCTCCGATTATTTTCATCCTTTATCCCGGCCCATTTGAATGCTTGACGATCCTGCCAGGGCGGGTCACAATAAAGCGTATTTGTAACTATTCAGCGAATCCATGAGTCCCGGCGGACGCACTCCACTCGTGGCGCGTGGCGAGCCAAAGTCGGACGACCTGAATAGTCACGCGGATTATTGAATCAGGCCGGGATGCGTCGCGGAAAGGCGTGGATGACAAAGAGCCCGATGGTTTTGACAAGATTTGCATTCATCACGGGTCTGATCGCAGCCAGCTCCCTCCTTGTATTGCCCGCCGCCGCCCGGGAAACCGTGGTGGCCCGGATTGACGGCATCATTGGCCCCGTTACCGCCCGATTCATGATTCAGACTGTGGAGCAAGCCGAAAACCAGGTGGCTGAATGCGTTGTTTTTGAACTGGATACACCCGGCGGTCTGGACGATTCCATGCGGTTGATTATCAAGAAGATCATGGCGTCCAAAGTTCCGGTGGTGGTCTATGTTGCCCCGTCAGGCTCGCGCGCGGCGTCCGCCGGAGCGTTTATCACCATGGCGGCGCATATAGCTGCCATGGCGCCCGGCACGGCCATCGGCGCCGCTCACCCGGTGACGCTCGGCCCCACATCCGGCACCATCGATACGAATATGACTGCCAAGGCGGAAAACGACGCGGCGGCGTTCATCCGGTCCATCGCCGAAAAGCGCGGCCGCAACATAGAATGGGCCAACTCCGCGGTCAAAGACAGCGTTTCACTCTCGGAAACGGAAGCCCTGCAGAAAAAAGTGATCGACCTGATTGCGCCCTCCCTCCCCGCCCTGCTCGACGCGATCGACGGTCGGACCGTGACGCTCGGCACGAATAAGGTGCAACTGGTAACGAAAGGTGTGTCGGTTATCAACACCTCGATGAACTGGCGGGATGAATTACTGGCAACGATCGCCAATCCCAATGTTGCCTATGTCCTGTTCATGCTTGGACTCCTGGGACTTTACTTCGAACTCTCCAATCCCGGGGCCATCCTGCCGGGCGTTGTTGGGGCTATTTCGCTGATCCTGGCGTTCTTTGCCTTCCAGACGCTTTCCGTGAATGTTGCCGGAATATTATTGATCCTGCTGGCCATTGTGTTATTTATTGTGGACGTCAAGGCGGCGACGCACGGGGTGCTGACTGTCGGAGGGGTTATTGCCATGTTTATTGGATCGATCATGCTGTTCGACAGTCCGGATCCTGCCCTGCGCGTTTCGATGCAGGTTGTGATACCCGTGGTACTGGTTACCACCATTTTCTTTATGATCGGCGTCTGGCTCTCCATTCGCTCCCTGGCCCGCAGGCCGGTTAGCGGCGAGGCCGGCTTGATCGGGCAGGAAGGCGATGCACGAACGGCCATTAACGCGAAGAGCGGGCAGGTGTTCGTGTCCGGAACCCATTGGAACGCAGTGGCCAGCGCCCCGATTACTGAAGGCACCCGGATCAAGGTCATTCAGGTTAAGGGCATGACCTTGAAAGTAGAGGTGATCTAAGGCGGCTGGGCCAGGCCAATCATGAAGGAAAGAGGAATAAGGTCGCGGTAGTCATCCGCTGGCGGCAAGTATGGCGAGCTACTGAATCCTGAACCCCTTGAGAGTAGTTACGAAACAATAATGTAAACGAAAGGAAGCAACCATGGCGCCATTAATCACAACAATTGTCATTGTCATGTTCATTCTGGTTAATACCATCAAAATCCTGCGGGAATACGAACGCGGGGTTGTGTTCCGCCTGGGCCGATTTGTCGGCGTTCGCGGACCGGGCCTGATCCTGCTTATTCCGTTGTTTGAAAAAATGGTCAAGGTCTCCCTGCGGACGGTGGCGCTGGATGTGCCGCCCCAGGACGTGGTCACCAAGGACAACGTATCGGTCAAAGTCAATGCGGTCATGTATTTCCAGGTCTTTGAGCCGAGCAAGGCCATCATAGCGGTTGAGGATTACATGTTCGCTACGTCGCAGATAGGCCAGACGACCCTGCGCTCCATCCTCGGAGAACATGAGCTTGACGACCTACTGTCCAACCGTGAGAAGATCAATCTGAAACTGCAGGAGATTATCGATGCGCGCACCGATCCGTGGGGCATCAAAGTCAGCGCCGTGGAAGTCAAGGACGTGGACCTGCCCGAAGGCATGCGGCGCGCCTTAGCCAAGCAGGCCGAAGCGGAACGGGAACGCCGCGCCAAGGTCATTCACGCTGACGGCGAATTCCAGGCCTCCACCAAGTTAAAGGAAGCGGCCGACGTCATGGCGCCCAATCCGGTATCCGTCCAACTGCGTTATTTGCAGACCCTGACGGAAATCGCGACCGAGAAAAACTCGACCATCATCTTCCCGCTCCCCATGGAATTCATGCAGTATTTCATTAACAAGACCAAACGGGATCAGCCCTGACCCGGATCATGCCCCTTCACAGGTTGATGATCCCGGTAAACATCCGGGACATCAACCGGCCCTGCTATACGACCCTGAGCATTTTCAGGAACAGCGGGGTTACGATCACTGGCATAGTCGTGGCGGGCGTAATTCTTTCGCTTGATGAGATCAACCTGAGCCCCTACAAGACCCGCCCCTTCTCGCTGGAACGGACGGGCTGACCAAGGTCAGCCCCTACTGCACCTACGAAATCGTTTCTGCCCAACCTCTTGGTTGAACCAAGCCGTAATTAGTGCATGACAGGACAATTTTTCTGTGATAATCTAATACAAAGAGGAATCTACTAGGCGATAAGGAGCAAACCAGGAGAAGATTTTATGTCGGCTGAGTTAATAGTCATCAAAGGAGCACAATCCGGCCTGGTATTCCGGCTGGATCGTGAGGAAACCCGCATTGGCAGGATCGGATGCGACATCTCCCTGGCCGATCACATGATTTCCCGAGTCCATGCCCGCGTTCTCTGCCAAGGCTCGACCTGCGACCTTGAAGACATGGGGAGTCGAAACGGTCTGTTCATCAATGATCTCAAAGTGTTACAGGCACGCCTGGTGGACGGCGATCAGATTACTTTGGGCAATACCGTCGTCCAATTCCGGTGCTCGCCATCAAGCGTTGAGCGCGCATTGGAATCCGATCAGCCGTCCCGGTTAACCACTACCCATACCATAACGCTGGATACCCGGGAACGGCAACTCCTGACGCAGGAAGTGGATGAAAAGGACATCGGATCCCTCCAGCGGGCCAAGTCGGACCTGGAGGCTATTTACCGGGTCGACCAGATCATCAACGCCGTTCTCGATCCTGAAGCTCTCGTTTCCCGAATCCTGGATATCATTCTTGCCGAAATGCCGCAGGTTGACATCTGTTCCCTGCATCTGTTGCAGGACAACACCGGAGAGTTGATCTGCCGGGGGCAACGACGCCGCGACACGACGGGCGCCACGGAAAGCCCGGCATTCAGCACCAGCCTGATCCGCCTGGTACTGCAGGAACACAAAGCCGTGCTGACCTATGATGCCCAGCAGGACGGACGTTTGAACGTTCAGGAAAGCATCGCGTTCCTGCATATCCGGTCGGCAATGTGCGTGCCGTTGCAAAGCCGGGACCATTTACTGGGCGTCTTGCAGGCTAACGCTGTGCTGGTCGAACATCGGATCGATCGCGACGATCTTAAACTGTTATCCGCCATTGGCGTTCAGGCCGGCACAGCCCTGGAAAACGCCTTGCTTTACGAAAAACTGGCGACGGAAAAAGCCGCTTTGCACGAGGCTCATGAGCGGCTGAAATCGGCCCATGACGGCCTGGTGCAATCCGAGAAACTGGCCGCCGTTGGCCGGCTGACCGCTGGTATCGTGCATGATGTCAAAAATCCGATGGCCATTATCCTGACCTATGCCGAGCTCCTGGAAAAGCAGTTGAAGGAACACAGAATTGAGAAAGTTGGCGATATGGATGTGTTGGATAGCCTGAAAACCATCCAGGAAGGCGTGCTCCATTGCAACGAAATCATCAACCGGCTTCTGCAGTTCGCCAAGCAGGCGCCGCCGGCCAAGTGCCTCATTCACATCAATGAACTCGTGGAAAACACCGTCGTGTTTCTGTCCCATGAAATGTCCAAAGCCAGGGTCCAGCCGGACAAACGCCTGGCGGCCGATCTCCCGCCGATCCTGGCCGACGCCAACCAGATCCGGCAGGTACTCTTGAACATCCTCATTAATGCCATCCAGTCCCTGGACACGAAGGACGGCAAGATTGCCATCATCACTGAAAAAGAACAGTCCAACGGTAAGACCTTTGTGGTCTGCCGAATACAGGATGACGGTATGGGAATGACTGCGGACGTGAAAAAGAGAATCTTCGATCCCTTCTTCTCGACCAAAAAACAGGAGGACAGCCTCGGTGGAACCGGGCTCGGTCTTTCCGTAAGTTACGGAATCATTCAGAACCACGGCGGCACCATCGAGGTGGACAGTGAGCCGGGAAAGGGATCCTCGTTCTCGATCAAACTGCCGGTGGATGCGGCATCAAGCTGCTAGAAAAACAGGTTCTTAGTCGGGAAATTCGGGTCACTGGTCAGGTTGACGCCCAGGCGTTTCAGTCCGGCCTCATCGCCGGGAGTCGGAATGTGCGTCAAATGCATTTCACAGCCCGACAATTCCCGCAGTTTCTCCATGGCCATCTGAGCGGACGGATTGGTGGTGGAACTGATGCTGAGCGCCACGAGTGTTTCATCCAGGTTCAGGCTTTCGGCCTTGCCGTTCAGAATGTCGCGTTTCAGGATACCGATGGAAGCCGTGATGTTCGGAGACAGGAGGTGAATTTTATCCGGGATTTCCGCCAGATGCTTGATCGTATTCAGAATCATGCTGGAGGCCGCGTGCAGGAGCGGTGAATTTTTACCCGTGATCACCGTGCCGTCCTTTAACTCGATGGCAGCGCCACAGCAAATGCCCATGTTCCCCTTGCCGGCGCGCGCGGCCTGCCGCGCCGGTTCGACCACCCGACGATCCTCGGGCCGAATGCCCAACACCTGAAGGAGCCGCTCGATGCGCTGGACCGTTTCGCTCTCCGTCAGCCCCATGGCATATTCGCAGGCATAGCGGAAATAGCGCCGGACCACCTCCTGCCGGGATGCCGTGCAGACCAAGGCGTCGTCGCTAATGCCGAAGCCGGCCCGGTTGACGCCCATATCGGTCGGCGACTGGTAAAGGGATTTGCCCCCCATGATTTTTTCAAAAATGCGCTTAAGGACGGGAAACACTTCCACGTCGCGGTTGTAGTTGACCACGCTCTGCTGATAGGCCTCCTGATGAAACGGATCCATCAGATTGTAATCGCCGATATCGGCGGTGGCGGCTTCATAGGCAATGTTCACGGGATGCTTCAGCGGCAGGTTCCAGATGGGAAACGTCTCGAACTTGGCATAGCCGGATGACCGTCCGCGCCGATGATCGTGGTACAGGAGGGTCAAACAGGTCGCCAGCTTGCCGCTGCCGGGACCGGGACCGGTGACCACCACCAGCGGCTTATGGGTCTCGACATACTCGTTGGCGCCGTAGCCGGCATCGCTGACAATGAGGTCCACATCGGTGGGATACCCGCGGGTGGCCCGATGAATGATTACGCGGACGTTCCGTCGTTCCAGCTTGTTGCGGAACTGCCGGGCCGCCGGCTGATCATCATAGCGGGTGATAACGACGCCAAGCACCTCGATGCCCCATTCGTGCAGATCATCAATCAGCTTGAGCGCGTCCGAATCGTAAGTAATGCCGAAATCCGCCCGCATTTTTTTCCGCTCGATATCGCCGGCATAAATGCACAGGAGAACATCAGCCTGGTCCTTCAACTTCTGGAGCAGGCGCATTTTGACGTTGGGGTCATAACCGGGCAGGACCCGTGCGGCATGATAGTCGAACATGAGCTTGCCGCCGAATTCCAGATAGAGCTTCTGAAACCGCTGAACCCGTTCATGGATGGCTGCCGTCTGTTCCTGGAGATATTTATCGTTGTCAAAACCGATGGAATTCATGTCGGGATATTTTCCTTATATGCTGTTTTAACGGGCATAATACTCATCGAATCCCGCTTCGTCCATGACGAAGTGAAATAAATCGTTCCGTGCGCCCAAGGGTGTTGGAGATTTCGGTTGCACTTAATCATTGAACGGTTAGACTATGAACAGATTCGGAGATACCGGATGGCGAGCCGATCGCGGTGAAGTCCCGATCTGAATTGGGACGAAGCCGGGTAGAACTTCAAGCAGGTCCGTTTTAAATTTGGAACCACAGCATCCCGCGCACCAGGAGGTTTTATTATGGGTGGATTTTTTGGCGTTGTCAGCACGACCGATTGCGTCACCGACCTGTTCTACGGCACGGACTATCACTCGCACCTGGGGACCCGCCGCGGCGGCCTCGCCGTCAGGAATCCTGAGGGATATACCCGGTTCATCCATGACATCAGCAACGCGCAGTTCCGGTCCAAGTTTGAGACCGACATTTACCGGATGCAGGGAAATAAGGGTATTGGCGTCATCAGCGACCATGAGGATCAGCCGCTGATCATTGGCTCCCACCTGGGGGTGTATGCGATTGTGACCGTGGGCAACATCCACAACATCGCCCAATTGTCCACGCGGGCCTATGGCAAACGCTCCACGCACTTCGCCGAAATGGGCGGCAACGAGATCAACCCGACGGAACTGGTGGCCACGCTGATCAACCAGGGCACTTCCTTTGAAGAAGGCATCCAGGAAGCCCAGGAGGCCATCGAAGGATCATGTTCCATGCTCCTGCTCACCGACAAGGGCATCTACGTGGCGCGGGATAAGTTCGGGCGTACTCCCGTGATCATCGGCGTCAAAACAGGATCCATCGCCGTTACGCTGGAAACCTGTGCCTTTCCCAACCTGGCTTATGAACTCAAACATATCCTGGGTCCCGGTGAAATCGTGCTGATTAACGAAGAGGGGATGACGCCGCTGAAAGCGGCGGGACCGCGTCTGCAAATCTGCGCCTTCCTCTGGGTATATTACGGCTATCCGGCCTCATCCTATGAAAACATCAATGTGGAGATGACCCGCAACCGGTGCGGCGCCTGCCTGGCCGGACGCAATAAAACGGAGGTGGACCTGGTGGCCGGCATCCCTGATTCCGGAACCGGGCATGCCATCGGCTTTGCCAATGCGGCCAAGCTCCCCTACAGCCGCCCGTTCGTGAAATACACGCCGACCTGGCCCCGGAGCTTCATGCCCCAGGATCAGAACACCCGCGAGTTGGTGGCCCGGATGAAGTTAATCCCCATCAACGATATGATCCAGGGACAGCGCCTGCTGTTCTGCGAGGATTCGATTGTCCGCGGCACGCAGTTGAAAGACACCATCCAGCGCCTCTACGACTGCGGCGCCCGGGAAGTCCATATGCGGCCGGCCTGCCCGCCCCTGCTCTTCGGATGCAAATTCCTCAACTTCTCGCGGTCGCGCACGGAAATGGATTTGGCGGCTCGGAAAGCTGTGATGGAACTAGAAGGTCAAACCGAGGTAAACCTCAAAGATTATGCCGATCCCAGCTCGGAAAAATACTGCGCCATGGTCGAGCGGGTGCGGCTCCGGCTCGGGCTGACCTCGCTCGATTACCAGCGCCTGGACGACCTGGTGGCCGCCATCGGCCTGCCCAAGGATAAGCTCTGCACCTACTGCTGGGACGGCGCCGAATGAATTTTTCGCCCGGCGAAAAATTCATTGTTACACCCGTTGACGGCGCCAGCGGCCGGTTTGAAACCACTTGGCAACAAGCAAGCCATGCACGGTCATGGCAATGACAATTGCCCACCAGATGCCTTGCGTCGGCGGATTCCAGACACGTGACAAGAGTATGGCCAGCGGCACCTGCAATCCCCACAGGGCCAGCACGGTGCAAATCATCGGCGCCAGGCTGTCCCCCGCTCCGTTCAGCGCCCGCCCCAGAGCAATGGCCAACGCGGCAAACACATAGAACGGAGATACGGTTCTCAGGTACTGGGCGCCGATCTGAACCACCTCCGGCTCCGAATTGAACACGCGAACCAAAGCGGGCGCAGTCCCCATCAGGATCACCGCTGTCAACGCCATGAAGCCAATGCCCAGCAAAGCTGTGACCCAGGCCGCGCGATTTGCCCGCTCCGGTTGACCGGCGCCAAGGTTCTGCCCCACCAGGGTGGCGGCCGCGCCACCCAGGGCGAAAGCCGGCATCAGGATAATCATGTGAAAACGCAGGCCGATTCCGTAGGCGGCCACAGCCGCCGTGCCACAACCGGCCACGATCCCCATCAGCACAGCGCCAGTCAGGCTCCGGGACAACATCTGGCCTGATCCCGGAATGCCGATGCGTAGAATACGCCACGCGAGATTCGGGTTCGGCTTCCAGTGGGTCCAGCGTATGTGCAGGCGCGCCCGGCCTTTAAACAATACGTACACCGAAACCCCGGCCGCCGCCGCCTGGGCCAGCACCGTCGCCAGCGCCGCGCCTCTTACCCCCATCCCGGACATCGGTCCCCAACCGAAAATAAAGATCGGCTCCAGCACAATATTCAGCACGTTGGAGATAGCCATGATCTGCATGGGCGTTATGGTGTCACCCGCTCCCTGCAGGGCCGCGTTGCCGATGAACAGGACAAACATTGTAAAACTGCCCAGGAGCGAAATGCGCAGGAACACCCCGCCGGCGCCGACCACCTCCGGCGCGGCTCTCAAAAGACGAAACAGCGGGTCCGAGGCATACCAACCGGCAATGGCCGATAGTCCACCGAGAATCAACGCCAGCATCAGGGACTGGCCGGCCACCGCGCTGGCTTCTTCCAGGCGGCCGGCGCCAACGCACCGCGCCACCAGGGCGACTGTCCCCATCGCAAGTCCCATGAGCATGGGGAATAAAACCATGAGGATCGTGCCCGCCATGGCGACCGAAGCGACCGCCGGCGAGCCGAGGCTTCCAACCCAGAAAAGATCAATGAGGCTCTGGATGTTTTGCAGAACGGCCCCGATCAGCATCGGCGTCGCCAGGCGGCCGACCGCCGCCAGAATGTTTCCCTCCGTCAACGGCTGGCGCCCCGGTTTGAACAGCCATTTCATTAGATAGTCCAATATTACTGTCCAGACTGTTGGAAATAATTACCAGGATTGATGCATGGCGCCAGTTTTATTCTGTCACATCTTGCTTTTCCGGGACCGACGCTGGGCCGCCGCCACCGGATATCGGTTTTCCTTCCGGACTGCTCCTCTGGTTTCCACCGGCGCATTCCCTGATTTCTGCGCCGTCCGCAACTCGAACAACTGATCGCGCAGGATGGCCGCGCGCTCGAATTCCAGCGCGTCGGCCGCCTCGATCATTTCCTTCTCGATTTCCTGAATCAACTCGTGGGCATCGTAATCTTCGCCGCTCTCCCGGAACGCCTGCCGTTCCGTTTCCTCGCTGGCCTGCTTCAGCACCAGCCCATCTTGAATGCTCTTGACGATGCTCCGCGGCGTAATGCCATGCTGTCGGTTGTAGGACTCCTGCCTGCGCCGACGATCGTCCATGACAGCCAATGCGCGGCGCATGGATTCCGTAACCTTGTCGGCGTAGAGGATTACAGCCCCGCCCACATGCCGGGCCGCGCGCCCTGCTGTCTGGATCAGGGAGGTCTCCGACCGGAGGAAGCCTTCTTTATCCGCGTCCAGAACGGCCACCAGTGACACTTCCGGAATATCCAGCCCTTCTCGCAGCAGGTTGACGCCAACCAGGCAGTCAAAATCCCCCATCCGGAGACTCCGGAGAACTTCCACTCGCTCAAGGGTGTCGATGTCGGAATGCAGATAAGTCACCCGCAAGCTAATATCCTTCAGATAATCGCTCAGGTCTTCAGCCGTCTTCTTGGTCAGAGTAGTGACCAGCGTTCGTTCATGGCGCTCTGCCCGGACCCGTACCGCCTCGATCAGATCGTCGATCTGTCCCTTCAAGGGACGCACACTCACCGGCGGATCGAGAAGTCCCGTCGGCCGGATAATCTGCTGGACCGGCGGCGGCGAAACCTCCCGCTCGTACGGGCCGGGCGTGGCCGACATGAAGATAATCTGGCCGGTCGCCTTGAGAAACTCGTCATTATTCAAGGGGCGGTTGTCCTTGGCTGACGGCAGGCGGAACCCATGATCCACCAGCACCTGTTTCCGCGACTGGTCCCCGTTGTACATGCCCCGGACCTGGGGAAGCGCAACGTGGGACTCGTCAACAACCGTGAGGAACTCGCTCCGGAAATAGTCGATCAGCGTTGCCGGAGGCTCGCCCTCGCCCCGTCCGCTCAAATGGCGGGAATAATTTTCGACACCGGCGCAGTACCCCATTTCCTTCAGCATTTCGACGTCATACATGGTCCGCATCTTGATGCGCTGGGCTTCCAGCAGTTTATTGTTGGCCTCGAACCAGCGGATGCGCTCCTCCAACTCCGCCAGGATGCGCGGGAGCGCCGATTCCAGCCGGCTGGCAGGCATGACAAAGTGGCGGGCTGGTGAAATCACCGCCGCCGCCAGCGTTTCCTCTATATCTCCAGTGACCGCAGAGAAACGCGCGATGGATTCGATTTCATCGCCGAAAAAATTAACGCGCATCCCCTGCTGGGAATACGCTGGGAAGATATCCAGAGTGTCCCCGCGGACACGAAAGGTTCCCGGCTGGGGCTCGTAATCGTTGCGGGTATACTGGATATCCACCAGCCGCCGCAACAGCTCGTCCCGCTCCACGGTCTGCCCCTGCTCCACCGATACCAGCATCTCCCGGTAATCCTCCGGCGAGCCGAGGCCGTAAATACAGGACACCGACGCGACGATGATAACGTCTTTCCGGTTCATCAGCGAATTGGTCGTTGCCAGACGCATCCGCTCGATATCTTCGTTGATCGCTGAGTCCTTTTCAATAAAGGTGTCTGTCTGGGGAATGTACGCCTCCGGCTGATAATAGTCGTAATAACTGACGAAATACTCGACGGCGTTGGACGGAAAATATCCTTTCAGCTCCTGGTAAAGCTGGGCCGCCAGCGTTTTATTATGCGAGATAATCAAGGTTGGCCGGCCCCAACGGGCAATAACGTTGGCCAGGGTGAAGGTTTTACCGGAACCGGTGACTCCCTCCAGCGTCTGAAACCGCTGGTTCGCTTCCAGCCCGCGACACAGCGCCTCGATGGCCTCCGGCTGATCGCCCGCCGGCTGAAATGGAGCATGCAGGGAAAAAAGTGATTTGGAACTCATGAGCATGCATTTCCGTTGGCTATGAAGCTGATGTCAACCCGTCTGCCACAGATATTCAGATTATTAACCGCAAAGGTCACAGAGAAAGAGCGGAATCAACTTTGCGTTCTCTGCGGTAAATACTCCCTTTAGAGGTCTTTGCGTTATTTTACTCACTATTTCAAGAGAGCCCGCCATTGCCCTGGGTCATTGACCCCAAACATTATACCGCCAGCATCCGCTCCAGGGCCTGGCGGGCAGGATGTTTCAGTTCCGGCGCCACGCGGACTTCATTCTCCGCAAGCCATCCTTCCAGGAGCAAGAGGAGCTTCGCTTCATTCGTCAGGGCCATATTACGGCAGACCGAGGGACGAAGCGGCACGATCACGCGGCGGCCCTGGTGCTGACGGGCCATACGTTCCACGAGATGCAATTCCGTACCGACCACGATGGTCGAACCTTCTGGTTGTGAATCCACATAGCGGATGATCTGGGACGTGGATCCGTGGGCGTCCGCCAGCCGGGTGACCGCTTTCGGAGTTTCAGGATGAACGATGACTTTGGCGCCAGGATACTGATTCCGCGCCGCCTCAATGTCCACGATCCGGAACATGTGGACGTGGCAATAGCCCGGCCACACCAGGACCCGGGTTCGGGCGATGGCGTCAGCGGTCAGCCCACCCTGCTCACTGCCAGGCTCTGTCGGAGCGCTCCGCCCAGGCGAGTCGGGATCATACACCGCCACGGCGTCGTCGGGCAGACCCAGGTCATGCGCCGTATTGGTTCCCAGGTGCTCGTCCGGGATGAACAATACCCGTTTGTCCTGGGCAAAGACCCACTGGAACACCTTTGCGGCGTTGCTGGAGGTGCAAGTGCTCCCGCCATGCATTCCGCAAAAGGCCTTGACCGACGCACGGCTGTTGACATAGACGACCGGCAGCCATCCCCCACCCCGCGCCTGGAGATCGGCCCAGGCCTTTTCCACCTGCCGCAACGGCGCCATATCGGCCATGGGACATCCGGCATTGACGTCCGGCATATAGACGGTCTGATTATCTCCCGTCAGGATATCGGCGGATTCCGCCATGAAATGAACTCCGCAAAAGACGATCCGCTCCGCCGAGGACTCCGCGGCGCGCCGGGACAGCTCCAGGGAATCCCCCACGACGTCCGCGTGGCGGAGCACCTCGTCCCGCTGGTAATAGTGCCCCAGGATCAGGAGCTGTTTGCCCAGTTCCTTCCGAATGGCTTCAATGGCGCTCGCCGCGCCATCAATCTGTTCGCCGGGATTCATATAACAGCCTTTCATAAAATATGGAATCCATGATACCCGCTGACCTGACCACAGGCAAGCAAGGAACCAAGGCGCAGGGGTCACCAAGCAAACGAAATTCAGGATTGAATAATCTGCGTTTGACATGACCGCTTCCTTATTTCATCCTATTCCCGTCATTGGACACTAGGAGAAACCTATGCCGTTATCCTCAGCCCATCACCCCATCACCCTCTGGCGTCAACGTAACGAACGCCTGACATCCCGCGAACGAGTGATGACAGCTATCGCCCACCGGGAGCCGGATCGGGTTCCAATTGATTTCTGGGCTACGCCGGAAGTCAAGCAGGCTGTAAAGCGTCATTTTGACATTGAGTCCCAAGATGCCCTGCTTGATTTCCTGGGCGTGGATTTCCGTGTGGCGGCAATGCCCCGTTACATCGGGCCAACATTGAAAGTCCATCCCGACGGCAGCCGTGACGACGTCTGGGGTGTTCGCCGCCAAACCGTGACATTTGGCGCAGGAGACCACCAAGGCACGTATCAGGAACTGCTTTGTTCTCCTCTGACTGCGATGACGACCGTTCGGGAAATCGACGCCTACGCGGGCTGGCCCTCGCCGGACAGATGGGATTTTTCCCATGCCGCCGAGGAGTGCCGGCAATATGCGGGGTTTTGTGTCATGGCCATGGGGGACCGGTTGGATCGCACTGCCCAGCTGAAGCCGTCCATGTACCTGCGCGGGGTTGAGCAGATCATGCTGGACCTGGCCCTGAACCCGGAGATCGTAGACTGCATCAATGAACACATTGTGTCCTATTTCGTGGAATTCAATCGGCGCGTTTTCGAGGCCGCGCAAGGCGGCATCGCCATTTTCTTGATGGGCGACGACTTTGGCACCCAAACCGGGCCCATGATGAGCGTGGACATGTGGAAGCGTTATTACGAGTCGGGCTTCCGGAAATACATCGGCCTGGCTCACCGCTACGGGATCAAGGTTATGCATCACACCTGCGGAAGCGTTCGTCCGCTCATCCCGCTGTTCATTGACGCGGGACTGGACATTCTGCAGTCGCTCCAGCCCCGGGCCGCCGGCATGGACTTGCGTGAGTTAAAAAAGGAATTCGGACGCTATATTTCATTCCAAGGCGGAATTGACATCCAGCACACCCTCCCCCGCGGCTCGCCGGATGATGTGAAGCGCGAAGTCCGTGAACGATTGGATGCTGCCAAAGCAGGCGGCGGGTACATCCTCTGCACGGCCCACAATCTTCAGGCGGACACGCCCATGGAAAACATCGCCGCCCTCTTTGAAGCCTACCACGAATTCGGAGCGTACTGATTTAGGTTGCAATCTGCCCTGATTCTTTTATTCTTGCTCTCTCACGGTGTACCTGTAGCTCAACTGGACAGAGCATCTGACTACGGATCAGAAGGTTGCAGGTTCAACTCCTGCCAGGTACGCCATCCTCCTATGTCCCGGGCAAAAAACCGCATCGTTGGAGCAGTTCTACCAAACCACCACTACCGCTGAACCGTGACTGGCACTGTTGAGCGCCATAAGCAGGCACTTTGAAATATCCATCAAAGCCGCCGGCACAATGCAGGTCCTCAATGGTGCTGGACGCGAGGCTGACTACAGCCCCAGATGGATCGCTTGATTGATATTCTTCCACATGATTTTTTCGTACGCTTTGGCGCTGATCTGCCCAGCCTGGCATGCGGCTTTGAACCACTCGATATGCCGCATGTCGCCCTTGACGGAACAATAGTCCAGCCCCAGCATGAGCCTGTCCTGAAACTCATCGATGAATTCATACGCATGCACGGGATCCCGCATCAACGCATTCAAACCACTGCCGGCCGAAAGGTCGCCATATAAACCCGGATATCTCCGCATGAGGGACTGGAGTCTGCCGCCGGGTTTAACGGGAGTCTTGGGATATCCATTTTTCTCCTGCGGAGTAATGCCTCCGCTGATTTCACTCCAAAACCCCGGGCTGTGCCCGAACAGTTTCAGGTTGGGAAACGTGCCAAGGACTTTCTCCAGTCGCGGAAGGCCCATTTCGTCAAGCACGCCATAGTTGTTGATCTCGGCGGTGATCGTGTGAAAAGTCACCGGAAATCCAACTTTCTCGCAGGCTTCGAGCAGCCGGAGCACGCACGGATCATCCCAATACAGACGCGCCGTGAATTCCCCCAGTCCCTTACAGCCGAATGCCTTGCATTGTTCCAGGATAAAGCTGAAATCATCCGTCTTGATCAGGTCGGGGCGGCGCGGCAACCTGGGATCAATATTATAAAAAGGGATGAACCGGCCGGGATACTTTTCGCAGATATACAGCACCTCGCCAATACTCTGCTGCTCCGTCGGTGTCTCCGGGTTGTTCAGGGGCAGGATAATCGCTTTGTCAACCCCCTTGGTGTTCATGACGGCAATCTGGTCCTCGGCCGACATGAATGTCGTTGCGGCGCCGGGCCCCTTCAGTTTCGGAAAGGCGAAAACATGAGCATGGACATCAATGATCATACGGAATCCTTTTCTTTCGGAATCATAACCTCGTTCCAATTACCATCTAAAAAAAGACCGGACTTAGGCTCAGCTTGGATGTGGCGTCGCTGATCTACCCGGAGCGCGATGGTATTCCTGATGGAGTTCCATTGCATGGAATTACTTATCGAAAAAACCGGACCTATGACAAGCAAAATCGGCAAAGGGATCTTTTTGGAATGGGTCAGTTTTTTTTGGTGGGGGTAGCGGCGGTTCGCACTTGTCCCGTTCCCAGCGGGAAGAACCGTCCGTCAGCTGACGAACGATTCTATCATATAGGCCACTACAATTGAAAAATCCGCATGCCATAACACCTGTCCCCACCAATAACAGACCCATTACATCTTTGTTAACATTTTCATTGACGACAATCAAAATCATGATTTAATCCACGGCTTATAGCCCATGACCGGCCATGGCTGAAAGTCGAATTCAGCAAAGGTTGTCCGGCCGGATGGAAGAAACAAGAACGGAGTCCATGCATTCAGGAATAACCATTTATGACACAAAACCAGCGTCTTCTTGCTTGGGTCGATGAGATCACCACGTTATGCACCCCCGATCGAGTTCATTGGTGCGATGGTTCGCAGGAGGAATACGACCGCCTATGCGCTCAGATGGTGAAAAGCGGCACGTTTGTCAAACTGGATGAACGGAAGCGGCCGAACAGTTTTCTTTGCCGTTCGAGTCCGTCGGACGTGGCGCGCACGGAAGACAGGACGTTCATCTGTTCGCGGCACCAGAGTGACGCCGGCCCCACCAACAACTGGCGCGACCCGGCCGAGATGAAGGCCGCCTTGACCGACCTCTTCCGCGGATGCATGCGAGGTCGCACGATGTACGTGATCCCATTCAGCATGGGACCGCTGGGTTCTGACATTGCCCATATTGGCGTGGAAATCACCGATTCCCCCTATGTCGTCTGCAACATGCGTATCATGACCCGCATGGGCCAACCCGTGCTCGACGTTCTGAAGGACGATGCGTTTGTGCCCTGTCTTCATTCGGTGGGCGCGCCGCTCAAACCAGGGGAGCGCGATGTGGCCTGGCCATGCAACACCGACACCAAGTATATCGTCCATTTCCCGGAGAAGCGTTCCATCTGGTCCTTCGGCAGTGGCTATGGCGGGAACGCGTTACTGGGCAAGAAATGTTTTGCCTTGCGGATTGCGTCAGCCATGGCGCGCGACCAGGGGTGGCTGGCGGAGCATATGCTGATTCTCGGCCTGACCCCACCCCGCGGCGAAACGATTTACGTGGCGGCGGCGTTTCCCAGCGCCTGCGGTAAAACCAACCTGGCGATGATGAATCCGACCCTGCCGGGCTGGAAGATCCAATGCGTCGGCGACGACATTGCATGGATGAAGTTCGGGCCTGACGGACGCCTCTACGCGATCAACCCCGAAGCCGGTTTTTTTGGCGTGGCGCCGGGCACGTCCATGCAGTCGAACCCGAACGCCCTGTTGTCGTTGTCGAAAAACAGCATTTTCACCAACGTGGCCCTGACTCCCGCCGGCGATGTCTGGTGGGAAGACATGACCCCGGAAACGCCGGCCCGCCTGACCAGCTGGCTGGGGGAAACATGGACGCCGGATTGCGGGAAAAAGGCGGCGCATCCTAATGCCCGTTTCACTGCGCCTCTTGCTCAATGCCCCGTGGCCGATCCCGCCTGGGATGATCCGCGCGGTGTTCCGATCTCAGCCATCCTGTTTGGCGGACGACGGCCCACGACCATTCCCCTTGTCTTCCAGGCACTGAACTGGCAGCACGGCGTCTTTCTTGGTTCCATCCAATCATCCGAGACCACCGCGGCCGCGGCCGGCGCCGTGGGCGTGGTACGTCGCGATCCGATGGCCATGCTCCCCTTCTGCGGCTACAACATGGGCGATTATTTACGCCATTGGCTGACGATAGGCGCCAAAACCGAAGCCGACAAACTACCGAAAATATTTTACGTCAACTGGTTCCGGAAATCGGCGGAAGGCAAATGGCTGTGGCCGGGATACGGGGACAATAGCCGGGTCCTGAAATGGATTTACGAGCGGGTGACAGGCAATGCCAAGGCCGTGGAAACACCGATCGGACACGTGCCGGCGCCGGAGGCCTTGGATACCCGCGGGCTGAAGATCGAATCCCGGGACATGACCGAGCTCCTGCGCATTGACCAAGCAGGCTGGCAGAACGAAATCACCGGCATCCGGGACCATTACGCCAGGCTCGGTGATCATCTACCGGCTGAACTGCTGCAAGAACTCAGCGCCCTGGAACGGCGGTTGACCCAAGGCGGGTAAGAGCGAGTTTATGGGAAATGGTTAATCTATTTCCTGTTGCCTTAAAGTCCAGGGACTGATAAAGTGTCTGCAATGGAATGAATGAAACCACGCGGAGTCATCATGAATCATAATGCTCGTTTCTGGATCGTCATGGGCGCCGGCCTGATCATAGCGGCCGGCCTGTTTCTGGCCGGATGCGAGGTGGATTCCGCCTCATCCTCGATAGAGATTACTCCGGACTCCGTGGCACTCGGCAGCAAGGGCCAATCGGTTACCCTCACGGCGGTCGGTGGCTATGAATGCACATGGTCGCTGGCCACGGACACATGGGGCATCTTGAATACCCGCAAAGGCAATCAAGTGGTGTACACGAGCCTGTATCAACCTTCCGGCGAGCTGGCGGTGATTCAGATTGTCACCTTGGCTTCCAAGTTTACCACCATGTCCGGCCTGGACAATACTTCCGTGCTGGTTGCCGCCACCAACATTCCTTCCACCAACGTGCACTACGCCACCGCCTATATTACTCATCTTCCTGTTGTAACGTCCACGACCGTTGCAGTAACATCCCTGGCCGGCGTGACGACAACCACGTCTTTGGGGCATTGATAAACTCAACCGGATGACTGCGAAGCAGCAATTCTCATTATGCGTTAGACCCTCCGCAACCACGCATCTGGCGTGGTAAACCTTGTGCTGGCCACGCGAAACGCGTGGTCGCGGGTGAACAGATTGTTGGAAAATGCGTGCGTTGCCCAACAATCTGTCGCGCCAGCCGGACAAACCGGCCGGCGGAGCGGCCATAAAGATAATTGCGTTGGGGTAATGGGTTAGTACTTGTCCCGCTCCCAGCGGGAAGAACGGTCCGTCAGCTGACGGACCGTTCTATCGAACGGCCCCTACAACCGGAAAATCAGCATATATCCAACCGGTCCTCCCTCCCCCCATAATTGACCGATTACCGTTGGAAGAAATACCTCTTGCAGTATTCCCGCATGATAGTGTATATAACAGGTTCACTTGCACCTAGAATTGATTGGAGGCATTGAATGTCAGTTAAAATCAGATGTCAAAAAACGGGCGCCAACAATGATCCGTGTTTCCGGATTGTTGCCACGGACATCCGTTCGCCGCGGGACGGCAAGTCCTTGGAAACACTGGGCTGGTATGATCCGAAGAAAAAGGATAAGAATTTTTTCCTGCAACTGGACCGCATTGAAATATGGAAGAAGCAAGGCGCCCAGATCTCCGACATGGTCAGAACGTTGATCAGAAAGGCAAAAACCGGCGCCATGGCCATTCCTCCGGCGGCAGTTCCAGCTTCCACCGCGACCCAACCGGCGTTGGAAGCGTAACCTCCATGAATGATTTCGTGGAATACGTGGTTAAAGCGCTCGTCGATCATCCCGAGCAGGTGTCCGTCTCCGAGATTCACGGCGCCCACAACGTGGTGATTGAAATCCGTTGTCATGCGGACGACATGGGGCGGGTTATCGGGAAAAACGGCAAGACCATCGGTGCCATCCGCATGTTGCTCACCGGCCTGGCTGCCAAGCAGGGGCGCAAAGCGATGCTCGAAGTCGTTGAATAGCACGCATCATGCCGGAACCGCTCAGAATTGACGTGATCACGATTTTTCCCGCCATGCTCGGGGGGTTCCTCGGGGAAAGCATGCTGAAACGCGCCGAGGATATGGGCGCGGTCCGTTTCCAGATCGTCAACCTCAGGGATTTTACCGCGGACCGTCACCAGACCGTGGACGACCGCCCTTACGGCGGCGGGCCCGGCATGATTATGAAAGCGGAGCCCTTGTTCCAGGCGGTGGAATCGCTCCGCACCCCCGGAGTGCGGGTCATTCTGTTGACGCCGCAGGGCCGCCGTTTCGACCAAGTCATGGCCCGCTCATTGACGAATGCCCGCCATCTAATTTTCCTGTGCGGACACTACGAAGGTGTTGATGAACGAGTCAGTGAAAACCTGGTCACTGATGAAATATCGATTGGCGATTACATTTTAACGAACGGCACCCTCGCGGCTACCGTGGTCATCGACGCCGTGGTGCGTCTGTTACCGAATGTTCTGGGCGGCGAGGGCGCCACCGAGGAAGAATCGTTTGATCATTGTCGGTTGGAATATCCCCAATATACGCGCCCGGAGGTTTTTCGGGGGATGAAGGTGCCTGACGTGCTGTTATCGGGCGATCACGCCGCTATCCGGCGCTGGCGCGACGAGCAGTCCCATCGGCGCACCTCGGAACGCCGGCCGGACTTGATGAAATAGGCGCTTGACGCTGGGTCCCGTCCGGCTATGATGCTGGTTTTGAAAGCGAAACCCCGGTGTTCAGGAGTTGATAACATGAAAGCCATTTTGGACAAAATCAACAAGGAAAACCGAAATCCCCAGGGAATTCCCCTGTTTAACGTCGGCGATACTGTCAAGATATCGGTCAAGATCAAAGAAGGCGACAAGGAGCGCATCCAGGCTTATTCTGGAACCGTCATCGCCCGGAAAGGCGGTGGGGCGACAGAAACTTTCACGGTGCGGCGCATTTCGTTTGGCGAAGGTGTTGAGCGTGTGTTTTGTGTTCATTCTCCGAATATCGCCAAGATTGAAGTGGAAGGATCAAGCCATGTCCGGAGGGCCAAGCTGTATTATCTCCGGAAACTCACCGGAAAGAACGCCCGTCTGAAAAAAATGCAGGAGGCGTTGGCGAACACCGTGCCGGTTTCAGGAACCGCGACCATTGCTCAAGTTTGAACGTCAAATATGGGCCCGTGGCTGTCAACGGGTTGCCGGCGTAGATGAGGCCGGTCGGGGTCCGTTAGCCGGTCCCGTGGTGGCGGTTGCCGTTGTATTCCATCCCGCCTTTGTCGAACAGGAAGAACACGGTCTCTTCGCAACACTTACCGATTCTAAGAAACTGACTGAAAGTCAGCGGAATCGTTTTTTTGACCTGCTGTTCGATTCACCCCATGTGGAAATCGGCATCGGATTCGGCGCGGTGGCGGAGATCGATGAGATCAACATCCTTCGCTCCACGCACCGGACTATGAACCGCGCCCTTTGCCGGCTCCCCTCCCTTCCCCAGCATGCGATCATTGACGGGGTGCCGGTGCCCGATCTGCCGTGTCCGTCAACGGCCATCATCCATGGCGACGGACAAAGCCTTTCCATCGCCGCCGCAAGTGTCATTGCCAAAGTCACGCGGGATCAATGGATGATCGACCTTGATCGGGAACACCCGGAATACGGATTCAAACGCCATAAGGGATACGGCACCGCCATCCATATTCAGGCCCTGCTGAAATACGGCGCGATCCCTCAACATCGCCGATCCTTCCGTCCGGTCCGCGACATCGAAGCCATTCGCGGCCGGATGAACCGTTCCACAGGATGTACCCACCCTATTGACCCTTTTAGGATTGAAAGCTAAAATTAGCTTTATTCCACAGGCTTTCAAGCGCTGGTTTCCGTCGCGCCAATCCGCCGACACCGATACGCGGCATGCGGCCGGTAGGTGGGGCGAAGCGCAGGCTGAGCGCTTTCTGAAAACAAAAGGCTATAAAATTCTCGGGCGGCGCGTGCGCGTGGGGGATCGCGACGAACTGGACCTCGTCGCGCGCGACGGGGAGAGCCTTGTCTTTGTCGAGGTTAAGACCCGGCACAGTGAAGATTTTGGCCGGCCCGCCGAGGCGGTGGATCGGCACAAACGGCATTACCTGTCGCGGGCCGCGGTGCGCTACCTGAAGGCGCTCAAAAGCCCGCCGGTCTGCTTCCGCTTCGACGTGGTGGAAGTCATCGGTGTCGAGGGAAACCCCCAACCCCGGATTCGGCATATTGAAAACGCGTTTCCCCTCGACCGCCGCTACCGGATTCCATAGTTCCATTACCTCACGCGATGCAAGGATTACTCCAGATTATTGCCCAGGCTGATGACAGTTACCCTGGCGCGGGGCGTCACCGGCCGTGAGGGCTCGCAGGTGAAACCCATCTCGTTCCGTCCTGCCCGGAGCAAGGGAACCGGGCCTTGCGGTTCCACCCGGACAATCAAGGCGCCGTCCCGACCATAAACATTGGCTGGACCTGTCCCGTCGAATTCCAGGTATTGCCCGCTTTCGAGCTCCACTGGGAATCCAATTTCCGCGTCGCCGACGCGCACCGTCGGACAGCGCAAGACGGCGCTGACCAGCGGCAGGATCTTAATCGGCTTGAACAGACAGCAGGCCTCCCGGCCGGCGGGAAGGTGATGATACCAAAGACGGACGGACTCGATCCGCGTAAAATCAACCGACTCCCGATAGATTGCGTATTGGCCGAGAACCGCATGGTCTTCATCGTTAATGATCCATGATGCCTGTGCGGATTCCTTCGGCCAGATATAGTCGCGGACCCGTTCCGCTTCGGGCTCGATCAATTCAAAGTAGCGCCAGCCCTTGAAGTCCACCGTCACGTAGTGGTCGGCGATGGCGCTCGTTACGGCCGCGGGGCTATTCAGCCGGATGTTAATGGTCTGGCCGTTGCCATCACCCAACACCCACAGTCCCATGCCGACCGTCTGGCGCATGCCTTCCAGTTGCGCCTGGCCCTGTGCCGCGACGTGCGTTCTCGCCTTCTCCTCCGCCATCATGTTGCGTGGCGGGGTGAACACCCGGCGCAGGCAGCACCAGGCCTTTTCCACCGCCGCACTATCGTTGCGGGCGCGGAATGACAGCAACGCCGGTTCGTCGGGCGCCCGCGCGTACTGCGCGCTAACACCCTGCGCGTTCCGGCTCTCTATTTCATCGAATCCGGTCAAGATGGAATTCACGGCATCATACGGTTGCGCCGATAACAAAGCCTCGATGCGCAAACGCAACGGTTGCGGAGCATGCGGGTTCTCAATCGTCCAGCGCCGGTCGGTTCCGTCTGCGTCCGCGATCTTGTGTTTGGTATAGTGAGCCGGGCGAAACACCCATCGGCCCTCACCGGATTCGACCAATGTAAAGTCATGGCCCGGCTCGCGCAATCTGGCTCTGATCGTTTCCGGCACCGCCCGGGATAACCGCAACCGTTCGTAATGTCCGACGATATTCCCCATGCGTTTCACGCCAGGGTTATCCGCATAACTGCCGGGATCAATCCTCATCAAGGCCAATGCGCTATCCGTGCCCAGGGCCTTGGCACACAGGTACTCGATGTCGTCCGAGTAAGTGGGTTCCTCGTTCGGGCCCGACCCAAAGAGCAGTGCCCACCAACCCAAAACGCTTGGCAGAAAGATGCGCCGGGCGTCCTGGTTGGCCGCGACGTGATTGTCAATAAACTGCTTGTGCGCGCGCGTGGGATGGTCCCATGCGCCCAACCGGGAACGTACGTACCAAAGATGATGATGGAAGGTGCTCATCTCCATCAAGGCAGGTTTGGGCAGGCGCTTGTTGAGTTCGAACACGAACTTCGAACCATAATGCCAACCATATTCTGCGCCGCCCAGGATATCCTCGCCATCCAGCGCGTCCAGGTATATCATGTCGAAGCCGCAATAGTTGAATACGTCCGCCGTGCACGCCGCCACCTCGGTCAGCAGCGCGGAGTCGCCCTCGGGTGTGAACAGGCCAAAACACTCCTTGAGGTGATGCACTTTGGCTCCGGACATGGGGCTCGTCGCGTGCGTTCCGCACGCGCCGCGATTGCATTGGGTGAAAGCGCAGGGCTGGTCCTTCTTGATGCCGGCATAGGTGATCAATTCATTGTCTATTTGGATGGTAACACTGTTGCGCACAAAGAAACCCGTCACGGTGGACATCTCCGCGGTTGATTCCAACACCGGCACGGCGTCGGCATCCGCCGCGAGCGGCGCGGCCAGCGTGAAGGTTGCGTCTTTCCCCAATTCAGGATGCGGCTTTGGCGTGACCCACTTGCAGCGCTTGTCTATGAAAAAGGCATAGGTGTGGAGTCCGGCAATCATGCCGGCTTCGTGCAGACGATCATTGACCGCTTTGAGGCTGTCCAGACCGCGAGGGTACATTTCCGGGTTCGGTTCCAGATCACCGAAACGGAAAGATGTACCGCCATGGAAATCAAGCTGGGTGAAGCCCAGCTTGCGCATCAGGTTAATCCAATCAGCCACAGTCTGTTCGGTTACCCCGCCGAAATTGAAAAGGTATGATCCCCGGTTGACGGGGGCGTCCTCAGCCCAGGGCCCACCCAGCGCGGACTTGGGCAGATCATCCGCCGCACGCACCACCTCTTGGATGACCGTGCGCAGTTTTTGAGTTGCGCAACCAATAATTGCCGTCTTAGCCCCGACGAGCCCGAATCGCCGACAGCAGATTGCCTGCAACGCGTGGCTCAGACCAGGCAGTCCCGGCACGCGGGTTGCCAGGTTCAAGGCCAGGGCGCAGGCAGCGAAGGGCTCGTCCAATGAACCGTTCAACGTCAAGGGTGCGTCCACAAAAACCAGTTCTTCGACCTCGTCGCCCCGGACCTCGGCCACCTCGATCACGAAATAGCGCCCCGCGTTGCGCACCCGGAGCGCAACCTCCACTGAAGCAGGGGCGAACGTCAACGCCAATCCATCATCCGTCCTCCGGGCCGCGCTGGCCGGAATGGTTCGGTCGCCTTGTCGAATGGCGGCAAATACAGCCCGCGGCGAGGTCGCCGCATAATTCCGATCATCCTGCTGATCGGCAAAAAGTTGCAGGGTCGCATCCTCGCCGATACCGAGTTTCAGCGTGTCGTTCGTGAACATCAAAGTCTTCATGACGCGGGTATCCATTCTGAGTGATTGGGTTACGCGATTTTTTCTGGTGTGTTACTTGCTCGTAGTTGCTCAGGGAGGTATCACCCGATGCTACCTGCGTGAATACTAGTCTACCCCCCCCAACAAACGCAATAGACAAAAGTGTATTTTTCAGGCTGAACTCGAAAGGGTGGTGTACCGTACCGTATGAACCATGACACCGATCCGGACGACCGGGAAGGATTGACCGATCTTGTGCGCACGGTGGAAACATATTTACGCGAGCACCTCGGCGAGCGGGTGACCCTCGCCGATATCGCCAAACAGACCGGTTTTGTCGACGCGTTTCATTTTTCCCAAACATTCAAGCGCGTCGTCATCCTTTCGCCCAAGCTGTTCGTCGGCACTCAGTGCAGCAAGGCGCATTGAACGACGGGACGAGGGCCGTCCCGTCTGCTACGTTGGCAGCGCTGCAGGCAGGTGTAGAGGCGGTTCGAGTCGCCTCTTTGGGCGGCGAGAACTGCAACGGATTGTCCGCCGGAAGTGAATCCGCAAATGGCGGAAAATTCCTATACGTTGATTTATCTGCACCCCTCTCATCGCGTCCTTCTTGACCTTCACCTTGCTCCACGCTAGTATCCGACCAAACGCGCAGGATAAACATCTCTAGAGTCAGGATAAACCATGCAATTAACTGATGAACAGAAACTAAAGGTCAAGCAGTGGGTGGCGGAAGGATGCGGATTATCCGAAATCCAGCAACGGCTCCGTGATGAAGACAGTCTGGCGCTGACATTCATGGATGTCCGCTTCCTGGTTCTCGATATGGGAATCGAGATGAAAGAGCGGGTTGCGCCGAAGTCTTCACGTCCCATCGAGTTGGACAAGGCAGCAGCAGAACCCGCCCTGGCTGATGAAGGCGAACCGCCGGGGAATGAAGCACCGGCTGGCGGGGGTGTCGCCGTGGAGATTGACCGGGTGATGAAGCCCGGCGCCATGGTCAGTGGAACCGTCAAGTTCAGCGACGGGGTGTCCGCCGCCTGGTCGCTGGACCAGTTCGGCCGCCTCGGTCTGAATATGGCTCGCCAGGACTATCGTCCGAGCCCGGAGGATCTCAAGATGTTCCAGCAGGAACTCACCCGCCTGATTCAAAGCCGCGGCATGTGATCTGACGGCGTCCTGCCTTCAGATTGGAGTTAATTGCTTTACCTAAAACAACCGGCTTAACAGCCACTCAACGTCTTGGGGCGTAATCGGCTTGGGATTGGCCTGCGTGGACCATGCCGGCAGGGTTTCCTTGATGATCGTGGCTTTTTCGATAATGGCCTTGCCTTTGAACGGCGAGGCCATCTGCAGACATTCAAGCATCCGGAGCGTCCAAGTCAGCAGGTCGGCGCCGATCGCCCGGCTCAGGCTTTCATATTTGACGCCCATTGCATCCCGATTCAACTCGATGGCATACGGCAGACACACGCCGCACACAAGACCATGCGGCACGTGATAGCGGAAACCGAGCGGATGTGCCAGTCCATGGACAACTCCCAGTCGCCCCATGGAAAAACCCAACCCCGCCAGGTAACTTCCCGCGAGCAGGCCCTGGCACTGCTCGATTGTGCCTTCCCGGTAGACCGCTTCCAGGTTGGCGGCGATCAATTCCACGCCTTTCAGGGCAAAGGTATCGCTCATCCAGGATGCATGGCGGCTGGTATAGGCTTCGACGGCTTGCGTGAACGCATCCATCCCGGAATGGGCGATCACGGACTTGGGACAATGGGCCAGCAGGTCAGGATCGAGCAACACCAGACGGGCTATCAGCATCGGATCCCGGATGGATTTCTTGACCCGGGTGTCCGGGTCTGTCAGCACGGAGTTAATGGTAGCCTCGGAGCCGGTCCCGGCGGTCGTGGGCGCCGCAATAAACGGAATGCCCCGGGTTTCAAGCGGCGCGCCTTGGTGATATTTTAAAGGCGTCTCAGCCGCAAGATACAATCCGGCGCAGGCTTTGGCCAGGTCCAGCACGCTGCCCCCGCCGACGCCTGCCACCCAGTCCGCCCGGTGTTCGCGGGCAAACGTTAGCAAACAATCCAGGTCTTTCAGAGTCGGCTCCCCGCCGGTGTGCTCCCAGGATTTGACCTGACAGCCGGCGGGCGTGGCCTGAAGAATCCGGGCCAGCACGCCGTGCTTGACGAGCGAGTGACCGTGAACAATGATCCCGCGCCGGCCGAATCCAACGCACTCCGCCAGCAGACGCGCGATGACACCCGCGCCGGTCAAGGTGCGCGCGGGAAAAACGATCGTATTAGGGAACAGGTTCATGCGCCGCCATACAACATGATCAAGGCCAGGACTTCCAACGTGTCCGTACCATTATTTTCCAGGGCATGTGACTCGCCGTTGCCCGTCAGGATCGCGTCTCCGACGCCGACCGCTGTCCGGGTTTTCCCGTCATCAATAATTCCGCTGCCCTTAAGCACCACAAACAACTCGTCCTCGCCGTCGTGACAATGCGGGCCGATGCTGGCGCCGGGCGGCAGGATCAAACGGGCGCACAACCGGGTTTTAGCCTTGATTTCTTCTTTTTGGAACAGGTGCTGGAAGGTTACTTTCCCATTTCCCCCGCGCACCTGCTCCTTGATTTCCACTTTCATCTCCGCCGGTTTACGAATCATGATTTATTCCTTTCATGAATGCAGTTTGTATTGACTCCATTCTGAATCCAGCTATGCTGACCTAAGTTTTTCATCTCGGGGTGTAGCGCAGCCTGGTAGCGCGCTTGGTTCGGGACCAAGAAGTCGAGGGTTCAAATCCCTCCGCCCCGATCTCAATGATGTATTTCGTCTATTTTCTCCAGAGGGTATCGTCGCGCCGCTTCTAAATCGGCACGACCGATCATCTCATCCGCCGTTTTCATCAGCATCGGGCCGTCTGAAGGTAGGGCGAGGCGTCCCTGCCGAGCCATCTGATGACCGGCCCGCAATGCTTAACCTGGTGATGCAGGCGGGAGAACGGATCAACCGTCCGTCATTGCCCCGGCGCCTTATTTTTTATCACCGGCGAATTGAATCGTAAATGATGTTCCCTGGTGCGTGTCCAGGCTGATCGTTCCCCCCATTTGTTCCACAAAGGTTATGACCAGCTGCATGCCCAGGGAAGATGTATTGCGAAAATCCAGATCCTTAGGGAATCCGACACCGTTATCACTGACGACCAGGACAAACCTGGATGGCGAATCGTCGGCCTTGAGGTGGACGCCGATTTCTCCGCCCTGATTGCGTGGAAAAGCGTATTTAAGTGAGTTGGTGACCAGTTCATTGATGATTAAACAGCACGGAATGGCCTTGTCGATATCCAACGAAACATTATCCGCGGCCACATGCATGCGAATGGCATCCGTTGCCACCAGGAACGTCCTGAACAAATGACTAATAAGGCTCCGAATATATTCCCCAAAATCAATATTGGCGAGATTGGGCGATTGATACAGTTTTTCATGCACGATGGCAATCGAGCGGATGCGGTTTTGACATTCCCGGATCATGGCGGCGGCCGTTGCGTCCTTCACATGACTCACCTGGAGTTTGAGCAGGCTGGAAATGACCTGCAGGTTATTCTTGACCCGGTGATGAATTTCTTTCAGTAGAATTTCCTTTTCCCGGTTGGCGGCCGACAACTCCTGGTTGGCAGTCTTTAAACGATCTTCTCCCAACTTTAACTGGAGATAGGATTCGGCCAAAGCCTGCTCGGCAAGTTTCCGATCCGTGATATCCATGACAACGCTGACAATCGCCAGCCCGTTGGTGAACAGAACCGGCTTGGAATGGATCAGCACCCATTTCACAGTGCCGCTCCGGGAGAGAAACCGGCAGTCATAGATGGGGACTATGCCCTCGGTAATGCTGGATTCCTTCTTGCGGGTCTGATCCATAAAAAAGTCCCGGTCATCCGGATGGATGATTTTCTGAAATTCATCCCTGCCCCACGACTGGGCTTCCTCACGGGTATAATCGACGATTTTGGACCAGCCGTCATTGACAAAAATCAGACAACCGTCATTGATGATCTGGATGCCGGTCAGGGACTGCTCCGAAATCATGCGGTATTTATCTTCGCTTTCGCGCAACGCCGCTTCTGATCTCATTTTGGAGATCGCCGTGCCCAACTGCCGGCCGATGGATTGCAGGAGGCCCTTTTCCTCACTGGTAAATGGATATGGCAGAGGATTGATTAACAGCATTGCGCCAATGATGCTATCCTTGCAAATCAACGGCACACGGACCACGGAACGCACATTCCATTTTGTCTGAAATTCCGGAACTGGCGTCCCATCCTGATTGCTGAACAAAGGCTCCCCCTCCACTAAGACAGCCCGATGGGGAGATTCAGCCAGAGACACTTGCCGCAACTTGACCGTGAAATCGGAAGAAGCCACTTTCGAGCAGGCGAGTTCCGCCGTGGCGGCATGTTCCTGGACCAGGTAAATTCCGCCGTACCGGAACTGAATCAATTCCAGGGAGGCATCGAGCACCAGGTCCAGCAAGGCGGTCTGATTTTCCGCCTTATTGACCGCACTGATCACCCGGTTAATAATTCCCAGTTTCCGGGCATGCTCCTTCAGTTGTTCTTCCGCCAGTTTGCGTTCTGTGATGTTGGACACCAGCCCGTCATACGAAGTCAGCCGTCCGGTCTCATCATAATGCGGCACGGGGGTATTCCGCACCCAGAGAATTCGGTTGCTTTTGTGGATGATGCGATGTTCCAGCGGCTGAATGGTTTGCCCGGAAAGCAGCCGTTGAGCCTGGTTCAGAACCTGCACCCGGTCTTCCTCATGCACCATTTTGAACCACAGATCGGGATCCGCCTGATACTCCTCAAGAGAATAACCGGTCACAGCCACGCAGGCTGGGCCATGCACGGTGGACACCGCGCGCTCATTCTCCACTTTGACCGTATAAATATAATCCGTGAGCGACTTCACCAGGCGCTTGTACCGTGTTTCGCTTTCCTGAACCGCTTTGGCCGCTTGTTTGCGTTCGGTGATATCGGTTACCATGGACATGCGGGATACCAAGCCGTCAGTATTAATAATGGGCACATTGGAGACGTGGTGGGTTCGCTGATCAGCGGCGGTTGCTATTTCCCAATGCGCACTTTGGTCAGGGCCTAGGCCGGCGACGGCGCACCAGGAGCAAACGGCATCCTGCTGATAGAGTGCCCGGTGGCACAATTCACCGGTGGCGTCCCGCCCGATTTTCCGGATCATGGCCGGATTCATGAATTCAATCCGATAATCCGCGGAACAGATATAGACCATGTCGCTCATCGCCTCCATCATGGAGCGGTATTTCTTTTCGCTATCGCGCAATTTGATGTCCATGCGGTTCTTGAATAGAGCCACCTCGATAGCGGAATGCAATTCGCTGGGATCGAGCGGTTTGTGAATAAACCCAAAGGGCTCCGCCAGTTTGGCACGATTGAGCGTCTCGGCGTCGGCATAGGCGCTAAGATAAATAATGGGGATCTGCAATTGCTTACGAATCGCCATGGCCGCCTGGATACCGTCCATTTCGCCATCGATCATGATATCCATCAGAACGATATCGACTTTGCCTTCCCGGGCCATCTGAATCGCCGCCGGCCCCGTGGCCACGATACCGGCAACGGTGTATCCCTGGCTTTCCAGGCGCGCCTGGATATCCATGGCCACGATGGATTCATCTTCAACAATTAAAATCCGCGCTTCAGGCATAAGCCACCGGCCATTCAATTTTCTTTCGGCAATCGGATCTGCACTTCCGTGCCATGAGACCGATTAATCGTCAGCCGACCGTGAATCTGCAAAGTCAACGCCGTAATCAGTTGCCACCCCAGCGATTTGGTATTTTCCATCTCAATATGAGGCGGTAATCCCACGCCGTTATCGCCGACTAGAAGCAGAAAACCTGCGCCGGGATCATCGCGAAAGCCGACCCGTATTTCATGGTGTGCCTTCCGATCTTCGGCGCTTTTCGCCGGATGCGTTGCGGCAAAGGCATGTTTCAAAGAATTGGACACCAGTTCATGGACAATCAAAGCGCAGGGAATTGCCAGGTCGATCCCCAGGCGGATATGCGCTTCGACATCGACCCGGATCCGGACATCATGGATTTTATACAAGCGCAAGAGTTCCTCGGTCAACTGGCCGAGGTACTCGGCAAAATTCGTCTGGGACAGATCGGAGGATTGATATAACTTTTCATGAATCAGGGCCATGGTTCTCAGCCGCATCTGGCTCTCCCGGAACAGTTGCAGATCATGGGGGTGGACAATATACTGGGATTGAAGATTGAGCAGGCTGGAAATGACCTGCAGATTGTTCTTCACGCGATGATGGATTTCCTTCAGAAGCACTTCCTTTTCCCGGAGCGAGGCGCGAATGAGGTCATCCGCTTGTTTGCGCTCGGTGATATCCCGGAATATGCCCGCCATATACATTTTGCCGGCCAGCGTTAGTACCTTATCCACCAGAAACCGCTATGAAAAACAAGAAAACATCAGCAAAGATTTTTTTAACCACGGATGAACACGGATTGGCACGGATTATGATCAGAAAGTCTTTGGAGTTTTTTGAAGCGTAGCAATCCAAGG